>NZ_AP018449.1:2511712-2835924 GCF_003966895.1 Methylomusa anaerophila | reverse complement strand
CCATTGCCCCGGCGCTGGTCAGCAGACCGCCCTGGCTATTGTTGATGTCGGCGCTTTTTACTGTAAGTGTATTTTCGCCGTAAATGTAGCCGGCCTGGTTGGTAAGGCTGCCGGTGAGCAGGTTGACGCTGCCGCGGCCAATGATACCGCCGGTGGCGCCGGAATTGGTGTTGGCAAGGGTTTGCCCGCCGGTGTCGAGGATGAGATCGCCTGCTGCCTGAACCAGGCCGGCTTCGTTGATAAAGATGCCGCTGCGGATGGTGGCCGGGCCGGCGGCGGCGATACTGCCGCGCGTGTTGTCAGTCCGTTGGTTATTGGTGTTGACGTCCAGGCTGCCGCCGAGGATGACACCTTCTGTGTTGTTTAAGCCAATGGCGAAGATGCGGGTTTCCTTTTGGGCTTCCACCCGCCCTGCCGTGTTATCAAGAATACCGGTGGTTGCGGTGACGTCGGCTTGCCCCTGTACGGCGGCGATGGTACCCTGGGTGTTGTGGATCCGGCCGGCGCTGACGGCGACGTTTTGGTTGGCCGCCAGTAGTCCTTGCGTATTGGTGATGTCTTGGGTAACCGTTGCGCTTAAGGTTTGACCGGCGGTAATTTGTCCCTGGCTGTTGTTGAGGCTGTCGGCGGTTATGGTTGTGCTGCCGCCGGCACTGATGATTCCCGCCTGTCCGTTATATAGGCTGTTGTTGATGCTGCCGCGGGCATCAAGGACCAGATTGTTATTATCAAGCCCGGAGGTTTGGATGCTGCCTCCCTGGTTGATAAGTTCGCCGACTTTTATCTTGGCGGCGCCATTGGCGGCAATCTTGCCGCCGCTGTTGTCGAGGGTATGGGCTGCGGTTATGGCGGCTTCTTCGCTGCCGGTCTGCAGGATGCTGCCGCCTCGGTTGGCTATGTCGGCGGCGGTTATGGTTACTTGACCCGCCTGGATTTGTCCGCCCTGGTTGTTTAGCGAGGCGGCGGTGATGTCCATTGCCCCGGCGCTGGTCAGCAGACCGCCCTGGCTATTGTTGATGTCGGCGCTTTTTACTGTAAGTGTATTTTCGCCGTAAATGTAGCCGGCCTGGTTGGTAAGGCTGCCGGTGAGCAGGTTGACGCTGCCGCGGCCAATGATACCGCCGGTGGCGCCGGAATTGGTGTTGGCAAGGGTTTGCCCGCCGGTGTCGAGGATGAGATCGCCTGCTGCCTGAACCAGGCCGGCTTCGTTGATAAAGATGCCGCTGCGGATGGTGGCCGGGCCGGCGGCGGCGATACTGCCGCGCGTGTTGTCAGTCCGTTGGTTATTGGTGTTGACGTCCAGGCTGCCGCCGAGGATGACACCTTCTGTGTTGTTTAAGCCAATGGCGAAGATGCGGGTTTCCTTTTGGGCTTCCACCCGCCCTGCCGTGTTATCAAGAATACCGGTGGCCGCGGTGACGTCGGCTTGCCCCTGTACGGCGGCGATGGTGCCCTGGGTGTTGTGGATCCGGCCGGCGCTGACGGCGGCGTTTTGGTTGGCCGCCAGTAGTCCTTGCGTATTGGTGATGTCTTGGGTAACTGTTGCGCTTAAGGTTTGACCGGCGGTAATTTGTCCCTGGCTGTTGTTGAGGCTGTCGGCGGTTATGGTTGTGCTGCCGCCGGCACTGATGATTCCCGCCTGTCCGTTATATAGGCTGTTGTTGATGCTGCCGCGGGCATCAAGGACCAGATTGTTATTATCAAGCCCGGAGGTTTGGATGCTGCCTCCCTGGTTGATAAGTTCGCCGACTTTTATCTTGGCGGCGCCATTGGCGGCAATTTTACCGCCGCTGTTGTCGAGGGTATGGGCTGCGGTTATGGCGGCTTCTTCGCTGCCGATCTGCAGGATGCTGCCGCCTCGGTTGGCTATGTTGGCGGCGGTGATGGTTACTTGACCCGCCTGGATTTGTCCGGCGGTTCCCCCGGCATTTTTGTCATTATTAAAGGTCTTGGCAGCGCTGATGTCAAGCTTGTCGCCCACATCCAGGCTTGCGCCCGTATGGGTGATGTCTCCTGTTGTGGCGCGAAGGGCGGCACTGCCTCCTGCCTGGTTCACGGCCCCGGTCAGGTTAATAGCTGTTCCTTGCAGGAGCATATTGCCGGCGGCTAGGTTTTGGCCGGTGGCGGTGAGGGTGTCTTGGGCAACCACCGTGAGATTGCCACTGCCGCCAAGTTTACCTTCACGGGTAACGCCTGCCCCAAGGGTACCGCTGGAGGATACGGTGTTGGCCGTAATGCCGGTGTTGCCGCCGGCGGTGATGGCGCCGGTATTGGTGAGGGCGCCGCCGGCGCCAATGGCAGCATCTTGGCCGGCATAGACGGTACCTTGGTTATTTATATCGCCTTGGGCGGCGAGGGTGATGTTTTGATTGGCGGTGGTCGCGCCGGCCAGGTTGATGACGCCGCCGCTGTTGATGGCAAGGGCGCCGCCGGCAGCGATGGTGCTGGCCTCATTACTGTCCAGTCTTTCCCCTACATTGATGGTTATGTTGTTTTGGGCGGCAAGGGTGCCGGTATTGGTGAGGGCGCCTTGGGCGGCAAGGGTTGCATCTCGGCCGGCGTAGACGGTACCTTGGTTATGAATGTCGCCTTGGGCGGTGAGGGTGATGTTTTGATTGGCGGTGGTTGAGCCGGCCAGGTTGATGGCGCCGCCGCTGTTGATGGTCAGGTCGCCGCCGGCGGCGATGGTGCTGGCCTCATTACTGTCCAGTTTTGCCCCTACCCGGATGGTTAGGTTGTTTTGGGCGGTGAGGGTGCCGCTTTGATTGTTGACTGTATTGGCTGTGAGCTCGGCCTTTCCGTTGCTACCGATTTGGCCGCCTTGATTGTTGATGTCCTGACGGACGGTGATGGTCAACAGGCCGCTATCCAGGTTGGCCACCCGACCGTTTTCATTTTGCAGGGATCGGGCTCTTATATTCAGTCCCTGGCCGGCCTCGATGGTTCCCCGCCGGTTGTGGACGGTGTCGGCAGCCGCTATTTTTACCGCGCTGCCGCCGCGAATGACACCGGTTTCATTGATTAGACCGGAACCGAGGCGGATGTCCATGTCTTTTTGGCTGTTGATTTGGCCGCTGGAGTTGTCAAGGTTTTGGGCGGTGAGGGTAAGTTGTCCGTTTGTGTCAATTTGTCCCCCGGTGTTGAGGGTGTCTCCTGCCGTCTTGAGTGTTAGGTTTTGGGCGCCGGCATGGACGATTGACCCTTTGGTGTTGATGAGGTTTTGAGCTTCGATTGTCAGGTTGGCGCCGTTGGCGCCGATTTGTCCGCTGGTGTTTATCGTGTCGCCGCTTGTCCGGATGGTTAATTCTTGTCCACCGGCATGGATGATTTTCCCTGTAGTGTTATTTAGTTCTGCGGCCTCTATTGTCAGTTTGTCGCCGTGAGTCCCAATTTCTCCCCGGGAGTTGTTGATCGTGCCTTGAGCTGTTATCAGGGTGGTTTTTGTTCCGGTTTGGCTGATTACGCCGCCCATGTTGCTGACGGATCCGGCGGTTATGGTGATTTGGTCGGCCTGGAGCTGTCCTTTGGTCCCGACGGGGTTTTGGTCGTTGCTGAGTGTTCCGTTAGCTTTGGCGTTAAGGCTGCCCATGGCTTGTATTGTCCCGCCGGTGTTGGCAATGTCCCCCGTCCGGGCTGTGAGGTTTATGTTTTGACCGGCGTAGGTGTTGGCGCCGCTTAGGTCGACGGCTGCGGCCCGAATGGTTAGATTACCGGCGGCTGTGTTCTGCCCGCCGGCTTTTGTGCTGCCGGTTGTTGTGATGTTGATGTCGCCGTTTGGGGCGATGGTTCCGTCGCTATTTATGCCGGCGCCGATTGTGCCGGTTGAGTCAACGGCAGCTGCGGTAAGGGTGGTGTGCTCTCCGGCGGCGATGAGTCCGGCGTTGGTGAGTCCGGCCGGGGTGGTAAGGTTGGCGCTTTTTGCGGCGTATACTAGGTCCTGGGTATCGAGGCCGCCTTGCGCGGAAATATAGATATTTTCCCCGGCGGTTGTGTTGCCGGCAAGGGTGACTTTGCCTTCACCGGTGACGGTTAGGTCGCCGGTGATTGCCGAAATTATTCCCTGGCTGTTCACCCCTACCCCTTGTTCGGTGCCGACAAGGTAGATTTTGTTGGCGTACATGCCGCCTAAGGCGCCTACGTCTATGGCTACGGCGGGTTTGTTGCTGTCAGGGGTAATGTTGGCTGCGGTTAACGAGTTATATTTTACTTCATTGGCACCGGTGACGACGTTGAGTTCGTTGGTCCAGATACCGGCATTGGCGGTTACCGCCCGGCTGATGAGGTCCACCCGGTCGGTGTCGCCGCCGTTGAGTCCGGCGCCGTCTATGCTGATTTGGCCGCCGCTTACCCGGAAGGCGCTTAGGCTGCCGTCGCCGCCGAATACCGGGGCGCCGGTGGTGAGGGTGGCGTGGCTGGTGTTGATAAAACCGGCTCCATTTACAAAGATGCCGTTAGGGTTGGCCAGAATGAATTCGGCTTTTTGGCCGGCGATTTCGGTATAGCCGTTCAGATGGCTGGCTTGGGGCCCGCTGACTTCGCTTAAGATAATTCGGGCTGATCCTTTGAGGAGAAAAGGGTTGCCGGCGATATAGCCGGCCAGTTGGGTACTTACTATGTCGCGGGAGTTGTTTAGGATGAGTCCCTGGGAAAAGACGTCGAATTGCTGAAAGATGTTGCGGGATACGCCGGCCGCTGACGGGGTGGTGATTTGCACGACTGGCAGGCCGTTGGCGGTGAATTCTACGTAGGGCCGGTTGCTTCCCGGCGCGCTTTTGTCGACGATGGCGCTGGCGCCGGCCAGGGTTGGCTGGCACAGCTGCAGGATGGCGGTGAGCCAGATCAGCCATTTTTTTAGGCTTTGGCGCCGTTGGGTGGTGGTTTGATTATTGGTTCGCAGGCAAAGCATTGTTTTTCACCTCTCATTTTTCGTGATCACATTGGATAGGTAAGGGTAAGCCAAAGGTAAGATTTTCGGTTTTGTAGCCGGCCGGCGAAGACGTCATAGCTGCCGTTCTTGACTTGGCCGCGATATGGCTTGAGGATGTTTTTGGCCCACGGAAAGTGATCGACCTTGTCTCCTTCGAGGACAAGGTCGTTGATGAGGAAACTGGGTTCCTCGGGGTAAAACGGTTGTTTTCTCAGCCGGCGACTGCTGTTGTAGAAATACGTCTTTCTCCTGTCCCCTATGTTGTCGTTCCAAGGCTTCCGCTTGGGAACGCCGTTTCAGTTCTTCCTTGTCGGCAGGGTCGATTTCTTTGGCCTAGCGGTGACAGAAAATAGGATGATTGCCGCCAGGGCCATCCTGGCCTTATTTGATTTTAAAATTCTGGTGATTGCATCACAGCATCCTTGCTTGTTCATGCTCGCCTCCCTGGCAATTATAATGAATTTTAGCGTATTATGCATGAATTCGTTGTTTATAACAGGTATTCCAATATTATCCTAATATCACTTTATTTATAGTACCAAAGTTTTAATCCTGTTTCTATAGGACTTTCGTCCAGTTTAGCACATATAAATGTTAAATTTGTATTAAATTTGAAACTGCGGCAGGTCCAGCTAAATGAGTCAGGGGACAGTCCGAAACCAAAGATAGAACAAGGTGACATTATCACAGAATGAACACAACCTCACTGTAATGGTTATTGACACTCAATGTTTTCCATGCTAAAATCACATTCAAGTGAATAAATCTCTTATCCAGAGTGGTCGAGGGACTGGCCTGATGACACCCGGCAACCGGCAGGCAACTGCAGTGGTGCTAATTCCAGCAGGAGAAATCCTGACAGATAAGAGGAAAGCGCGTTAAGGCCTCTTTCCTCGGAAAGAGGCCTTTGTTGTTGCCACAAAAAAGGAGGACAAAAAATGCCGATAAAAATTCCTAACAACCTGCCTGCTACTAACATCCTGGAAGGCGAAAACATTTTTGTCATGTATGAAAACCGGGCATATTCCCAAGATATCCGCCCGCTTAAAATACTATTGTTAAATCTTATGCCTACGAAAATTACTACTGAAACCCAGTTGTTGCGTCTATTAGGCAACTCCCCTTTACAAGTGGATGTCGATTTTATATATACTGCCACTTATTCGCCCACGAACACTCCCCAGGAACACCTGATTAAATTTTACGAAACATTTGACGCTGTGAAATCCAAAAAGTATGACGGTATGATCATTACCGGCGCGCCGGTTGAGCAAATGCCTTTTGAGAAGGTAGCTTACTGGGATGAACTCTGCAAGATTATGGAATGGAGCAAAACCCATGTTTACTCAACCTTCCATATATGCTGGGGGGCCCAGGCCGGCCTGTACTATCACTACGGCATTCCCAAGCATGATCTGCCGCAAAAAATGTTCGGTATTTTTCCTCACCAAAAATGTGTTATTGAAGAGGAGAAACTATTTCGCGGTCTTGACGATATCTTCTATGTACCCCATTCCAGACATACTGAGATCAGACGGGAAGACATCGAAAAAGTCCCCGCCGTACGTATACTCGCCCAATCGGCTATGGCCGGGGTTTACGCCGTAGCCGACCGGAAAGGCAGGCAAATTTTCATCACCGGTCATTCCGAATACGACCCCCTTACCCTCAAAGCCGAGTATGACCGTGATGTTGCCCAGGGACTGCCCATTCACGTCCCCTGCAACTACTACCCCAACGATGACCCCGCGCAAACGCCGGTTGTCATATGGCGCAGCACTGCCAACCTGCTCTTTTCCAACTGGCTCAATTATTACGTCTATCAGGAGACTCCCTTCGATCTATCCCGCCTGTAAGAAATACCCCACAGTTCTTCTTTCAGAACTGAGGGGCATTTCTGTCAGTTTCGCGCGGTACAGGCAGGGTTATGTTATATGTGATACTCACTGTCCAATTCGCTGCCTGCCTGTCTGTATTGGATATATCTGAATTTGGAGAACTCAAGCCACTTGTTGGCAAACACGGTTAGCTGATCACCATTTATAGTATCTAATAATTCAATTTCCGCTGCAAACTTTTGAAAACTGCCGACAGAATCCAGTTTTATCCAAGCACCGTTGGCGTCAAGTATCGGTACCGAACTATGGGAATATCCCGGAAAACTGACAATATCTTTAAGCTTGAAGTTCCTGATAACCGCCACCAGCTTGGTCTCCAGATCCAGAACATCAAAATCTTCAGGGTACTCGTATGTTCTCCCTATGGCAGGAATTACATCTCCCACCGCGAAGGTATGCGCCTTGGCCGCAAACCTTCTTATGGCGCTTTCCGCAAGGATATAGAAATATTCGTCAAAAAGTTTGACCTCCATCGCTATTGCGGCTTCATTCTTCACAAACTTCGTAACTGTCTGTATTTGAGTATACAGCCCCGAGACAATTCCGCCGCCGCTGACGTTGTAACCGTCGACAAGAACAAACCTGCCGGTAATTGGATTATTTTTAAATTCATCAAAACAGATTGGCTTCCTGGTCCGGATAATAACTTCCGCTACATCATTTGTTTTTACCGCCTGGGCGTCGTCAACCGCCGCCAATGTCGTAGCGTCGATTACTTTTAGTACCGAATAAATTTCACATTCAACTTCCTGGGTTACCAGCTTCAGTTTGTATTCTTTGTTTTTCACGAGAGGGTTTTTCCCCAGCCAAAACAAATTGGCCCGAAAAATGTCCGCAACATGCGGTACGTCATTTTTATGAACAACGAACTCGCCCCGCTGGTTAAAGAACTCGTCCTCAACCGTAATTCCAACCGACATGCCGGCGGATACCCTGCTTTTTTTATCTCTTTCGGCCCAGTACTCAATGGTTTTCACTGTTGTCGCCTTAGCACTGGGTAATATTACAACATCATCACCGACAGTCAATGTACCTGACTCGATTCTACCGGCAATGATCCGCCTGCTGTCAAACTTGTACACATCCTGGATGGGAAAGCGTAATGCCTTCTGCTCAAGGCCCTTGTCCTTTTCGAAAGAGTCGATAGCTTTTAAAAGCGGTTCCCCTTTGAACCAAGGCATTTTAGCCGAGGGGGCAGTCATATTCTCGCCGTAAAATGCCGAAACAGGTATATACCTGAGTGGATAAACGTGCAGGTTATTCAAGAATTCATTCATTTCACTTCTCAGCTCGGTAAACTTTTCCTGCGAATAATCGATCAGGTCCATTTTGTTAACCAGCACATAGACCTTCTGGATACCGAGCAGCGACAATATATATCCATGCCGGCGCGACTGCTCCTGAATCCCTTCGTAAGCGTCGATAATGAGCAGCGCCGCTTCGGCGCTGGCGGCGCCGGAAATCATATTCTTAAGAAATTCTTTGTGCCCCGGCGCGTCAATAATGACATAATCCCGTTTGTCGGTGTGAAACTGCAGTTGGGTGGTATCAATGGTAATTCCCTGTTTTTGTTCTTCTTCGAACGCGTCCAGCAGATAGGCATATTCAAAAGGTTTGCCCTTTTCCCTGGAAATTCTTTTTACCCTGTCTATTGCCCCTTCCGGCAAGGACTTGGTATCATACAGCAGCCGGCCGATAACTGTAGACTTCCCATGGTCTACATGACCGACAACAACAACGTTAAGTACTTCCCGATCTGTGTCCATCCTCTATTGGCCTCCCATCCGGCATATGATTGTTATATTGATGCATTCAGAATTCAGTGGCCGGAATTTTTGAATGCTGCGCGAATACGCTTCCAGCAATTTAACAAGTGCGCTTTCTGCCATACCGGCAAGTCTTCAAATGTATTTGCCGGTTCTCATTCTGACTCCTGAATTCTGACTCCTGACTCCTACATAGCTTTACATATAACCGTCTTTACGCAATTTTTGCATGGCGTAGGAGTCTTCCTGGTCCTGAGCCCTCCCGGCCCGCTCGCTCACTTTGGTATTTTTTAGTTCTTCAATAATTTGGTCAATGGTAGTTGCATTAGAATCTATTTGTCCTGTACAGGGGGCGCAGCCAAGACTTCTATACCGTTTGCCGCTTTTGGCGAAATAAAGATCAACTAAGGGAATATTTTCCCTGCCAATGTAGGACCAGACATCGATTTCGTTCCAATGCAGGATGGGATGCACCCGGATATGGTTGCCTTTGGGGAATTCCGTTTTGAACTGGTCCCAAAGTTCCGGCGGCTGGTTGGTATAATCCCATTCGGAGTCTTTGTTACGCTCACTGAAAACTCTTTCTTTCGAGCGGGAGCCTTCCTCATCCCGCCTGATACCTAAAATAAGTCCCTCAAATTCATATTTGCTTACCACCTGCTGGAGACCATCGGTCTTAAGCGCCTTACAGCAGGCTAAGCGCCCTTTTTCCGGACCCATCCCTGCTTGTAACGCCTCCTCGTTCGTATGAACGATAAGCTCAAGCTTGTATTCCCTGGCCATCCGGTCCCGGAACCGGATCATCTCGGGAATCTTATAGGTGGTATCCACGTGAATGAAGGGAAAAGGGCAATGCCCGAAAAACGCCTTTTTCGCCAGCCACAGTAAAACGGTCGAGTCTTTACCAATTGACCACAACATGCCTAACTTGCCAAATTTTTTATAAGCCTCCCGCAGTATATAAATGCTCTGCGCTTCCAATCTGTCCAAATGATCCATGCCCAATGCCCTCCTAAACCTCTGACTATCCTTCTCTGTGTCCCTCTGTGTTCTCTGTGTCTCTGTGGTTCCGGTTCCTTTGTCTTACGGCGTTTTAGTTTTTCAGGATAGTTCGTGTCATTCGGTAACTGAGTCGATACTTAAAGGATCTAGTACGAGTTAGCCTTATTTTTATCAATTGTGATTATCCTTTCCTCTCCGCCGGGGCCGACAATAATCCATTGCAGAAAGTTTCCCTGTCCTTCCTGCCTGGTATAAAGAAAACCGCCTTTACCGCCAATTTCTGCTCCGAGATAATACTGAATAGCGCCGTATTCGCACTCTTTAACACAGGAAGTGCAGCCCCAGCAGTCCTTGGGGTAGCGAATACAGGTCTTACCGTCGTCAGCCGGGTATAGCAAGCTTCCGGGACAGGCTTCACGGCATTTGCCGCAGCCGCAACATTTTTCTTTATTGATTACTATGCTCATAGACCTCATCCTTTTTAACTAATTCTCGCCTGACAATCTTTACTTGTCCCTCGATAAGCCGCGAATTTACATACCATAACCAGTTGGCATCATCCCGCTGCGGATAATCGGCATTTTCCTGAAAAGAATGCCACCTGGTTTCCCGCCGCGCTTCCAGATGATGAATAAGCACCCGGCAAACGTAGAGCCGGTCTATCACTTCATAAATGTGCATCAGTTGATGAAGACTGTCGGCTTTAAGATCCTGACACATAGGGAGCAGCTCATCCACCCGAGCCTTGGCGACCTGAAGCTTTTTCGAATTGTAGACGTAACCGGAGGAAATTCCGCCGGCGTAATCATCCATTGTTTTTTGCATAGCCTCTTCAATATCTTCCTCATCGTACCGTCCGGGCCTACCTTGCAAGAATCCGTTAACGGCTGCCAGCTTCGCGGCAATTTGATCGTTTTCCGGCCATATATTGCTTTTTCCTTTTACATACTCCAACGCAGAATATGCCGCGATTTCTCCTTCCGCGAAGCAGCCGGTAACATATTTCTGCGGACTGCCGCCGGCCACATCCCCGGCTGCATAAAGGCCTGCCAGGGTAGTGGCCCTGCCGGTATCCACCCAGTAGCCGCTGGCGGTATGGCCCCCGACAATATAAGGTTCGGTTCCTTCAATCTCTACGTTTTGCCCGGCGGGACCTTTTCCCGCTTCAAACCATTTAAGCGTCTGAGCTGGCGCCATATTCAGATAAGCTTTGTAAAGCTCTTGCTGCTGTTCTTCGGTGATGCCCGTTGTTTTTAAATAACAGGGCCCCCGGCCATTTCTGTTTTCCTCAACTGTGGAGAATACCCGGTTGGGAGTTTTGGGAAGGCCGTAATTCTTCTCGTATTCCTCACCGCGGCTGTTGATCTGCTGCGCCCCCACCCCTTGGGCAATAGTCCCGGTGGGGGCTATGGTATCTTTGCACCGCAAGGCGATAAACCGCATTTCAAATGTGGTCATTTCCGCTCCCGCTCTGATTCCCATTGCATATCCGGCCCCGGTATTGAACGGACAATACCACATTTTATGGCGGGAGAACCCGGGATTATTGGGTCTATAAAGACCTGCCGCCCCGCCGGTAGCGCAGATTACCGCCTTGGCGGCTATAACGTAAAAAGTATTGGTGTCTAAAGAAAACCCGTAGGCGCCGGCAACTTTTCCGTCTTGTATTATATAGTCAATCATATTGACCCGGTTCAACACGGTAATATTCGGACTCTTTAATACAGTTTCGGCCAGGATGGGTTTGATGTTCTCGCCGTTAATCTTGATGTTTCTTGTGCCCCTGGACACATACTCTCCCTGGGCGTCCTTCTGGATGACCAAACCCAGGCTCTCAATCTTCTCAGTCACCTTGTTCAACCGCTGGGCCATGGTATAGACCAGGTCCTCCCGTATTAAGCCTTCGGAATCGTTTTTAACATATTCGAGGTATGTTTCCGGGGTCTGACCTTTCACAATATACGCGTTAAGGGCATTAACCCCGGCCGCAAGACAGCCGCTGCGCTTGATGTTGGCCTTCTCGGCGATAATCACCTTGGCATCAGAGTTTTCTGTGGCTGTGAGCGCCGCAAAGCATCCGGCCGTCCCGCCGCCAATTATGAGAATATCTGTTTCCAGTTGTTTATCTTCCAATCTCATCAATTCACACAACTTTCCTTTATCCTCCCTGAATGATGGTTCATCTGTTTTAGATCACATAATCTTCGGGAATAAAGATTTTTAAGTCCTTGGGTTTAACAAATACATTTTCACCGGCTTTCAGATTGAGCTGTCCAAACCGTTCTTTGCCCAATTCCACCTCAACCAGTTCGCCGGTATCCTCCCTTTTTAATTCCAGGTGAACAACCGGGCCGACTGCGCGGATAAAAAGAATGCGCGCCGGGATAAATTCCTGCCCTTGGGGTTCCCGTTCTATTTCGATATTATAAGGGCGAACAAAGCTTACTGCCTGAGTGTCCAAAGTGTGGGCATATTCAGGCGCATCCAGTTCAATGCAGCCGATAGTAACTCTGCCTTTATGAATGCGGCCTTGAAAAAGGTTCACATTTCCCAGGAAATCGTATACGAACGGATTCTTAGGATGTTCATAAACTTCCTCCGGCGTGCCGAGCTGTTCGATCTGACCTTTGTTCAGTATTACAATGCGATCCGCTACGTCCAGGGCTTCTTCCTGGTCATGGGTAACGAAAACGCTGGTGATGTGCAATTCATCATGGAGCTGCCGCAGCCATCGCCTCAGTTCCTTACGGACTTTGGCATCCAATGCCCCAAAAGGTTCGTCCAGCAACAGCATCTGCGGCTGAACGGCAAGGGCCCGGGCTAACGCCACCCTTTGCCGTTGCCCTCCCGAGAGTTGGGCAGGATAGCGGTTGGCTAACCCCTCCAGCTTTACCAGGCTTAAAAGTTCATAGACTCTTTCCTGAATTTCCTTTTTCGAAGGCCGAAGACTGCGCGGCCGGACGTTTAGCCCGAAAGCGATATTTTCCGAGACAGTCATGTGCCGGAACAGCGCATAGTGCTGAAATACAAATCCTACCCGTCTTTGTTGAACATTGGTATTGCTGGTATCCTCGCCGTTAAAGAGGATGGTCCCCTGATCCGCCGTTTCCAAACCGGCGATGATGCGTAACAAAGTGGTTTTCCCCGAACCGGAAGGACCCAGGAGAGCCACAAGTTCGCCGGTGGGGACCGTCAGATTAATATCTTTTAACGCCGTAAAGGCGCCAAACTGTTTACTGACATTGACGATCTGAATACTCATAACTGTACTGCCCCTTTTAATTTCATTCGAGTTCAGCCGCTTGACCCTGCTGCTGTACTTTCCACTCGACGATATTCTTTACCACCAGGGTGACAACCGCCATGAGCGTCATCAAGGACGCAACGGCGAAAGCTGCTGTAAACTGGTACTCGTTGTACAAAATCTCCACATGCAGCGGCAGAGTATTGGTAAACCCGCGGATATGGCCGGAAACAACCGATACCGCGCCGAATTCTCCAACAGCCCTGGCGCTGGTCAAAATCACCCCGTAGATTAATCCCCACTTGATATTCGGCAAAGTAACCCGCCAAAAAGTTTTCCACCCATTGGCGCCAAGAGTCAAAGCCGCTTCTTCCTCAGCTGTCCCCTGGGACTCCATCAGCGGGATCAGTTCACGGGCAACAAAGGGAAACGTGACAAAAACGGTAGCCAGGACTATGCCGGGAACGGCAAAGATAATTTTTATATCATGGGCTGCCAGTAGAGGGCCAAAGATTCCCGGTTTACCGAAAAGAAACACGAATATCAAACCCGCGATGACAGGTGAGATAGCAAAAGGCAGATCAATCAGTGTTATAAGGAAATTTTTTCCTTTAAATTCGAATTTAGCGATAGCCCAGGCTGCGGCTAAACCGAAAACCGTATTCATCGGCACTGCAATTGCGACTGTTAACAAAGTCAGGTAAATTGCGGACAAGGCATCAGCGGAAACGATGGCGTTGATATACAGTTCAATACCTCGTTCAAAAGCTTTCGCAAAGACGGCAATAAGGGGTATGATCAGCATCAATCCAAGATAGCCAAGAGCCAAGCCGGTCAATATCCAGCGAACAGCCGGCCGTTCTGTTATCATTCTAGAATTCTCTTGTTCCGGCTCCATCCCCCGCCGCAGGGTAACACTTCCAGCCATTTCGACTCACCTCCTCAAATTTCCTGATGCCGGTGGCTCTGCCACCACTGTAAAAGATTAATTAAAAACAGCAGTACAAAAGAGGCGATCAACATTACGGCCGCAATGGCGCTGGCACCGGCATAGTCAAATTGTTCCAGTTTGGTCATAATCAGAAGAGGAGTTATTTCTGTTTGCATCGGCATATTGCCGGAAATGAAAACAACCGAGCCATATTCCCCCAACGCCCGCGCAAACGCCAGGGCGAAACCGGTCAATAAAGCGGGAAATAATTCAGGCAGGATGACTTTCGTGAAGGCTTGGAAGCGGGTTGCCCCCAGGCTGGCAGCCGCTTCCTCCACCTCCCTGTCTAAAGTCTGCAGAACCGGTTGAACCATTCGTACGACAAAAGGCAAACCGATAAAGGTTAAGGCGATAACTACCCCCAAAGGCGAGTATGCGCCCTTCACCCCAATAAGCGACAAATACTTGCCAATCCATCCATTGGGAGCGTAGAGGGTTGTGAGGGTAATGCCGGCAACAGCCGTCGGCAACGCAAACGGCAGATCGACCAGCCCATCTATAATCCGCTTGCCGGGAAACGTGTAGCGAACCAATACCCACGCTACCAATAGCCCGAAAACTGCATTAATAAGAGCCGCAATCAACGATGCCCCAAAGCTCAATTTGTAAGAGGCAACCAATCTGGGCGCCGTAACAATATCCCATAACTGTGACCAGCCTATCCCGGCTGTTTTAATAATAATCGTGGACAGGGGAAGCAAGACCAGCAGACCCAGATACATCATGGTGAACCCCATGGTAAGGCCAAAACCGGGTAAGATACTGTGCTTCTTAAAGGATAAGGACTTGATGGCCATAATTATTCCTCACTTTGTATTTCACTCAGACAAAGAGCGCCTCTACGGGCTCTAAATCGAGCAGAGGCGCCGTTGCATACAGTCATTTCGCTATGCTTATCAGTAGCTACCTTTAAGTTAATTATATTGTGCTGTTTAAACTTGGCAGTACCCGGCGCTGTTGCTGAAAAAGCACGTCCTTTCTACTGTTTGGCCTTCGGCGTATAAATTTGGTCAAAAATACCGCCGTCTTTAAAGTGTTTGGTTTGGGCCTCGGTCCAGCCCCCAAGATCTGCTATGGTGATCAGACTGACTTTAGGAAACTGACTGGCATATTTCTGGGCAATTGCTTCTGAACGCGGCCGGTAGAAATGCTTGGCCGCCAGTTCCTGCCCCTTATCGGTATAGAGATATTCCAGATAGGCCTGGGCCACTTCCCGGGTTCCTTTTTTATCAACAATTTTGTCGACTATCGTAACAGGAGGCTCGGCCAAAATACTGATGGAAGGCACAACGATCTCAAATTTGTCTTTACCCAGCTCTTTTTCCGCCAGCAGGGCCTCATTTTCCCAAGCCAGGAGCACATCACCGATGCCCCGCTCCACAAATGTAGTTGTTGCGCCCCGGGCGCCGGAATCCAGTACCGGTACATTTTGATACAGCTTGGCAATAAATTCTTTGGCCTGGGCTTCATTGTTGCCATTTTTCTTCAAGGCATAACCCCAGGCCGCGAGATGATTCCACCGGGCGCCGCCGGATGTTTTAGGGTTGGGCGTGATGACCGACACGCCAGGCTTGACTAAATCGTCCCAGTCCTTGATATTCTTGGGGTTGCCCTTGCGGACGAGAAATACAATGGTAGATGTATATGGCGTCGAGTTGTTGGCTAAACGTTTTTGCCAGTCTGCCGGGATAAGTCCCGCCGTAGCCAGTTCGTCGATGTCATAAGCTAAAGCTAAGGTCACAACATCAGCCTCAATTCCCTCGCGCACCGTACGCGCCTGTGCGCCCGACCCGCCGTGGGATTGTTGTATGGTAACGGTTTGACCTGTTTTGTTTTTCCAATAATCAGCAAAAGATTCATTGAATTCCTTGTACAATTCACGCGTCGGATCATAAGAAACGTTAAGTAATTTTACCGGTTCGGCCGCTTTACCTTTCTCGGCGGAAGTTTCCTGTTTCGCTCCGCAGCCTGTTAAGGTGACTGCGATCAGCGACAGCACAACTATCAGCAAAATTAATTTCGGTGTGCCTGTTTTAAGTCTTCGCTTTAACATGTACATAACCACTCTCTCCTTTTTTGTTGAACTTCACGAAAGGTCAGCCATTATTATCATTATGGTTCACCTTTAGCTTCGAAACAGTATCGGCCAATTTAAGCAAAAATAAAAGAGGCTAACCATGTAAAATGGTCAACCTCCAGTTATCTGGTCGGTAAACTCGTTAATATCTGTGTTTAACACTATTACATTTCAGCCGCTTAGCCGCTTGGTTTATTTTATTTTAAATTGCATTTTGCCAATTGTCAATTGGCAATTGGCAATGGAGATAAATTTTTTAGGGTAATTTTTTATATACCTTTATATACCGTCCCCATTAATCCCTTCATACTCATTGATGCGTCGCTTCTCAGTTTTTTCTATCAGTCCTACCTTGCCGTCTTCTAAATGAATAATCAACTGGCCATACATCAATCCTTGCAACTCGGCAATAATTTTGGACTGTAACAAGTGTTCCCCCACCGGCACATTCCGCTTAACATATCCAGCTTTGTTTTTGGAGGAAAACACATATTTTTCCGTTTTTTCCATTCGAATTACGCATCCATCCTGAACTGTCAAGATCAGGTATCCGTACTGGACCGTATGAAGTGCATGTCCAATCAATTCCATGACTTGCGGCGGCAGAATTTTTGGGCGAGCTATTTTCCCCACACCTTACACCTCCAAAATAAAAAGGCTAAGGAACTATCTGCGAAAAAGTTCCTTAGCCTTCAGTTATCTGATCAGCTAAATTTAATATTAATATTTAATATTATCCAATTTCGAAGACACCCACTTCTATAAGTGGGTGTTACCACTTCCAAACTTCGGTGGGGGTAGAGTCCCCCACCGAAGCCCCGAAGTTTAGCAAAGGCTAAACGAGTTCACTTCATTATTATGATACAATCCGGAATTAATTACATTTATAATTTCATAGCTTCTTGCACTTGTCAAGGTATTTTTTCTATCTTTCCCCCTGTCAGCATGATAATTCTTTCATGGGGAACGGGTAATATGAACGGATATTCGCCTGGTGTTATAAATTCAAAAGGCAAAGATCAATCCCTGTGTCAAGAAATCCAGGAAATTTCTTTGCCTTCAGTATATTACTGACCAGTCAAATCCGTTATTCATTTATTTGGTTACTATTTCCGTAACCCTCAGGCAAAGAATACCTGTCAAAGAAACGCGTAAAACAGGCTAAAGTTGGTGCATCGAAAGAGAACTTAGCCTTCAGTTTTTCTGATCAGCCCAATAATATATTCAATATGTATTGTATTTTATTATACTTCATGTTGCCGATTTGTCAATATACTCTTAATATACTTAATATATAAGATACAGCGGTATTATTAACAATCAGCCTTCAAAACAATATCGTTGATCTTTTAATTTGCAGGAATAGGAATCTCCTTCGTATAATAGGGATTGAGATCATTTGTGTACAGATCTTTGGGACTTACTTCCCCGGGTTTATACCATCCATTCTGCTCCCCCAGTTTAATCCAGTAATTAATATCATTATCCTGAATCCACCACTGATTGGGATAGACATTTCCCGCTACATCCTTGACATCCACCTGTAAGAAGTCTGCCATAATCTTCAGTGATTCATCATAGTGGTTCATAATCCAGTGCTGCGCCTTCAAATCGGCAGCAATATAGGCTTTGACAACATCAGGATATTCCTTGATAAAGTCTTCACTGAAGGATCTGACGGCCAGACCGCCCAGCGGGCCGCCGCCGTTGACTTCATTGATCTTGTAGCTGGTGGTAAGTACTTTCACGCCGCCTGTGTTTCTGGTGGCTTTTGTATAAACATTGTGCAGCGCCGCCACATCGATTTGTCCCTGTTTCAGAGCCTGTTCCTGCTGCTTATCCGGCATTACCACAATAGTAAGTTTATCTTTGGGAATATTGTTCTGGCGTAAAAATTCATCAAATATTAGTCCTGCACAACCGGAAGTGCCGTTGAGGGCTATCTTTTTACCAACGATATCCTGGGGAGAATTAATTGGACTGTCACTCTTCGTTAGCCATGTTATATGCATTTTATCCGGATCAGGATCATCTACCATGCTGTGAAGCACAATCTTGATCTTAGCTCCCGCCAGCCTGGCCGCCGCAATATCCATGGGATGTCCCAAAGCCAATAGATGATTGTTGCCTTTAATTACTGCCTGCACTGCCAATGCCGGCGTATTGATCACGCCGGTATATTCCGGGATAATCCCCACTTCCTTGAAAAAGCCCAGTTTGTCGGCGATGGTAAACTCATTATAGCTTTGAAAAGTTGCGACTTTAAGATGAAATTCCTTGGTAAGCTTGCCGTTAACAAATTTAGGTTTATCAGCTTCGCCGGCAGCATCCTTAGTTACTGAAGATTTGCCGCATCCTGCCGCCGCCAGGAGCATAAACATAATGACAGCCGCAAGTGACATTATAAAAATCCTTTTTTTCATTATACAAATCCACCAAAAATTTTGCTTTTCCATAAATCTTCTTTATTCCCCTCCGTTAGCAAGCTTAATCAAACTTATACCTTTTTCTATTAATGTATTTGGCTAAATAATCTCCCCCCCACTGCACACCTTGCACAAGAATGATTAATGTTACGACCGTGGCTAGCATCACATCGTCTCTGAATCGCATGTATCCAAACCGTATCGCGAGGCTGCCGAGGCCGCCGGCTCCGATCGCCCCGGCAACCGCCGTCATGCCGGTAATCGCAATCACCGCGATTGTTATCCCCCGGATGAGAGAAGGCAGAGCCTCGGGGATAAGGACTTTGGTGATTATTGTTAATGGATTGGCGCCGATAGCCATGGCTGCCTCAATCTTGCCAAAGCTAACCTCTTTGAGGCAGTTCTCGATAATTCTCGCGATGAACGGCGCTGCGCCGATGGACAGAGGCACAAGGGCCGCTGTGGAACCTAATGTTGTCCCCACAATGAACCTTGCCAAAGGCAATAAAACAACAATGAGTATAATGTCAGGAAAGGAGCGTACCACATTGATTAATGTCCCAAGGATTTTATTAAACTTAAGAGCTTCCAACACATATCCCTTTTCAGTAACCACAAGTATAATTCCCAGCGGAAGTCCAAGCACAAGGGCGACGGCGGTGGAGAACACTACCATGTACACAGTTTCGCCGAGTCCGGTCAGCAACAGGTCCAGCAAATCGTCGTTCAAATTCCTTCACCTCCTCTGTATACCCTTTTTGCCTGAAAACCCTGCAGTATGTCAATAAACCGTTTAGCCGTGTCACTCTCAGGGTTCAGGAAAAATTTTTCAACAGGCCCGTTTTCAACAATTTCTCCCTGTTCAATAACAGCCATGTTATTGCAGATATGTTTCAACACATCCAACTCATGAGTTATTAAAACAATTGTCAGACCAAGCTTTTTATTTATATCTTTCAGCAGTTCCAATATGGAATACGTTGTTTGCGGGTCAAGGGCGGAAGTAGCTTCGTCACTTAAGAGGACATTCGGCTCATTGGAAAGGGCCCGCGCAATACCAACCCTCTGCTTTTGACCGCCGCTTAACTGCAGCGGATAAGCCTTTGCCTTATCCGCTAATCCTACTAACTCAAGAATTTCCTCCACTCTGCTGTGAATCAGCTTCTTAGGATATCCGGACACTTCCAGGGGAAAGGCCACATTCTGATATACAGTTTTGGCATCAAGCAAATTGAACTGCTGAAAAATCATCCCGATTTTTCTTCTCGCCAGTCTTAACTGCGTGTTATTCATGGCGGTGATGTCTTGCCCTTCAATAAGAATAGTGCCGGAATCAGGCTCTTCCAGCCGGTTTATACATCTTATCAGCGTTGACTTGCCAGCCCCGCTAAAGCCGATAATGCCAAAAATATCACCTTTCTCAATTTCCAGGTTTATGTTGCTTAACGCCGTTATTTTGGAATGTGGCGTAACATAGGTTTTGTTTAAATTTTTAATAGATATCAAAAATTTTCAACTCGCTTTTCTACCTTTGGCTCCTGGCTGCAAGCTACTCACTCTGAAAACTCCCGTTGCCAAGGCATGTACCATGCTTATCAGTAATATGAAATAAAGGAGGCCTGGTCCGCATCTACTTTGACAATAGATTAAGAAACCAAGCCTCCAGCATTTCTGGTCAACTTTGAACAATACCAAAGATATTGAATTTTCTTGCTGCATTTCAAACTAATAATTGAATTGCCCTGTTTGGCTACAGCTATACTTTGATGCCCGTTGGTAGCAAACAAAAAAGACTATATCCCATTATAATGGGATGCAGCCAATGGGATGCCGCCTCTAGCTCTCGACTAGTCAGCAATGTATCTTAGTCATCTAATCTTACTCACTTATTATACATCATACACCCACCACAATTACTTGTCAATATCTGTAGCATATTCAAGCCGGCTTTTCCCTTGCGCAGAGAAGGGTTTGGGCGCCATGGTCAATATTGACTTGAGCAAGTTTTCATATTACAATGTATGAAAAATGAAAGTAACGGGCTATACGATGAGGTATCAACTAAACTGAGGCCGGCGGGGACCTCAGCTTTGGTTGTTTTTTCATAAGGAGGGAAAAACTATGGGCTTAGGAAACTTTGATCTAACAATCGGACAGATTATCGAAGCATTTCCTGAAACGCGGGAAGTGTTTGTCCATAACGGCTTTCCTGCGTTTGCCGACGATACCGTCGTGAAACAGTTAGGCCCGGTGCTAAAACTGAAAACCGCGTTGAAGAGCAAAAACATGAACGCTGAGGTATTTGTCCGGCTGCTGGAAGAAAAAATTGCCGAAACCAATCGTTATCGGGAACTGCAGGCAATAGTTCCCGGCGACAGCGGCCAACTGAATATGTTGACCCTTTTACCTTGTCCGTTGAAAGTCCCCTTACAGGATGAACTGAAAATTCTGCTGGAGCATCTGCGTTACGAAAAAGGCTTGGAATTGAATTACAGCATAGAAGTGTCTGCGAATAAACTACTGAATTACGATGATTATATCAAATATTTTGAAGACCCTGACGAAGTGCCTGATGTAATACTTACAACCGGCTACGATTTCTTTCATAAAAAATTTATTGAGCGCTTTGTTAACACCGGCGTATTCACCTGCGTCCCCGTCCAAAAGATCCATCCCCGGTTGACCGAGGCCGGGATTGTCGACCCGGAAGGGCATTTTACCGTTATTGCCGTAAATACCTTGGTAATGGTCGTAGATAACAAACGACTCGGCGACCTGCCGGCGCCAAAAAACTGGGGCGATCTAATCGATCCCATTTATGCTAAGAAAGTCGTAATCCGCGGCCATGGCGACACCTTTTGCGACATCGTCCAGATGAACTACTATAAGGACTACGGCCTACAGGGGATTGCCGGCCTGGCTAAGGCCGTACGTTACGGGCTGCATCCGGCGCAGATGGTGCGAGAGTTAGCAAGCAGCCGCGCTGATGTGCCGCCCATCCATATCATGCCGCGCTTTTTTGCCGAAACTATCACCGACCGCCGCAATATAGAAATTATTTGGCCGGCAGACGGAGCCCTGGCCTATCCGGTGTCGTTGCTGATCAAGGCTGCCAAACTGGAGGAACTTAAGGAACTGGCCGATTATCTTACAGGACCGCAGGCAGCCCAAATTTGCGCCGACGCATTTTTCCCGGCCGCCCATCCCGCAACCAGGAACAACCTGCCGGCGGATGCCAAATTCAAGTGGCTGGGCTGGGACTATGTAAAGGAATGCGATATTGAGGTTCTGGTTGAAGAGCTCAACCGCAAGTTCCTGCAATTTCACCGCGAGGGAGGAATGCCGCCGTGCAGCTAGTCACCGTAGCCGGGCCGCCTTCGTCGGGCAAGACGTCCGCAATTTTGAAAATCATTGATTCGCTGCGGGCCGACGGGTTAAAAGTGGGAGTCGTAAAGTTCGACTGCCTGTCTACCAAGGACCAGGAACTATATCAGAAACGGGGTGTGGTGGCCAAGCTCGGTCTGTCGGGCAACCTTTGCCCGGACCATTTTTTTGTCAGTAATATTGAGGACTGCCTGGAGTGGGCCAAACGGAGCAAATTCGATATGCTGATCAGCGAAAGCGCCGGCCTGTGCAACAGGTGTTCACCGCATATCCGGGGCGCTTTGGCAGTTTGCCTGATTGACAACCTTAGCGGTGTGCATACACCGCAAAAAATCGGCCCCATGTTGAAGTTAGCCGATGTTGTTATTATAACGAAAGGCGACATCGTATCCCAGGCCGAACGGGAAGTATTCGCCTTCCGGGTGCGGCAGGCCAACCCGGGAGCCACCATTGTCCATATCAACGGCATTACCGGCCAGGGAGCGCTGGAAGCCAGCCGGCTGTTCAAGGCAGCTGCCCATTTTGACAGCCTTGCCGGGTGTCATTTGCGGTTCTCCATGCCGGCGGCTACCTGCTCCTACTGTTTAGGGCAAACCCGGATTGGTGAGAACTTCCAGATGGGCAACGTCAAAAGGATGGATCTGGGCTAGATCATACTGGATCATACTTAATCATAGTCAGGAAATTAGCAGGAGGTGAAGCCGGTGCGGGATAGGATGCTTTCCCTGACCGTAGGGGAGTTGCTTGTTGAATACCCTTACGCGGCAGATTTTTTTCAAACTCTGCCGGTGCGCGCTGAGCCGTCGGACTTGCTTGCGAATTTTTTTGCCGCTATAGAGGATGAAGTACTGGCGACCATGGGTATGGAACGCCGGTCGCTTGTGGACCAATTCATCACCTTTATGTCGCAGATGGAGCAATTGAAAACCCAGGATGAAAAAGTCAATTCCATCACCATCATGGGCGGCATCGACAAGGATGGGAATGGGGAAAACGTACTGCTGACTATAAATGCCGGGGAAATTATTTGCATTGTCGGTCCCACCGGCTCAGGCAAGAGCCGGCTGCTGGCGGATATCGAATGGGTGGCGCAGCGGGACACGCCCACCAATCGGAAAATATTGGTGAACGGACAAGTGCCGGATACAAAACGGCGATTTTCCGTCGAACATAAACTAGTGGCCCAGTTATCGCAGAATATGAATTTCATTATGGACCTGTCGGTGGAAGAATTCGTAAACATGCATGCCGAAAGCCGCATGGTGGAGAACATTGCCGAAGTGACCCGGAACATCATCGCCAAAGCCAACGAATTGGCCGGCGAAGGGTTTTTGCCCCACACTCCTGTCACCGCCCTGAGCGGGGGCCAGTCCCGGGCGCTAATGATTGCCGATACCGCATACTTAAGCAAATCTCCCATCGTCTTGATTGACGAAATCGAAAATGCCGGCATCGACCGCCAGAAAGCGCTGCGTCTCCTGGTGGATAAGCAAAAAATCGTGCTGATGGCCACCCATGATCCAATATTGGCCTTAATGGGCGACAAGCGCCTGGTGATTAAAAACGGCGGTATCAGCCAAGTTATCCCAACATCAGAACAAGAACGGAGCAACCTGGCAATACTGGAGAAAATGGACCGGCAGCTGGCTGCCATCAGGAACGTGCTGCGGGACGGCGGTCGAATTGACCTGAGTCCGGCGGAGCTGGGATTGGTAATGTGATGCATCCGGAACTTGGAGGATTATTTAATGGTTCGTCTTCGGATAACAGTTCATGGTATCGTTCAGGGCGTTGGTTTTCGTCCTTTTGTCTACCGGCTTGCCTGTCGCTGTCATTTAGGCGGCTGGGTTCTTAACAACGGGGATAGTGTCTGCATTGAAGTTGAAGGGGAAGAACCCGAAGCCTATGAGTTTGTAAACGCTCTTCACCAGGAAAAGCCGCCGCTTGCACAATTGACCGGGGTGTCGGTAGATGTCTGCCAAGTTAAGGGCGAAGCCGGATTCGTTATTAAAGACAGCCTTCCGTCCCAAGGGCAGGTACCTATGGTATCGCCGGATATTGCAACTTGCCCGGACTGTCGAAGAGAAACCTTAAACAGTAAAGACAGACGCTTCCAATACCCGTTTACTAACTGTACGAATTGCGGTCCGCGTTACACTATAATTAAGAATATGCCTTACGACCGGATTGCCACCACCATGACCGAATTCCCCATGTGCCCGGTCTGCCAAAAAGAATATGATGACCCTGCAGACCGAAGATTTCACGCGCAACCCAACGCCTGCCCGGTATGCGGCCCCAACTATCGTTTAATAAATAGAAACTCCACGGAAGTTTCTGAAGTTTCTATTCCTGACGGCAAAAATGTGTTCATTGAAACCAAACGACTTATTGCCCAAGGGAAAATAGTGGCGGTTAAAGGCCTGGGGGGATATCATCTGGCATGTGACGCAACTAATCCTGTAGCTGTTGATTCACTAAGAAGACGAAAAATACGGGAAGATAAACCGTTTGCTGTAATGTGCGGAAGCTTGGAAGCAGTAAAACAGCAATGCCTTGTTTCACAAGTTGAGGCGGAATTGCTCACCGGCGCCGTCAGGCCAATAGTGCTGCTGGATAAAAGCCCGGCTTATAATTTAGCCCAACAGGTCGCCCCTGGCAATCCCCGCATTGGCGTTATGCTTCCCTATACCCCTGCCCATGAGTTGCTGCTCGGCCCTGACGATGTTTGGGTGATGACCAGCGGCAACACCAGCGACGAACCTATCGCCTATGAAGATGGCGATGCGTTGGAGCGCCTCAATCCTATCGCCGATTATTTTTTGGTGCATAACCGTGATATTTACCGCCGGGCTGACGACTCGGTGGTACGTATTTTTTCCGGTAAACCTTATATTTTGCGGCGAAGCCGGGGATATACGCCCAGTCCGATACATCTTGCGCAAAAAACAGTACCCACCCTGGCCTGTGGCGGAGAGTTAAAGAATTCCTTCTGCCTAACTTACGGGAACAAGGCTTATCTTAGCGCCCATATCGGCGACCTGGAGAATCTGGCAACCTACAATTACTACCTGGAGTCCATAGACCACTACCGCCGTCTGTTCAATATCAAACCTCAGATAGCAGCCTACGACCTGCATCCCGAATATCTGTCAACGAAATATGCATTAAGTCTTGCTCTGCCAAAAGTAGCTGTGCAGCACCATCACGCCCACATTGCCGCCGTCATGGCGGAGCATGGATTATACGAACCGGTAATAGGTGTGGCTTTTGACGGAACAGGCTATGGTACTGACGGAACATTATGGGGCGGCGAATTCTTAGTTGCCGACTATTATAATTTTACCCGGGCCGGACACTGCAAGTATCTGACACTTCCCGGCGGAACCAAGGCTGTTAAAGAACCCTGGCGCCTAGCCGCCTGGTTGCTTTATGAACTATTTGGAACCAATCTCACCGGCTTGCGCATTCCCTTCATTCGCGACTTGCCCAACGAGTGGCCCTTAATTATGGAAGCTGCCAAAAAGGGTATCAATTCACCGTTAACCTCCAGCGCCGGCAGGTTGTTCGACGCCGCGGCGTCCATTATTGGTTTGCGAAATAGCATAAATTATGAGGGTCAGGCGGCTGTGGAACTGGAAATGATAGCCGGGAAAACTACCGGCAACCCGTTACCCTATAGCATTATACCAGGCACGGTAAAACAGCTGGATTTTTCGTCGTCTTTCTGCGCCCTGGTGGAACTGGCGCAACGCGAACATAGTAAAGACTATTTGGCAGCGTCATTTCATACTACGATTGCCAATGCCATAGTCGAAATGGTGCAACTAATCAATTCAGAAACAGGCATCGGCAAGGTTGTCCTTAGCGGCGGAGTATTCCAGAATATCAGATTGCTTACCGAAGTAGCGAACCTTCTGCAAGAAAAGTGTTTGCGTGTTTATTTACCCTGGCAGACTCCGCCCAATGACGGCGGTTTAGCCTTAGGCCAAGCAATCATAGCTGCAGAAAAATATAAGCGGTCGTAAACGGCAGCGCCAGTTGGATAAACGCAAAAAAAAGCAGCCGCCCATAAAAAGACGGCTTAGGAGGATAATGATAATGAGATAACATGAGAAGGGGGTGCCGCCAAGCGATGCTGCGGGTTGCGCGCTTTGCACCGGCTGGGCGGCCGCATCTATGTAAAATAGGCAAAGGGCATCTTTCAATAAAGTCTGTCAAGTTAGATTTTTAATCTGGGCTTCGACCGTTAAAAATATAAAAAGCTAAAGACCTATCGTCTCCAGCTTTTTTCTGGTCAACCACCCATATTATTGATCATTTTTATGTGTCTTTTTTACTATCATACTTAATATTCGATAAATTGTCAACACTTTTTTTAAGGAGTTTGACAATAAGATTTGTTACTATTGCAAATATTTACTGGTTATAATCCCCCAGCCCATAGTCAGGCTGTACGAATATACTGCCGGCATCCTTCAGCAAAGTAAAGTTCATACCGTAGAGATTTTGCAAAGTCTCAACCGACAGCACCTCTTGCGTGCGACCGTACGAGGTCATTCTGCCGTCTTTCAAGAACGCCAGATGGGTGCTAAAATGACTGGCCAGATTGATATCGTGAAGCACGGCCAATGTCGTCAATCCCTGTTCGGCCGTCATGCGTTTGATTAGTCTAAGGATTTCGATCTGATTCTTTACATCCAGATGGGATGTCGGCTCATCTAATATCAGCAGCTTCGGGCACTGGGCCAAAGCGCGGGCGACAGTAACTTTTTGACGTTCCCCCTGGCTGAGCTGACCGGCAAATATTTTGCGTTTTTCCTTCATTCCCACCTGAGCCAGCACGCGGTTAATGATTGATTCATCTTGATGCGTCCGGCTGCCAAACCGGGGAATATGGGAATAACGTCCCATTGCCACAACTTGCTCGACAGTATAGTCCGCTACGCTCTCGTTTTGACCGACGACTGCCACCAGTTTGGCCAGATCGCGCCGCGAATAGCCGGCAACATTGCGTCCGCAGACGGATACGGCGCCATGCAGCGGCGGCAGTACCCCCGCCAGTGTCCGGATCAGCGTTGTCTTGCCTGTTCCGTTGGGGGCCACAATACTGAGAAATTCACCGTGATCTACTGTAAAATCAATGTCTGATACTATCGGTTTGCCATTGTACCCCGCAGTCAGTGATTCAGCCCGCAGGACCGGAAAAGCCTTATTGGCAGTCATCGACCTCTCCCTCCCAGGTAAAGTATATAAAGGAAAAAGGGACTTCCAAACATTGCAGTCACAATCCCCACCGGGATTTGCGCCAGGGCCGGAACCATGCGCGTCAGGCCGTCGGCCCACAGCAAAAATATGGCTCCCCATATGGCGCACAGCGGCAGCAGTGTTCCATGCTGCAAACCGGCCAGCTTACGCACAAGATGGGGCACAATTAAGCCGATAAACCCAATAACTCCGCATACCGATACTACCGTACCGGTGACCAGCGCCGTCGCCAGAAGGATGATAATCCGGATCCGGCTGACATCCACCCCTAAATACTTCGCATTTTCATCCCCCGTTGTAATAATATCCAAATCCCGGGCATGGACCCAGATCACCAGCCCTCCCAACAGCACAGGAGCCGCCACTGCCGGCAAGTTCTCCACCGGATTGGTAAGATTACCCATTATCCAGAACAAAATTTCCGTTACCTGCCGGGTATTGATAGCCATCAACGCAAACAACAACGCGTTTAGCAAAGAACCGAAAGCAACGCCGGCCAAAAGCAGCCGGTTGCTGTCAAGGCCTGTGGGTCCGGTGCGTCCCAAGCCATAAACCGTGAATATGGTAACCACTCCGCCTAAGAAAGCAAACAGGCTAAGATACTGGGAGTGCTGCATAATAATGGCAATCGCAGCTCCCAGCGCCGCTCCCGACGAGATCCCCAAAATAAACGGGTCGCCCAGGGGATTATTAAACATTGCCTGATAACAGGCGCCTGATACTGCCAGGCCGCTTCCCGCCAACATGGCCAGCACCAGCCGCGGCCAGCGGATATCCAGCAGAATAGCGCTGTAGGCAGGGTCAATTCCTTCGCTGATGGGAATGTTAAACATTCCCTTGGCCAGCAAGGCAACAGCATCCTTAAAACCAATAGAAGCAGTGCCGATTGTTAGCATAAGCAACAGGCTGACAAACAGGGCTGCCAGGGAAAAAAGGGGAAAGATTGCCTGTTTAGGTATGAAACGAATTTGGATCATGAGCATCTACCTTTAATCCTGTAATATATCTGCAAGTTGTTCCAGCGCAATAAAACTGCGCGGGCCCGGCCGGTCGAGATAATCATCCGATATATAAAATACCTTGTTATCCCTGATTGCCCGTACATGTTCCGTTTCGAACCGCCGGAAGACCCGTTCCCGGCTGCCCCCCCTGTCGTGACGGGCTACAATGTAAATATCCGGATCATACGAAAATAAGGTTTCATCATCGCACAATGCATAGAAGGTTTCTTTGCCTGCCGCAACATTTACGCCGCCGGCCTGAGTGATAATATCATTTATGTATGATTTGCCTCCCACTGCTAACAAAGGCATGTCCCAAATTTCAATAAATACTTTTTTCCGGTAAGCCGACTCACCAATGCGGCTTCTCACCTTATTCACCGATGCCTCCATCCTGGCAATGGCTTCTTCCCCGTTATCCGTCTCATGGATAACAGTTGCAATCAGCCGGACAGACGCCGTCAGTTCAGCCAGGTTTTTCGGCTCGACGGCCACTACGGGCACACCCGCCTTTTCCAAAGTGCGGATGGCGCCGGTGTGAAAACTGCCGCCGGCAATAACCAGATCCGGTTTCAACAGCAAAATTTGCTCAATGTCGGGTTTTTCAAAGCCCCCGACTTTCGGCAGCTTTTTTGCGTCTTCCGGATAGTCGCAGTAGGTAGTAACCCCGACCAACCGGTCCCCTGCGCCTAAAGCATAAATAATCTCCGTATTTCCCGGGGATAAAGACACAATTCGCTGCGGTTTGAAAACAGGGATATGGATTTTACGGTTTAAGGAATCAGTCGGTTGCCCTCCCGTTACTCCTGTCGGTTCCTGTTCTGTAAGGGCAGGAAAGATAACAAGGAATAATAAAAGGATGACAACAGCGCCAAAAAAGAAAAAAAAGTTTCTTTGCTTCATTTTATCCTCAAGACTGCATACCTAAATAATAGAATTATAGCAAATTAGGAAATAAAAGTCAACGCTTCACTCCCGGACCTTGTTCATCAGCCAAACACTTAGCAAAAAAAAGATTATGCAATACGCCGCCAGGACCGCCCACGATACGCCGGCAGCCTCCCCGCCGGCGCCGATTGCCCGCAAAGCGTAACTGGCGTGGGTCAAAGGCAACAGGTCCAAAATCCAGCGGACAAGCGCCGGATATTTATCGGTAGTAAAAAAAGTAGCGCTGAGAAAGGACATCGGCAGCAGAACATAAGTGCTAAAATTGCCCATATCTTCGTGGGAATTAATAATCATAGCCGCAATAAACCCCAGGGAGGAAAAAACCATGCAATTCAGGGCAAGAACCAGTACAAACGGTCCATTGAGAATAAAATTAGCGCCAAACAGATAAGCCAATACGACAATAATTGCCGATGACAGTAAACCCCGCAGCGTACCGGACAGGATTTTGCCGATAACAAACGCACCGGCGCTAATCGGCGCCAGCAGATATTCTTCCAGGGTTTTATAATATAACCGGCTCATATTTAACGGTGAACCGACTGAATTAAAACTGATGTTCATAGAATTTAACGCCAGAATACCCGGCACGATAAAATCGAGATAATTGCTATGGTTGACCTGAATACTGCGTCCCAGTCCCCAGCCGAATGCGACCAGATATAATAAGGGCGTAACCATCCGGGAAAAAATAAACACCCCTATTCGCCGTTTCAGAACAACCCAATCCCGCCAAAAAACAGTGGCAATGTCCGCAAACATCTAGTCGTTCACTCCTCTACCCGTTAATTCCACAAAAACATCTTCCAGATTTGAACGCCGGATGCTGGCATTGGCTGCCAGTGTGCCGGCAAAGTCGACGGCTTCCCCTCGCTCATGAAAAAACTGTGTCTTTTTGCAGTCGTCAACATGCCACTCAACCACATAAGAGCCCATCCGCTGACAAAGGTCAGCCGGAGTGTCAAGGGCAATCAGCCTGCCTTTATCCAAAATGGCGGTCCGGTTACATAGCTGTTCAGCCTCTTCAATATAATGGGTTGTCACAAAAACAGTGGTATTTTCGTTATTCAAACGGCGGATTAAATCCCATATCCGGCGGCGTACCTGGGGATCTAGGCCAATGGTAGGTTCGTCGAGAAATAATATTTGCGGTTCATGAAACAAAGCCCGGCCAATCATCAGCCGCCGCTTCATTCCTCCCGACAGGCTTTGCACCTTGTCATTCTCCCGCTCCTTAAGCTCCACAAAGTTTAATAATTCTAAAATGCGTTTAACGCGGTCAGGCGCGGCCATATGATGCAAACGGCCATGCAATTCCAAATTTTCTCTAACCGACAAATCCGTATCCAGATTTAAATGCTGGGGAACTATGCCCATAATGGCTTTCATTTTCTGTTCAGCCAATTTGGGCTGCCAGCCGTTAATCTCAAAATAGCCGGCAGTAGGCCGGGTCAGCATGGTTAAGATTCGAATCATCGTCGTTTTGCCGGCGCCGTTGGGACCTAAGAGTCCAAAAATCTCGCCTTGCCGGACGTCAAGCGTTACCCGATCTAAGGCCACACGCTCCCCGTACATTTTTGCCAGTGCTTCCGTGCGAATCATTGCATAACCACTTTCCTCTCCATCAATTGACTTGCCGATGCCAGCGGATTGCCGCCTTTTTCAAGGCGCACTCCGCCGGGTAGGCGCCGTTCCCAACGCCGGAGCCATACCAGCGGGCGAAGCATCCTCCCCCGCATAAGGAGAAATCCGGGCACCGCAGGCAAAAAGCCATACTGTCCTGAATTAGGCAGGTAACCTGTTTTTGTTTTGCCGGATCAATTCCCGCCTCAACTTGTCCCAGCAAAAACACGTCATCCCCCACCAGGGAGGAGCAAGGGTAAATATAGCCGCGGGCATCAACAAACGCCGCTTCGCCGTTTAGAGCGTGGCAATGACCAAAACCGCCGATTTTCCCCCCGGCCAGAGTCTCGACTCTTTCCAATTGGGAGATCTTAATAGTCCGGCCGGTACTCCGGGACAGCCGTTCCGTCATCATTAGCGCCGCCTCAACGCCTTGTTCCACCTCACTGGCAGACGGCGGCTCCAATAAAGCGCCTCGCCCCTGAGCGCGCAGCAAATCAAAGCCAATTCGCCGTACATTCCCCAGAAAGTAGGCCATTTCTACTATGCCGGCCAGATGCCCCACGTTGGCCTTGGAGACAACGCAGGTTACGCCCACGTCCACGCCGCTTGCTATGAGGCACTTGGCTCCCAGCAAAATATCCTGGCTGGCCCCTGCGCCGTCGGTATAGCAACGGCTTAGATCGTTAATGTCCGGCCTGCCGTCCAGGCTGATTCCGATGCCCACGCCGGCTTCCCGCAAATACCGGACAATATCCTGGGTCAACAGGGAGGCATTGGTCTGAAGCTGCATGACCGCCGGCAATTTGCGGCGGCGCACATGCCGGACAATGTCCTGCAGCAATCCGGCAGCCAGAAGCGGTTCGCCGCCGCTAAACTGAAGAATAAAGGCCCGGTCTGCCTGAGCTGCCAATTCTATGGCCCCCACGGCTGTTTCCATACTCATCGTGTCCTGCGGGTGCCGGTCGGCGTAGCAGTACTTGCAGGCAAAATTGCATTTGCCGGTGAGACTAAGGACCAGCATTTTTATCATTTCCTTCACCTTTCTCATCACTATCCGCAAAGAACCCCGGCATCACGCCGGCAAACAAATCAGAGCTGGTATTGTATCCCCATTTGAAAATTGCGGGCAGGCATGGGGAAAGCGCCGACACCGCTGTTACTGGCGGGATTGCCGTCAATTTCGTAAGCCTGATTGGTAATATTATTGAGTTTCAGGAAATAGCGGGTATTCTTATTAAGCCGGTAATTGACCGCTGCATCCCACACCCAGTAGCGGGAAGAAGTAAATTCCTGCAGGCTTCTGCCGGAGGCGCCCCGTCCCGTCAGCCCAATGTCCCAGGAATTGCAGGTGTAGTTGACGCCTAATTTGTAGCCGTGGGGCTGGCTGTTGCTGGTGTCCCAGATATAATCCGGGTCAGACTGGCCTTTATTTTTCACATTAATATACGAATAGCCGGCTTCCACACTCCATTGCGGCGAAAGCACCGAAGTCAGGTTCAGTTCAAAGCCCGTCTTTTTCTGCTTATCCACATTGGAAGGAGTCCATTTGCCTGACGCGTCCGCAGCCCAGTCGATGGCGTCGTCCAGCTGGCTGGTGAACCAGCTGGCGCTGAGGCGGGTTTTGGCATTGAGCCTGGTATTCAAGCCGATGGTGGTCACATGTCCGGTTTCCGGTTTCAGATCGGGATTGCCCGCCAGCCACCCGGTATCCGGCCAGAATAAGTCGTCGGCATTAGGGGCATTGAACACTTCCCCCCAGGAAACATACATATTTGTATCACCATTCATCTTGTAGTTCAAAGAAAGCCGCGGCGTAGTCTTGCTGCCAAACATGTTGTGGTCATCGTAGCGTACGCCGGGGGTAAAGGTCCATCTGTCACCCAGGGACATCCGGTCTTCAACATAAAAGGCCTTGTTGGTTATGGATTTGCCGTTATAGCTGCCTTCATTGGTTACCTGGGTGTCCCGCCATTCGGCGCCGCCGACAAGAATGTTATCAGCATTCAGCCGCCACCCGTCCTGCCACTCGATACCCCTGGCCCTGTTGCTGTAAGAAGTGGCTGACCAGACCCCGCTGGTTAATTCATGCATAGTCGAAGTATAGTAGTTTTCATAAATGCGCAAATAGCCGGCAGTTTCCAAGCCTTTGTCAAAATTGTAGGTTAATGCCCAGTTATTGGACAGGCTGGTTTTAGAATCGTAAGGATAATGCATGGATTCGCCCCACACGACCCGGCCCGGAACCATGTAGGGTTGTCCGCTTTCATCATTGGCGTGTTCAAAATTAAAAGTCACTGACTGGCGTTCGCTGATTTCTTTGTCCAGCCTGAAGGTCACATTGTTCTGATCGTAGTAGCTGTTAGGCATATCCTTTACTTCGCCTGTGGCGTAGTCCTTATAGGCAAAGCGGTCTTGCTCCTTTTTGCCGGCGGTGAAAAACCAGCTCCAGCCATCTTTACTGCCTTCATGGGTTATCCCGTAATTTCTCATTCCCCAGGAGCCGCTGGAAAATTCCAAAGCCGTCCGGCCGGCAGCCCCTTTACGGGTAATAATGTTGATAACCCCGCCCACCGCGTCCGAACCGTACAGGGCCGACTGCGCGCCTTTTACCACTTCAATCCGTTCCACATTGGCGAGACTTGGCAGGCTGGCTAAATCATAGCCGGCCCGGCCGGTGCCAGCGCCCTTGTCCATATTGAGCCGCCGCCCGTCGATCATGATCAGCACCCGGTCGTCACCGTGCACTCTGGCGTAATTGCCTGCGCCCGGATAGCCCTGACCCGTTACAATAATACCGCTCACATTCCGTAGCACTTCACTGATGGTATTGTAATTCCCCTGCTCAATTTCTTTCCTGGTCACAACAGTAACATTTGCCCCGGCTTCGGAAATTTTGGTCGCCACCCGGTTGGCGGTAACCACCATGGGATCGAAGGTAAATTCCTGATTTTCCTCGCCGTAAACGGTCATTGGCAATTGCAGCATGAGCGCGCCGGCGATAAGTAGGGCTAAGTTCTGTCTTTTCTTACGCATTTTCATTATTTGGCCTCCTGTCAAATTTTTATTTTACAACCCCGGCTCCTATAAAGCGGCCGTCCGGGACTTATCCCCGGTCCGTTTCCAAATATGCAGCCGGTAGCCGCCGACAATCTCGCCGCTGTCCAGCCTCAACGGCGCCTCAATGCCGGCTATCCAGCCACTATCGGCGCTGACAGCCACGCCGACGCACGGTCCCGCAGTAGCAAGAAAATCCGTCTGGCCCCCGTCCGGGAGAGACAGCACGTACATGCCGTGGACCTTGATGTCTTTGGTCCAAATATTGCGGCCAACCGCTAACATGACGACAGTATCGTTAACGGCAATCTCTTCAATCATACCGCCTGCTTTGTGCCTGTTTACCAGCTTTCCCGTCAGATCAAACAAAAACATGCTGTTGCTGCTGGGGTGCTCCACCGGGGTCGGCAGCTGCCAGTTAGCCCGGTTATAGGTATTACCGGTGGTAAATAACACCCGCTCCCCGGCAATTCGCACATACATGCCGGTGGCATTTAAATATACGCCGGCTATTCGCTGCGGCTGGCTGATGCTGCGCCGCCACAGTTCCTTGCCGCCGGCGTCATACAAAAACGCCCTGCCGTCGGTGGTGACAGCGGCAATATAGCGGCCGTCAGCCGACATGTCGGGACTCTTGCGCATGGTGGTGTTCTGATAAGGCGGCACAATGTCCAGCAACAGGCTCCAGTTCCGCCGGTTAAGCGTCCCGTCCAGACAGTAGATGTTGTCCCGGTAGCGGTAAACTCTGCTTGTGTCATAATTGGCGGTCCCGAATGCTATCCGTTTCCCGCCGTCATCGACCCCGATCCAGCTAACCCAGGTATCTATATTGTGGTCGGGCGGGAACATCGCCGTTAGTCCGCCGCTTTTATCCAGCTTATAAATCCGGCTGTAATATTGGTTGCTGCCGTCGGGCTGCCGTATATAGCGCTGCCCTACGGCATACACGTTTCCCTGCGCGTCGCCGGCAACAAAGACGGTTCCCGGCAAGGTCTTCTGCCGGATATCCACACCCAACTCGCCGGCGCTGTCCCGGTGCCACAGTTCCGCGCCGCTTGCAACGTCAACACAAATCAGCGCCCCCTGGGGACTGGTCTCGCCAATGTATAAACTGCGCCCGTCCCGGGCAAACTCCAGGGCGGTGATTTTGGCCAGGCCGGCCTGCCGCTGCCACCGTTTGCGCCCGTCTGACGAAAGCAGCAGAACATCCCCGGTCTCCGTCCCCACCGCCAGCAAGCGGCTGTCGGGCGAAAACCTGACTATCCCGGAAGTAAAGCCCATGCGCCGGTAATCGTGGGCTTCCACTTGCCCCAGGGGTATTTCCGCGACTTTTTCGTAATTCCGGGCCATACTGTCCGGCCCGGCCGGCGCCGCGCCGGACAGTATGGCCTTCAAACCGGGGAAAATATGTCCGGCCAATAACAGCAAACTGCCGGCAAATACTGTCATCAGCAATACGGTAAGCAGTTTTTTCATTGCCTGTCTCACATCCACATAACGATAAAGTCATACACATTGCGCAATGCCGGAAAGTAAGCAATACCGTTGTATTGCAGCGCATACATGGTTTTTAACGCCGCCATGCAGGCTAGTCCAAGCATTGCCAACAGACACAGGGACTTTTGCAGCAACGGCCAGGGCGTCATATCTACCCGGCGCCCACCGTGGCCAAAGCTGCGGCTCTCCACGGAAAATGCCAAAGTAACCGCCCGCCTTAAAGTCCGCGCCAATATGGGAAAAAGCGTCTGGAAAGCCGTCCTGACCAATCTTTGCGGCGCCAGCGTCTTTAAAGGCTCGAACCCCCGCAGCCGCTGCGCCGTCAGCACCACCGCCATTTCATGAAACATCAACGGCAGAAAGCGCAGACCGATTGTCAGCATAAACGCAAATTCATAAGGCATCTTCCAATGCATAAAACAGCGCAGCAGTTGCCGCGGGTCGGAGTTCCAGCAAATTAAAAGTCCTGTAGCCAGCATGATACCTGACCTGAGGGCCTGCACCGCCCCGTATTCCAATCCTTCCCGGTAGAGAAATATTCCCCCGGTCCAGGCGCCCACCACCGGTGCGGCGGGAGACACCATGCAGGCTAGCACGGTGCGGGGTTCCTGATTGTAAAACAATGCCTGGCTCACCATGGAACCCCACATGCCGAACAACAGGAATATAAGCAGAATCCGCCACCGGGGCAGAGAGGATCGCGCCATTGCGTGCAGGATCAGGGTCAGGCAAAACAGCAAAAACAGGGAACGGGGACTGTCAAGGCCGATGGCGCTAAATGCGCTCACCGCCAGCAGGACTATTTTAGTCCTGGCGTCAAGTTTAAAAATAAAGGTATCCGACGGCGTTGCTTCCCAGAGCGTCCTGTCGTACATAAGAAACCACCTCTTCCACTGTCAGCGCTGTCCCGCCGTATAACTGCCGGGCAAATTCGAGAACAGCGGGCGGTTTTAAGCCGGCGGAACAGAGCAGGTCTTTCCGGGAAAAAATCTGCGCCGGCGGCGCATCAGCCACCACTCTTCCCCCGGTCATAACCACAACCCGTCCGGCGTGTCTCGCAGCCACCTCCGTATCGTGGGTACAAAAAATAACCGTCCCGCCGCCGGTCACATATTCTTTCAGCAAACCGACCACTTCCTCAATATGCCCGATATCCTGTCCGGTTGTCGGCTCATCCAGCAGCAGGACCGCCGGCTGGTAAGACAACACGGCGGCAATGGCCACCCGGAGGCGCTGACCGCGGCTTAACGCCAGCGGGAAATCGTCTTCCAGCCCGTTTAGTCCCAGCCTGGCTATCAGCCGCCGGCAATGCGCCCAACCGCCCGGTTTGTTTTGGCGGCGCAAGGCAAAAGCCACTTCCGCCGTCACGGTAGTATTAAACAGCATAAAATCCGGATTTTGCAGCACCAGCCCTACTTGGCAGCCTGCCTGCCGGGCGTCTTTCCCCATAACCCGGACCTGTCCCGCCACAGGCCTGAGCAAGCCGCCGATATGATTCAGCAATGTGGACTTGCCGGCGCCGTTATTTCCCATCAGAGCCACAAACTGTCCTTTGCCAATGGTCAGGGAAATATCGTCCAGGATTTTCGGGCCTTTTTTTTCATACTGAAATACCAGCCCGTTGATTTCGATGACCGGCTGTTCCCTGCCGCTGCCGGAACCGTCAATAGCCGGCGCCGTTGCCGCGGCAGCGCGGCAAGCCGGCACGGTGTAACTTTGCCGCACCGCCGCGACGGTTCCCGGCACCGACGCCGTCGACACATCCACCCCCAATCGCCGGCAAACATCCACAGTTTGCGGCAATCTGAGACCGCGCCGGACAAAAACTTCCGGCTGGAGAAAAGCTTGTTGCCGCGTCCCCTGCCAAACAATTTTTCCGCTGTCCATAACGGCTACATGCCGGCACAGCGGCAGTACTTCGTGCAGGCGGTGCTCCACCATAACGACGGTAATGCCCCGCGTCCGGTTCAGACGGTATACCACCCGCAGCAATTCCGCCCCGCCCTGGGGGTCAAGCTGGCTGATAGGTTCGTCAAGGGCCAGTATCCGCGGCTGGGCCACCAACACCGCCGCCAGGGCCAAACGCTGTTTCTGCCCGCCTGACAAAGCATGGACACTTGTTGTTTCCATCCCTTCCAGGCCGACCCAGGCCAGGGCCTCACTGACCCGGCCCGGTATTTCCTTAAAATCGACCCCCATATTTTCCAGAATAAAGGCCGTTTCATCCGCCGCTGTTGTGGAAAAAATCTGATCGTCAGGACTCTGGAACATCATGCCCACGGTACGGCTAAGCTCCGCTACGGACAAATCCCGGATGTTCCGGCCTTCAACCCGCACGTCGCCGGTTAAAAGGCCGCCGCTTTCATGGGGAATAAGCCCGTTGAAGGTTTTTAACAGCGTACTCTTGCCGCAGCCGGTAGCGCCGGTGATCAGCAAAAAATCGCCTGCCGGTATGTTTAAGTCCACGTTGGCTAAACTGGGCCCGCCCCGCCCCAGGTAAGTAAAAGACACATTATTAACTTCAACAGCCGCAGCCGCAATCTCATTCCCCAAACTCAATCGCCCCCCACTTTGGCCAGTTGTTTTCCCAAAAATACGCCGCACGCCGCGCCAACCGCCGTATACAAAAAACCGTTTACCAGTGTAACCATATAAATATACCAGTCGGCAAAATACAGCCGGTACAGAAAAGCCATCGCCTGCATATTAGCGTAAGTGGCTATTGAGTCGGCCAGTCCGCAGGCAATAGCCGTCGGCAATACCTGCCCGGCGGTTGCGGCGGCGGAAACCGGCGTCCCGGAAGACCTGGCATAAACATTGGCGTAGTACAAGGCCAATTCCAGCAATAATGCCTGCAAACCATAAGTGAGGATACTCACCGGCGAAATATTGCCGAAGGCCAGCATACCCAGCAGCATGCGCACTGCCATCATCAGGGCGACAACCCCCGGCCGGGGAATCAAAATGACTAAAGCAATCACCAGCATATATAAGAAAACGCCATTAAATATGCCGGTCACCAAAAAGCCGAAGGGTCCCAGTAAAATATGAAAGAAATCATTGAGCAGCGTGGTGGGAACATTCACTATCGTGAACGCTGCCGCGCCAAACAACGCTATGGTAACCAGCCAGCGAGTCTTCATAGTTGCCAAAGTGGCGCGCAACTGCTTTAGTCCCAGCGCCAAAGCAAGCAAAAATACCAGTGCCGCCGCGCCTGTGACCAGCATGGCCCCCATGTTTTTCCTCACCACGGTAAGCGGACTTTTCACCGTAACCGGCTGGATAAAACCATCATCAACAACCACCTGCAGCCAGTATCGCCCGCCTGCAATCAGCCTTTCGTCCGCATAAACCGGGAGCAGCAGGCGCTGCCGCTCTTCCCCGGTTATGGCGGCGAAAGCCGTGAGGCAGTCGGCATTCCCGGCAAGGGAGCCGGCATCTTTATCCTCGCCGGTAGTTCCCGGAGTCAGCAGTCCGGCTACAGGCTGGTGAGTATTGTAGTCCAGCAGCCGTACAGTAATGTTAACCAGCTTTTGCTGCCCCCCGGGATTTAAAAATTCAATCCCCATATGGACAACCGGATGGATGGCCTCCACTTCCTGATTGGAAGCGCCTTTGCCGCGCAGTATATTTTTGTAGTAATCCAGTGTCCGGTCCCGGAGCACCAAAGTATTGTCATGCAAGCGCTCATCTTTTTTGCCGTCTTTATCTAACGGAATCAGGATTCTATTCACTGTGAGCCCGCCGTCGGCTTCCGCCGGCTTCTTAGCCGCCACCGTTACCCCATAGTTGTGTATAAGGCCGCCGGCGACAATACTTACCGTATAGGCCCCCGGCGCTGCGTCCGGTCCAACCCGGATGGGCACTAAGTCAAACCACTGCCCATAACCGCCGCCCAGGTCGGCCTCCGTCTTCAGCACCGCGTTGTTTTCCAGGCCGGCAACCTGCCAATACTCATAGCGCCCTGCCGGTAAAAAACCCGGCGGTAAAACAATATCCACCGGCACATTCTTGGCTGCCGGCCCGAAATTTTCCACTATAATCCTGGCTTGCAGCAGTTCGCCCGGCAGCATATAGCCGCGTTTCTGCCCCAGAAAGTAAGGTATGTCGCAGGATACGGAAATATCGCCGCCGGCCGTGCCTGTCCCCGTCATACAACTTAACAATATCATTACAGCCAAAATTGTCCTCAACTAAGAGAAACCCCCCTTGCATGCTGAAGGGGGGTTTCATTATTTCAGTACTCTTTCCCAACAAAAATCCCGGCATAATAAATAGCCGGGAAGGATAGATTACTCCATAATCCCCTCCCCATCGCTCGTAGGTAAAACGGTGATTGTCAAACAGGCAGTTCTCCTGGCTCTGGCTCATCGCTCGTCCAAACCTTCCCGAGACTTTCACGTCTCAGTGGCATACATACCTTGGATTTGCTCCCCATTACAGTGGCGGGACCGCGCCGGTATCACACCGGTCTTCCCTATTAAGCCCCTTAGGGCACCTGTCTCAAAAAATATTAAATTGTCGTGATATGGCATGATATGGATATAATTTAATTTAAATGTTAGCACGTTACAAAAAATATGTCAATCCATATCTTTTCACAGTCTGTATCTTTCACAGTCGCAGCGTAGCACTTCTCCCTGTTGCCCATATCATATAGCAGACGGCTGAGAATATGGTGTTAGCTTCCGCTAACCGTTTTTTTACGGCGGACCAATTATCAGGGATGTAAGCACCCTGCAACTCAGGCGATATGTGAGGTGTTAACGGATGACTTCGGTTCACAGCCTGCGGGTGGGTATTCCGGTAATAGGCGGCAAAGGCTGGATTGGCGGCGTGTCTCATCTGGAACATCACGTCAAAGCAGTAGCCTCTTTACCGGCACAGGAACGCCCGCAGTTATTCCTTATCGTATCCGGCGAAACCCGGGAAGGCTTCCGGCTGTATCTTCCTTTTGCCGAAAAATTTGACGGCATCATTTGTTTTGGAACCGGTTTCTCAGGCCTTGCGGACCAAACCGGCCTGCCGGTCATTGACGTCCATACCTGGGATGATCTCTTCTGTAAAATCGACTTTTATTTTCCAGTTAATTTTAACGTCATTCCGGACCGGCCGGCTGCTTCCTGGGTCCATGACTTTCAGCACAAATACCGGCCTGACTTTTTTTCTCCCCAGGACTTGGCAATACGGGATGAGCTTTGCTCCCGGGTAGCGGCCCAATCCCGGCTGGTTTATTGCAGCAGCCGGGCAGTCGAGCAGGATTTCCGGAAGTTTTACCCGGAATCACAGGCTGTCACCCGAGTTCTTCCTTTCCACATCCTGCCGGAAGACGACTGGTATCGGGGAGACCCTGCCGCCATCCAGGAAAAATATGGCCTGCCAGACAGGTTTATTCTGTGTTCCAACCAATTTTGGCTGCATAAAAATCATCGCCGCCTGTTTGACGCAATCGCCGCGCTCAGACAAACAGGCCTGGATGTACATCTGGCGTGCACAGGAATGACTGACGACTTCCGCCGGCCGCAATATATGGAAGAACTGCAAAAACATATATCCGAAAGCGGCGTTTCAGATTTGATACATATTTTGGGCTTGGTGCCCAGACAGGACCAAATTCAGCTCGTCCGCCGCAGCTTGTTTGTCGTGCAGCCCTCACTTTTTGAAGGCTTGAGCTTAATCGTTCAGGAGTGCCGGTCCTTAGGCAAAACCATTCTCTTATCCGACCTTCCCGTTCACTTGGAACATGAATACGGCGTGTACTTCCAACGGGAAAATACAGCCGATCTGGCCAGCAAAATATCGGCGCTCCTGCCTGTTTGCCTGCCGGGTCCTGACTTCAAACGGGAGACAGAGGCCCGAATGCAAGCCGATTGCCTGGCGAAAATATTCGCCAGATCTTTCTCCGACCTGGTAGTAGAATCGCAGGCAATCTTCAGCAAAAAGCAAACAGCCGCTGCACCAGCTAATTCAGGGAACGGGCAAGAGGCGGCCATCATTGTAGCCACTTCCCTAGTCCCCGGGGGGGAATTTTGCAACCAGTACCGGGCAGTGGCCAGTTGGCTTAAACTGGGCTGTAAAATTATTTCGGTCAACGCGCAGGAAGATATCCCGCTTCTCAAAAACAAATTTCCCGATATAATATTCATCGAGGCCAAAGACAACGTAAGCAAATATGGACGCCCCTATGTTTTTATCCATGAAGTTCTGGCAGCATTACGCCGGCAACCGGCCGGAATATGTGGAATCATACCGCCGGATGTTTGCCTGTTCGACGAACACCTGCCAGGCGTCATAGCGAGAGAGGCGGCTAATTCCCTGGTTTATATCGGCAGGACCGATATTGAACCGGTGGAAGCCCAGCCTGCCTGGAATATTCCCGGAGCAGGCTGCCTATTTTTCCCGCAAGAAATAATTGACAAATATCCGCATCCGCAGGAAGATTTCTGCCTAAACCTGCCCTGGTACGACTACTGGCTGCTGCTGGCTGCCCGGGAGAATCATATCACAATAAAAAGATTCCCCATACCTTTGGCCTACCATATTCTCCACCAACCCCGCTATCCGCAAGAACTTGATGTAATTCTTGCTCATAGCCTGGAGAAATATGCCCCCGCCCCTTTAGAGCTGACAGATGATACGGTCGGCAAATACCACCAAACCCTATCGCACCTCCTTGCCAAGCATTTTGGCGTAATACCGTATACCGTAGGATGACAAAGAGGAGTAAAGTCAACACCCGGCAACAGTTTTTTCTGCTGCCGGGTGTTAATAATGCATTCCATTATGCCGCCGCCTTTAGTATCAGGCGCAAGCCAATGGCTCCACCGGCAATATTGGGCAGCCAGGCTGCCAATACCGGCGATATGGCGCCGTTCTGAGCTGCGACTGTGCTGCCGGTCATGATAATATAGTAAAGAAATATTACCAGGACACTGATTCCAAGGCCGTTAGATGAGCTTACCCGCTGGGAAGTAACGCCAAGAGGCGACCCAATCAGGGCAAATACCAGACATGCCGCCGGAATAGATAAGCGCTGGTGCAATTCCACTTCATACCGGCGCTTTTCTTGCGAGTTGCCAGGCAAGACTTGGATTGTCTGCTTCAATTGCTTAATTGTCATTTCTTCCGGCTCACTGGCATTATTGGCAAACTCGTTCTTCTCTACCGGTACTTCCTGTTGATCAAAGTGCAGGGCGTGAATGCTGCCGTCACCGGACAAATCCTGCATGATTCCGGAATAAAAAACCCATCTCCCGTCTTCCCATACCGCTCGCTGCGCCGTTTGCACCCTTACGGGTATATTGTTTTCAAACTCCTGCACAGTAACATCCAGCATGGATCTGGTGTTTTCGTCATACTTGGTGGCATAGGTTAACCGGTTGACAGCTCCCTGATTCTTATTAAGCAGGACGAGATGTTCCTGGCTTTTTAGCTTCGTATTGTGCTCAATCTCGTAAAACACCAAACGGTTATAGGCGGCGGTGGCGGACGGTACAACCGTTTCATTAAATACAACCGAGAAAACGAATATTGAAAAAGCCGTAATAAACACCGGCAGCGCCAGCCTGTAAAAGCTTTGTCCCGCCGCGCGCATGGCGGTTAGTTCCCCGCAGCCGGAAAGCCGGCCAAAACACATTAGTGTGGCCAGCAGAACCGACATGGGAAAGGTCCACATGATAACACTGGGGATGTTGTAAAGAAAAAGTTGAATGACAACCTTTATCGATGCTCCATACTTACTAATATACTGAGCAATGCGAAACAACGTCCCGCCGCCAATAAAAACACTGGAAAAAGCACATACCCCAAAAATAAAAGGACCCAGCATTTCCCGGATTATGCACTTATCAATTATACGCATACCGTAACATCTCTTTTCGCAGTATCAGCAAGAATTACTCGATGACATATTTTTGATCCGTTTGAACTGCCGGCTTTCCCTGCTGGAACCGCCCAATCGCCTGCGCGGCATCAGGATGTTTTAACCATCTGCCGACTAACAGCAACACCGTTCCGATCCCTAATACAACCCCTACCGTTACTTGAAAACCGGTGTGCCAGTCCGATTCCACCCGGGACCAGGAAATAACGGCGGCACATCCGTACCATAACCAAGCCAGCCGGGGAAAAAAAAGAGTCAATAGGAAAGCCATGGCAAACGCATGGGTAGCGTGCCCGCTGGGAAATCCTCCCGCCCCGCCATTAGGTCTATAGGCCCATTCTGTTGTTAAGTGGAGGGCCTTGACTCCCTGAACGACAGCCCACACGGCAGCATCAAGCGTTAAAGTGAGATAAATAATACTGCGCCATCTCTTGTTCAAAGCCCAACCGATAATGAGGAGATTGGTCAGTATGAGAAACAGATCATTTCCCTGGTTGCCAATATTATATGCCAAGGCCCATATATCGATATTGCCGCTCTTTTTCATTGTCAGTACCAGCAGAATAGTTGCCAACCCTACTCCGACCGCCCATATCAATGCCTTGGAAAAACTATCCCGCTGCCGAAGCAGCTTAAGCATGTTCATATCATTTTTCCCTTTCTATGTCTATGCAAATTGGTCATGTCACTGCCTACCGTATGGTAACGGATAATCACCGTGGAAATTACGGCCCAGAAACAGGACAAGGTCCACTTCCGGCCGGCCGTAGCGGTGAATTTGGGCTTCTCCCAGGGGAATAACAGCATCAAAATACGGTCCGTATTCCTTGACCGCTTCCCCCATAGTACTTTTGCGTCCAATTAGTAAAGCATTTTTCCCTTTGAATTCCGACTGCCCGTGCATGAAGGCGAAATGGTGCGGTTCTTTGCTCAGGCATAACACGGGATATTTTCCCGCCAGGGCATAAGCCAGTTTTCCCGTATCAATCCAGTGCCCGGAGGCAATGAACGACACTTCTGTGCCCGTCATCTGCCCGGCTTTGGTCACGATATCAGGTACTTCACGCCAGTCAAGGGCTTCCACGGTAGGGTCGCCGCCGGCGAACCACGCCGGTGCGACCGTGCGCAACCACCCGGTAGCGGTATGACTGGCAACAATCAGCACAATTACTATAAAGGCAGCAACCGACCCTTTCAGCCACCAGCGTACCAGCCGGGCCCCGCTTTCCACCCTTACGGCCGCTTCCCGTCCCAATAAAGGAAACAATAGCAAATATCCCGGCGCCTGCCAATGGAACAACCCCTGCGATCCCCATAACGTCGCCAGCGTAAACAGGACGATCGGACCAAAGGCCATACAACATAAGAACCAGGTCCGGTCCTGGATGATATTGTCCCGCTTACGCACCGGACCGCGAGCTAACCCGGCAATGAAAATCCCGGCCAGCGGCAGCCAGATCCACGGTAACAGCCAGATCGCCTGCCCGGCGATATTGCCAAGCATTTTGGCCGGATAAAAACCGCTGGCGGCCCCTCTGCCGGTTTGGAATACAAAAGATACCCAGCCGTTGTCGTGATTCCATACCAGTACCGGCAGAAAAACGAGAAACGAAATTCCGGCGGCAAGATAGGGTCCGGGTGTCAATAATAACCCTCGCCGTTCCCGGCTTGTTAACAAAAACGCCAACGTGCCTAGCGCAATAAAGACGGCATGGTACTTGCTCAGCATACCCAGCCCGGTAAAAATTCCAGCCAGCAGCCAGCCAGGAAGCGACGGTATGTTCCCCGGAACGAACAACATATTGGTTAAAACCCCAACCGCGGCCAGCATGAAAAACATCAAAGGCCCGTCCGGCAACAGCCAGCTGCCGGTACTCAGGCTAAATACCGCCGACACATTCAAAAGGAGCGTGGCGTATACCCCTGCCCACTTTCCGAATAGCCGGGAAGTGATTTTATACATGAGCCAGCTGGTACCTGCGAATAACAAAATAAACGGCAGCCGCAATATTACGGGATGTTCGCTGCCCGTTATAAACGCGGTCAACCAAATAATCCAAAAATGAAGGGGCGGATGGTCAAAATAGCTCAAGCTAAACTGGTGTGCTACCGCGGCTACATAGGATTCATCCACACCTAATCCTACAGATGCAGCCAGGATCAGCCTGGCAATCAACCCCGCTGCAATAATACCAGCGGCAGCTAGCGATGGTGACAGGTAAAACAAATGATAAACTCCTTCCTGTCCAATGACTCTAAGCTAATTTCTCCACTTCACTGCGCCGTGAGATTTTCATCTGACTTCTGGCGGCTCTCAGCTTCCAAATCATTAATATCGCTTCCATAAATATAGCCGAGGACATTTTGGATTTACCTTCGGCCCGTTCCTCAAAAACAATGGGAACTTCTTTGACCCGATAGCCTTGAAGAAAAGCGCGGTAAGTCATTTCAATCTGAAAAGAATAGCCGTTGGATTTAACTCTGTCAAGATCAATGGCCTCCAATACTTCCCGCCGGAAGCACTTAAAGCCGCCTGTCAAATCTTTAAACGGCATTTGCAATATGGTTCGCGAATACAAACTGCCCCCCAGGCTGATCAACCGCCGGAAAAAACTCCAGTTTTTAACGCCGCCGCCGGTAATATACCGGCTGCCCAGGACTAAATCCGTTTCCTGAATTGCGGCGAGGAAAACAGGTAAATATTGCGGATTATGCGAAAAGTCTGCATCCATTTCAAAGATATATTGATAGTCCCGTTTTAATGCCCACTTGAACCCGGCAATGTAGGCCGTTCCCAATCCCAGCTTGCCGGCACGCTTTATTAAAAAAAGATTGTCGGGGTAACGGCGTTGAATGAGATCTTCAACCAACTCCCCTGTTCCATCCGGTGACCCGTCATCAACAACCAGCACATGAATGCCAGGCACAATTTTATATATTGCCGCCAATAGTTCTTCCATATTATCCCGTTCATTATAGGTTGGGATGATAACTAGTTTCATAAGGCGCCTGATTCTCCTTCCGTTTAGTCTTGCGCGATTCCCGGAAAGTAACTGCATAATTCATGGAAAAATTGAGAATGCCGGTACAGCCGACAGCCAGAAGCTGAGCCCAGGAGTCCTTCATGCCTAAAGTCTCTACCAGCAAGCGCAGTATAAGCAAATTAACCCCTAAGTTCAGGCCGCTGATAATAACAAAAATAATGTATTTCTGCCGCGTAGTCTTATCCGCGGCCCGCCCTCTAAAAGTCCAAACCAAATTCCAAAAAAAATTACTGGTAACGGCAACGGCAAAAGAAATGACTGCCGCTAAAAGATAGTGAACTCCGGCATAAGTAAGGGGCAGGTAAACCGCCAGGTTAACCCCCACACCGGATACACCAACAAGCAAAAACTTAGCCAGCATAATAAGCAATGTTGATTTCTCCCTTTAGTTTCCTTTAATTTTTGTTACGTTAAGTTTAACACAGGTGGAATGTAAAAATGTAAATGTTAGATGAAGAATTTTATTATTTTATTCACCTTTATTATATAGTATATTTTTTTTACCGCAACAAGAAGTTTTATACTGTAACTCATAATAAAAGTTTCAGCAACAGCTTATCCTAATACCCGGATGTCAATTTTTAATGGACATAGATAGAGAAAAAGAAGTTGCCTGGTGTAATATCTTAACTGCTAATTGTCCAACCTATAAGCACAATCAAATTTAGATTTAGATTTAAAGGAGATGTTTAAATATGGATTGGCAGGAAATCATGCGTGATACCTGGCAGACTTCCCTGGTCTTTTTAAGTTTGCTGGTCTTTACCCGCGTTATGGGTAAGACTCAGATTGGACAATTAACCCTCTATGAGTATATCAGCGGTATTACCATCGGTTCTATCGCCGGTACCGTCGTTTCATCCGAGCCGGGTAAAGTCTGGAGCCACTATTACGATCTCATTCTATTTGTGGCGCTTGCATACTTTACATCCTTTCTTACGATAAAGAGCCGGCCGTTAAGAAAGATCATTGAGGGCTCACCAACTATCGTGATTAAAAACGGCAACGTTTTAATAGATAATATGCGGGGCATGCGTTTCGATTTGGACGAATTGAACAGCAAGTTGCGTGAAAAAGGTATTCTCGACCATGCCGAAGTACAGTATGCCATCGTCGAACCAACAGGCGACCTAAACATCATAAAAAAATCCGATTACCAGCCTTTAACCAAAACCGATGTTAACATTCATTTGCCTGATCCAGCTTATCCCGTGGAGTTAATCATGGACGGCCAAGTCATTGAAGAAAACTTGCGTAAGCACAATCTTTCCCGGGATTGGCTGGAAAAACAACTTACCGCCCAGGGCATCTTTGACATTGCGCAAGTTTCGTATGCGGGAATGGATTCAAAGGGTCAGTTTACTGTCAGTAAAGACACCGCCAAAACTCAGGACAATTAGATGATTATCTCCGAATAATTTTCACTTCGTATCATCCGGAAGGGAACAAATGAGCAATTTGTCGCTTTCATCACATGGCCCGTGCAAAATAAACCTCACGGCCCGTTCATAGAAAAAGTAGTCCCAGGCCCAGTTGCTCAATACCGTAAGACGGTTGCGGAAACCAATAAGCCTTAGTATGTGAATTACAAGCCACATCACCCAGGCAATAAAACCATGGAACTGCCAACGGCCAAAATAAGCTACGGCAGAATTCCGCCCGATTGTAGCCAGCACACCCGGATTGCGATAGGTAAAATTTTCCGGGGGCTTCCCGGCAAGCAGACGGCGGATGTTGGCAACAGCAGTCTTAGCCTGTTGCGTGGCGACCGGGGCTATCATGGGCAACGGTTGGCCATTGTCCTCAAGGTAGGCAACGTCACCAACTACGAACACCTCCGGGTGATCGGGGACCTGCAGCGTTGGGTCCACAACAATTCGGCCCAAGCGGGCCTGTCTTACCCCCAGCTTGCCGGCCAAGCTTGCCGCCTGTATCCCGGCAGCCCAGATTAAGGTATGGGCAGATATGGTTTGACCGTCTTTCAATGTAACGGTAGTACCGTCAAAATCGATCACCGGATTACCAAGCCGAACTTCAATCTTTTTCCTGGTCAGCACAGCTACCGTCTCTTTGCTGAGCGGTTCCGGCATTTCTGCCAGCAGCCGGTTGGAAGACTGCAGTAATATAATCCTTGTCTGGCTGAAATCAAATCCCAGGTAATCTTTGGGCAGTACCAAGTGCAGAAGTTCCGACAGCGCGCCGGCGCTTTCCACCCCCGTCGGTCCGCCGCCTACCACTACAAAGGTCATGAGAGCCTGTCGGACCTTAGCGTCCGTTTCCTGCATAGCCATTTCCACAGACTTAAGGATTTGGTTACGGATAGCCATGGCATCATTGACATTTTTTAAACCAAGGCCGTTTTCAGCGACGGATCGGATTCCAAAATAGTTATTGATGCCGCCAACCGCCAGAATTAAGTAGTCATACCCTATATTGCCGATGGAAGTATGCAGTAATTTTGCGTTAAAGTCGGCGCCTTCCACTTCCGCCATGCGAAATTGTAAGTTCTTTTGATGGCGAAAGATGGATCGCACAGGGTAAACAATGTCTTCCGGCGCCAGTTCAGCAGTAGCTACTTGATATAACAGCGGCTGAAACAGATGATAGTTATTCCTGTCAATAAGCGTTACGCTTACGGGTGCCCCGGCAAGTTCCCGCGCTGCCCACAAGCCGCCGAATCCGGCTCCGACAATCACAACATGGGGCAATGTCTGCATCATGAGTCACCTCTTGTTTAATTATTATCTCTTAAAAATAAATGATTAGTAATAATATCTACATACTCTATATCCATATTTTAACTGAAATATTTTTTCCTGTCACCCTGTTATATCTATAAAAAATAGACCGCACCCGTTTATTAGCACATTTTTACCTTGCCTTGGTGTTAAGAATTTGATACAATTTTAATGCCTATTAAGTTCTTTTACTTAAGGGCCAGGAGGACAGGAGGACAAGAGAATAAGATGAAACTATTGAGAGAATTATTGGACTGGGTATACAGCATTACAATCGCTTTTGCGCTGGCGCTTGTTATAAACGCCTTCCTTTTTCAACCCACACGGGTTCAAGGCAGTTCGATGGAACCGACGCTGGAAAACAATAACTATCTGTTTGTATCCAAAATATCCCATACTCTGGGTCAATTACCGGACTATAGCGATATTGTCATTATTGACAGCCGGGTCTTGCGCGAACGCTCTTGGAAAGACGATATATCCGACCCCCTGAACACCTATTTAGCGGTAACCAAAGTTATCAATGATTCCGATCATCATATCTGGGTCAAGAGAGTTATCGGCAAACCCGGCGATACCCTTGAGTTTAAGGATGGCAAGGTCTACCGGAACGGAACGGCTTTGGATGAACCTTATGTAAAAGAAGCGATGCAATATGCATCTGCCCAAAAAATTGTTGTTCCGGAAAACAAAGTATTTGTCATGGGTGATAATCGCAATAACAGCAAGGACAGCCGGTATATCGGCCCGGTCCCGGCAAATCATGTCTTAGGCCGGGTAGTATTGAAAATTTAAATACCGGAAAAAGTTCAAAAACTGTGCTCAGAAATGAACTGGGTTAAAAGACCGGGTCAGGCTTGCATTATTGCAATAATGTAGCCTGACCCGGTCTTTGCTCGCGACAAATCCCAGGCTGTTCAAAAACGAGCATAGCTAGGCGCACCGGAAGAGCCCGCCGCGCCGCGTACTTTGGGGGGTACGCAAGCCAGGGCTCTGAGGAGCAACGACGCTAGGCGAAGTTTTTCAACAGCCTGACCCGGTCTTTGCTCGCGAAATTATACGTTGCATATAGTGCCTCCCTTTCGGGAAGACAGGAATAAATACCCAACAAAGAATAAGAAACCCATACCGGTGACGCCTATACAGGTATTTGTGGCTACGCCCGTTTTGGTGGCTACGGTGTAGGCGCTTACGCCGGCAAACATGAATGTATTCTCCAGAAAGTTCTGGACGGCGATGGTCTTGCCCGTCCCGACAGTACGTTGACCTACCTGCTGCAGGCAGGCATTCATGGGCACAATGTAGATGCCTCCCAGCGCTCCAATCAGCAGCAGGAAGATAACAGCGGCCGGCAGACTGGTTATTTTTAGTAAAGCCAGGATCGACAGCCCCATGGCGAAACCGAACCAGACGGTACGCTGATAACTCCGGATGCTAACCAGGTATGGCGTAACCGCCGCCCCGATTACAATGCCTACGCCGGTGACGGCGATAATCAGGCTGATGGCCGAGCCGCTGGTTATTCCCAGCGTGAGCGGCGCCCAGGCAAAGATAATCATCCGGAGGACAGCGGAGGCAAGCCAGAAAGAACCCGTCCCCAGCAGGGAGTAATGGCTTTGACGCTGACTTAGCAAAGTGGCGGTATCGGCAATAAATTCGCGGATGGCGTTTCTATAGCTGATAGCCGTGTTGCCGGGATCCTCGGGGATTAAAGTGTTGGTGCCGACGGAGGCGCCGTATAAAAGCACACAGGTACCAAGCGCCAGGGGTATGGAGAGGTCGGCGAGAAAACCACCTGCCACCGAACCGGCCAGGATAGCTAAAATGGTATAGCTCTCCAAACCGGAATTCGCCCGGAGCAGATGATCCTCGCCCTGGGTGAGAAAGGGCAGCATGCCATATTTGGCAGGACTGTAAATCACTGCCCCCAACCCTACTACCGCGTAACTAAGAGCCGGGGAAAAATTCAGGAGCAATAGCAGGACACCGGCGGTTTTCACGATGTTGCCCACCTTGAGTATCCGGGCTTTTGGCTTTCGGTCGGCAAAACGGCCAACCCACGGCGATAAAAAAATGTAAGAAGCAAGAAAAGTACTTTGCACGAAAGGCAGGTAGAAATCAGGATAGGCATCCCGTATAATAATAGCTTGAATAATGAATAAGATCATATTGTCAACGAAAGCAGACAGAAATTGGGTGGCATACAATGCCCCCAGCGGTGACAGCCTAAGCATCCCGGGCAGCCTCCCTTAACAGCCAGCATTTGAAACATACATATAAAACTTACAGCCATTTTTTCAGATGCTTCGGAGTGGACTCATTTTTTGTTCGTAAAGCAGCGATATAGCAGCTTCCATCCGAACGGTTTGCTGTTCTTCTTCCAAAAAAAACCACCATGCATTAATATTATCACAGATCTCAAAGTCATCTCTGAATTCCGTGGAAATCGAAGGCATGGTTTCACAGGGAAAGAATAGTTCCGTCATTCGCCCGTCAATTGGACCCCAAAACCGCATGCCGTCTTTATTGAGGATAATTTCCCCATAGCCGCAGCTGCGATATTCACCATAATATTTGTCGGCAATGCGAAGGTCTTTTACTTTGACATGAATAGTAAAGCGGTCGTCGCGCAAAAGCGCAAGCATGTTATTGCGCTGCCAGGCATTCCATTTTACCGGATCGTCAAAAATAACGCTCTCGCCGTCAAGCGGCTGCAAAAAACCAGACTCGTCGATAACCGCCGTATTGCCGCACGCGCTGCAGTAAAGCCTGATTCCTTTGCTGCGCATCGTCCGCTCGGCGAAACAGCGCGGACATTGGTGCAAAACAAGATGGAGCCGCTCGGCCGCATTTTTATGATAATAATTTTCCCGGGCGGTGCGATTCCATTCATAATCGTTATATGTCAACGCCTGGCAAATAATATCATATATTTCCTGAACATCCATTTTACAAATCTCTTCTGTTGTCAGAATCGGTTTAGCAACCGTCTCCACACTGCCGGACCGCCAGAAGGAAGACCAACGGGGCCAAATAAAATAGCCGCCCCTTGTCCTGACGGACACAACCGGAACTTTGAACTTCTTAATCAATTTCGCCACTGAATCGGGTATCGGGCAGCATTTCCCGTCAATTGAGCGACGCCCTTCCGGAAATATGCCCACGGCGTCCCCCCTGGAAATGGCTTCCACCATCATGCGCGCCGAACGTATGTCGGGATAAAACTGTATTTTGGGAATTGCGCCGAATATATTTAATACCTGCCTCACAATTGGCAACCGGAAATAATAATTGGAAGTAAGAAAATAACAGGGATAGGGTGATATAACATGCTGCACCAGCGCCGGATCAAAATTGGATGTATGATTTCCCAGTACGATGAATGGCGGCTTCATTCCCCGCATGCCGCTGCGGTCAACCCTCAATTGAGCTCTGAGTTTGAATACCCAATATACAATCACATGGGCCGCTCCGATTTGCAGTAGTGCCAATATTTTTCGTTTAAGCCGAGTGGCGGCTTGACTTAGAAAAGGCTTCATTAATTGTTGACCTCTTATATTATTCAGTTTCAATGTGATTTAGAGTTGACTCATGATACCCATTTCGGGTATTTCTCAGTATTAAAAATCGTGAAAAAATCAACTACCGGCGGGTTAAAGTCAACATCAATCGACGGTTCACTAATAAATTCCGCGCCATATTTATGATATGCCAGCATTAGGGTCGACATCTTGCTGAATACCTCCCTTTCAGTGAATGCCGCCATCGTGTAACCCCTTAACTCCGCTTCGTTGATTTCAAAATGTTTTTTAGGTTTTATTCCAAAAGAGACATTAACGACTTTCTTATTTATCAAGTACTCTGTTATCATTCTGATATGCTGCTTTGAGTTGCAAGACACGGTTGTAAGACCAATCAAATAATCATGGGGATATAGCTTCAGATATGCGCCCACACCGGCAAAAAGCATTTTAAATACTTTTGTATTCCTGTACTGCAAATCTATACAGGCCCGCCCAAGTTCCAAAACCTTGCTTCTTTGACGGCTTAAGTTGCCAATATCAAACCATTGTTCCGAATAGAAACCGGCATTTCCCTGCAGCTTTTTTCCCGATAAAAATCGGAACGTGCTGACACACCGGTTTGCTTCTACATCGCGGATAATCAAATGGTCACAAATTTCATCGTAACTATCATACTCCTGCTCGCATTGGGCGTTTTTACCAATAAGATTGAGTTCTTTATGATAAACATCATGTCGCAGTCTATATACTTGTTCCTTTTCGTCTGAAGTTTCGGCTAGTTTCACCAGATATTTTCCTTCTTCTATACGCATGATCGCCATGCCTCCCCAACTCATTTATAGTCAGCTGTCAAAAAGCATTTCACCAACAGCCTTTTATCATTTGCAACACATTTTTTCGTCAATGAATCCCCCCCCTGTTAAAGCTAATACTAAATATAATTCTATCGCCTAGTTCTTCCGGAAATGATTAAGTTTCGGTTAACTATTGTTAATTCTTTGTAATGATCCCAGCAAACTCACTAAACATAAAAAGCCGCCAAAATTAGCGGCTTCAGCTTCATTCCGGTTCCGGAAATCTCCACTTTTCCTTTTGCGGCTTATTATTCATTCACCGGTACAGCACAAAATATCTTGCTTATAGCCGGATTGGAACTGTATCCATCTTTTCGCGGATTAAATTTTTTATCTATCGTAGCTATATTGGTCATTCCCGATACTTTAAACAACCGCCAGCCAATAGCGTCATTGGGATTATTGCCGCCCGCGATTTGATAGGCCTGCAATACGGGTTCACCAACCGAACTGACCCCGTAACAAAATGGTTCTACTGTGTGCACTCCTCCTTCGTAATCAAATTTTAATACCTGGTTTTCCAAAATTGCCGAATAAATGATTGCATTCACTATAAAACCAACCTCCTAATTATTTTTCCAGAGACATACCATCATACCATGAATGATTCCGCCTGACCTGTCATCTATCTGTATCACGCGCCAAGGCATCGAATCCGAAAACCAGGTCAAATAATTCTTCCGTAATGGAACTTTGGCGTTCCTCGTTATATATGCCCCGCAGTTGCGCCAACAAATCATCGATATTTTTTGTTGCCCGCTGCATTGACGCCAATCGGCCGATATTTTCACTTACCAGGGAACCGGTACAAACCCGGCACAGGGAAATAAATAAATATTCCCTGATGAACAATTGAAAAGCCTCATTATGTTCTTGGACAACCTGAGGCAGCTTGTTTGTCGGCCACGGTTGCTCCTCCAGTCCGGCCAACCATTGCAGGTCAATGGGTAAAAGCTGCTGGACCGTCGGCTGGTAGCCGGTACCGGCTAAAGGTTTATTGTAAAAAATAGAGAGTTGATGGATTGCTCCTGTTTGACGTTTTCTGTCAATATCGAGCACTATGCTGCCAATGAGGGAAACAATCCCATTGGCTGAGTCGGGCACACGATACTGCTTTTCAATAGCCAGTTTATCCTGGATCTTCAGAGTGATGCGCTCGCCAACCGCCCACACGCTTATATTCCCGTTAGTCGGTCCCCATTTATCCATAATGAGGCTGGCCAGGGAATCGTTAAATTGTCCTACCATCCCCTGATCGGAACCAAAAATGACAATCCCGACGCCGCCGGCGGCCTGTCTGTAGCCAGGAGATAATAAAACCGGACGATACTGGCGCAAAATCCCAATGAGCCCCAACTCAATTGTGCGGTAATATTCCGATAAGGATTGGTCGACTTTTTCGTAAATCCCGATGTTGACTACAGCTAACGCTTTCATCGTGTCAACTACCGACTGAAGTTCCATTGCGCTCTTTATCTTCCGTTGCAGAATATCCAGCGTTTGTGCCATCATTTACCTCCCAGCCGGCAAAACGTCTTTTTAGCATTGCCAGGATGATGTCGCGGTCCTGCTCTGTCAAAATTTTTCCCGTAAGAATACGCTCCCGGATCTCCTGCGGCATCTCGGCGGCAGTTTGGATAACGGCTTGTTCCAATACCGGCAGATGATCCAAAGGAATTTCATCAAAAAGTCGGGCGGTTAATGCCAGCAATAAGGTTATTTGCTGCTCTACCGTCAGCGGCTGATAGCGCGGCTGTTTCAAACAGGAACGGATACGGTGTCCATGCTCCAGTATCCTGCGGGTTTGGTCGTCCAGCCTGGTGCCAAACCGGGAAAAAATCTCCAGTTCTTCAAATTGGGAATAGGCTAGTTTCAGATCACCGGCTACGGACCGATAGGCTTTAATCTGAGCTTTCCCGCCGACACGGGAAACTGACTTTCCCACATCCACGGCCGGCAACATTCCTTTTTGGAAAAGGTTTGGCGATAGGTACAGCTGTCCATCGGTAATTGATATAAGATTGGTGGGAATATAGGCGGAAATATTCTGGGCCTCGGTCTGAATGATCGGCAGGGCGGTTAGTGAGCCGCCGCCGCTTTCCCCTCTTAATTGGGTGGAACGTTCCAACAACCGGGAATGGATATAAAAAATATCGCCGGGATAAGCTTCCCGCCCGGGGGGCCGGCGCAAAAGCAGGGAAATTTCCCGGTATGTGGTGGCATGGTTGGTCAAATCGTCATAAACGATGAGAACGTCCCGCCCTTGTTCCATAAAGTACTCACCAATGGCTGTGGCGGCATAGGGCGCAATATAACGCAGCCCCGGCGGCTCGTTTCCTTCGGCGATAACAACCACAGTATAGTCCAATGCTCCCCTGTCTGTCAACTCCGCAATTAATCCGGCCAGCGAGGCCCCACGCTGCCCAATCCCGCAATACACACAAATTACGCCGGTATCCCGCTGATTGATGATGGTGTCAACAGCGATCGCCGTTTTCCCCGTCTGGCGATCCCCCAGGATGAGCTGTCGCTGCCCCCGGCCGATGGGAATCAGAGCGTCAATTACTTTAATACCCGTTTGCAGCGGCACCGTAATCGGCGAACGATCCATAATCCGCGGCGCTTCTCTTTCGATAGGCAGCCGTTTTTTACCAGCCAGCGGACCTTTATCATCCAGCGGTTTACCCAGAGGGTCAATAACCCGGCCCAGCAGCCCTTCGCCCACCGGCACGTCCGCCACCCGGCCGGTCCGTTGCACTTGGGCGCCGGCTTCCAGGTCCGGGTTATCTCCCAGGAGAACAACTCCCACTTCCTTGTCATCCAGGTTAAAAACGATTCCCGCCAGGTCGTCGGTAAATTGCACCAGTTCTTCCAGTTCCGCCCCAGGCAATCCCTCTATCCAGGCAATGCCGTTGGCTAAGGACTTAACAGTGCCGGTTTCCCGCCAGGCAATAACAGGTTTATATTCCCGGGCGGCCTGTTGCAAAGCATTAAACGTGTTATCCAGAATCGCTGACAGTCCTTCAGCTTCGCGCCACATTGTCGTTTTTCTTCCTCTCCAGTATTTCCTTCATGCTTTGGCGTAAGGATGACAGATAATTCCCTATTGTCCAGGAAACCTTTTGCCCGCCTACCGCCAGTTCAAGGCCACCGGCCATTTCCGGCGCCACTTGAAAAATGATCCGCGCAGCACCGGGTATTTCCTGTTGCAGCACCTTTTCAACCGACTGCCGTGACACTGCCGATAAGGGAAAAGCGCTGCGAACCAGCAGGGGATTCTCAGCGTTATAGAGAAAACCGGCGGTTTCTTCCTTGTTTCTCTCTTTGTCCTGAACAAACTCTTTAAACTTGCGAATAAAAACATGAACCATCTGTTCTTCCAGATCGGCGCCGGCCAGATCGGCCAAGGTCTGCCGGGCGACCGCAAAGACTTCTTGCTGCGCTTTGGCCTCCAGCTGATTCAAGAAGGCTTGCTGCTCATTTTCAAGAGCGTTGTACCAGGCCGCCTGTTTTTTCTTTACTTCGTTTTTGGCCTCTTCCAACAGAGTTTGATATTTCTGATCGGCTTCCACTTCGGCCTTTTTCAGCATTGCCGTTGTTTGCTGCTGCAACGCTTGGGTTTTATCCTGAAAAAGCGTTTTTTCCCTTTCGGCCTCCACCTTGGCGGCGGCAGCGTTTTCAAGATTGGCGGCAATTTTCTGTTCGCGTTCATCCATGGCCTTAAGGATAGGTCGGAAAAGAAAACGTTTTAAAAGCAACACCAGGATAAGAAAGTTAATTATCTGGGCACCGACAGTAAACCAATCAATCAGCATAACTTAACCCCCGGCTTTAGAAATAACATAGTTCCAAAATGGGTTTGCAAAAATAAGAATCATGGAGATAACAAAGCAGTAAATGGCCATGGATTCAATCATCGCCAGACCGACAAACAGAGTGCGCGAAATGGTACCGGCCTCGTCCGGTTGCTGGGCAATGGCAGTAAGGGCCGTCGCCACCGCCCGGCCTTCGCCGAGTGCCGGCCCGATACTGCCGATACTGATTGTGAAGCCTATCATAATAATAGAAGCAACCGCTACCATAGTGACACCATCCATATTTCTTCTACCTCCTGTTTATTTTCAGCCTTCCCGGCCGCTGACCGCCGCCGCAATATACACCATAGCCAAAATCGTAAAGATATAAGCCTGAACCAGACCTGTCAATAACCCCAGCAGCTTGATGACAACCGGAAAAATCAGCGGCGCTACGGCCAGGATGATTCCTACTATCATGGCATCACTAACCATGTTGCCAAACAGCCTTACTGCCAGGGCCAGCGTACGGGAAAAATCGGTAATGATATTGAAAGGGAGCATGATGACCGTAGGCTCGATATACCGTTTCAGGTAACCTTTCGTCCCCCTTTCGGCTATGCCGTAAAGGGGAACGGCAATGAACACGCAAATGGCTAAAGCCGCTGTGGTCGAGAGGGATGCAGTTGGTGATTCGTAGCCGGGAATGACGGTGCAAATAGCCGCAAAGACGGTAAACAAAAACAAGGTTACCAGGAAATTAAGATATTTATCGGGTTTTGGCAGACCGACTTCCTGAATTTGGCCCCGGATAAATATGACCACAATCTCCATGGCGTTCTGCCAGCGGGTAATCTGTATCCCGGTTGAAAGCCTTCTGGTTATCAGCCACGCGCCAAACGCCATAACGAGCATCAGCCCCCAGGTTGTTACAATGGTGGAATTAATTTTGATAAAACCGTGTTGCCAATAGATCACTTCATCAGGAGTAAGATTCATCTTGGACCCTTTCTCCTTCCCTTGGCGGCTGAAAGCGCCGCATGACAACTGTCCTGGCCGTTAAAAAGCCCAGCATATAACAGCCTATCCGAATAGGGTCGCCGCCGGCAATATAAGAAAGTGCCAGTATAACCATCCCGGCCCGAACCAGAAAACTGATTATGAATAACATTTTCGTCCGTCTGAATGAAACGCCTCGGACAACAGTCCACCATAAACCGCCAAAGAAGATAATACCAAATACCAACCCGGCCCCAAAGGAAACCACAAGCATTGTCATCCGTCATCCTCCTCGCGGTGAATTTTCTGGCGTTCTTTCTCCACCCAGCGCCAGGCATTGAAACAACCCAGGATCAGCCCTGCCAGTAAAAAGGTCAAAGTCCATGAATACTGCCGGGGGTAATTCCTGTCCAGCCAGATCCCTAAAAGGGTTCCCAAAAGACAGGGAACTACCACCGACCAGCCAACCAGTCCGAATACACTAAATCCGAACCAGATGTTTTTGAACTTCCGGAGCCGTTTTCTAAGTTTCCTGGCCGCTTTGTTCTCCACCGCATCTTTTAGGGCGGTATCATATTCTTCTGTAGTTATTTTCGCAGTTATTTTTTGACGCTTATTCTGAACCATAACGTTTTAACTCCATAAACCGGCGGATAAAACTATTTTCCAGTCCGGCCAATGCCATACGGACGCTTTTTTCCTGTTCATTTAATTTCATAAATTGCGCCTCTACCGCTTGTCGCAGATTTTCCAACTCGTCTCCCGCTATTGCGTTACGTACCGAGACCAGTACCTCAAACCCGCACTTTACAAGCATACCGGCATCAACAGCCAGGTAGGACTCTCCCGCCGGATCTGTTTCATAAGTTAGTATCCCCGGCACCAGATCGGCTACACAGTCCAACCGGCGTGGCAACAAACCAAGAGAGCCTTGCCGGGTTTCAACGACAATTCGTTTAACGCCTTCCTGCTGCCAAAAAATCTGGTGGGGAAGAATGACTTTAAGATGCATTGCCGGCACTTCCATCCACTTTCTCCTTTTGTCCGTCATCGTCCCGGGGCCTAGCGGAAGATTTGTTTTCAGCTTCACTAATAGCGCCTATCATATAAAACGCGTTTTCAGGTAAATCCTGATATTTATCTGCCAGTATTTGCTCACATCCATCCAGCGCTTCTTCCAAACTAACCATTTTCCCTTTCAGGCCTGAGAACTGTTCCGTGGTAACAAACGGCTGGGTCAGAAAACGTTCCAGCTTTCTGGCCCGGTATACAATGTTTCGATTTTCCTGGGAAATTTCCTCAATCCCCAGCATGGCGATTATATCTTTCAGTTCTTCATATTCGGCAAGGGTTTTCCTTATTTCCTGGGCCAATGTATAATGCCGTTTGCCGACGATATTGGGCGACAGCATTTTGGAAGAGGATTGCAACGGGTCAATAGCCGGAAACAACCCTTCACTGGCCCGTTTACGCGACAAAACAATAGAGGCGGAAAGATGCGAAAAGGTATGCACCACCGCCGGGTCGGTAAAATCGTCGGCCGGGACATATACGGCCTGAATAGAGGTAATAGCCCCGGTATCAGTGCTGGCAATACGCTCCTGCAACTCATAAAGTTCCGTACTCATAGTTGGCTGATAGCCAAGGCGGGAAGGTATCTGTCCCAGGAGGGCGGATATTTCTGAACCCGCCTGAATAAAGCGGAAAATATTATCAATCAGCAAGAGCACGTCCTGCCGTTCATCATCACGGAAATATTCGGCCATTGTTAAAGCGGCGTTCCCGATGCGAAAGCGGCACCCCGGGGGTTCATCCATCTGCCCGTAAAGCAGTACTGTGTTGGGTAGAACACCGGCCTGCCGCATGTCCCGGTAAAGCTCCTCGCCTTCGCGGCAGCGTTCGCCAATACCGCAGAATATGCTCACTCCATGATGACGTCCTCTGGTATTATTAATCATCTCGGTCAAGAGGACGGTCTTCCCCACGCCGGCGCCGCCAAACAGTCCCGCCTTCCCGCCTCGTTCAAGGGGTACAAGAACATCAATAGCTTTAATGCCTGTTGCAAAGACTTCCGATTTGGCCGAACGCCTCACCAGCGTTGGCGGCGGATTATGAACCGAGCGCCACTCAACGCCGGTAACTTCATCTTGATGATCAATGGCTTGCCCAAAAACATTAAACATGCGGGACAGTATGTTCTTTCCCACCGGCGCCTGCAGGGGCGAACCCGTACTATAAACCTTGGTTCCCCTGGCAAGTCCCCGGGTCGGAGTTAAAGCAACCCCCCGGGCGCGGTGAAGCCCAAGATGGGCCAATATTTCGATATGGATAGCGCCTTCCCTGCCGGCTTGCAGTATGGTATGGATGAAAGGCAAGTCGCCGTCAAATATAATATCAACGATAGTGCCCCGCACCGATGCAACAACGCCTTGAATCACAACCGCTTTATGTTTGTCCCTTTTATCTTCAACCTTGCTCTGTTCCACAATCAATCACCTCCTGCCGGGTCATCCTGGCAAATCCGGGCTATCCCTCTGCTAAACTGGGGGTTAATTAATCGTTTAATAACATTTTTCTACAGATATTATTTATTTCCTTTTAATCATTTGAAATTTTATGTAAAAAATTTGGTATTCTCCGTTATAGACTATAACTCACTGTGGCAGAATAATAAGTTTCACCGGTAAATTTGATGCTCCCGGCGGGCTGAAAGTAAAGGATAACGGATCACCACTGTCATAAGTACCCAAGAAAGCAAAATCTTTTTGTTTATTGTTCCCGAAATATATCCTGTCCAGTGGCGTTGCCCTCGGACTCCAGTTCACCTCAGGATGGTTTATTCCTATGGCGCCGGCGTAATCCCCGCCCCTTGGCGCAAGATAATAGGCGATTCTGCCGCCACTTTTCGAAGGAAGCAAAATTTGATAGACAACACCATAATTTCCATAGTTAACAACTTCCGTTCCATCGGTTGCGTCGATCCCCTTCAAGTAAACGTCGACTTCATTGTCAGCCAAAGTTAAGGCTACGGCGCCGTCCCAAGCCGGATCATAAACGCTGACGGGAGAAAGTTGCCTGTTTGCGCCTTCAAAAGTGCCGCGCAAATGCCAGCGGTCAGACGAAAGCACCTTCGCCGTCCGGGAAAATTTTACACAATCTTCGGTTACGGGTAACATCAGGACTTTGACGGTTATGGGGCGATCAGCCGTAAAGTCATAAATGCCATGAATCAACATATGGGGCAAAATCGCATTTTCACTTATGCTTGCCGACAGTGGCACCATTCCCCCGGGAGGAACATCTATCTGATAAGCCGGGCTGCCGGCAAGGTATGATGTCAGCGTTTCCTTTCCTACCGTCATCCAGCCATACCCTGGCCCGCCCAAACTAGAGCGGCTGACAGTAATATGAGCAACTTCATGGCCTTTATTTTCCAGAATCACCCCCATTTTTTTTACATCTCTGGATGCATTCACATGATAAAAAAAGAGACGCACATCCCCTTGCACCATATCCTGGTACAAAATGCCATCATCTGCTACCATCTCCGGACTATCAGAAAGCAGAAGTTTACCGCCAAGGGAACTGTTTTTCACTTCCCACTCCCGCAGACTGTTTATATCCAGCCCAATTGGTCCAAGGGCCGCAGCACTGGCTTGACTTCCCAGACCCACTATCACCATTACAGACAAAACCAGCTTTGTTACATATTTCATCCTGCACCTCCGCACCGATAACGAAAACAACATACTTATCTCTAAGGCAGTTTATGTCATAAATTCTACTAAAATGTAAATTATCCTGCAATAAACTCACAGGGACAAGGTGCAAATTAAAAATCTTATGGTAAGTGCTCTGAAAATGTTCCGGCCCGGTATCATTATCATCCCCATTATTCATTATTCCTATAAACTAAGCGAACGTGCCGCTTAATACAGAACCATAAAGCCAATAGGATCAACAGCGGTGCCATTTACTCTGACTTCATAATGAACATGCGGGCCTGTACTTTTCCCTGTACTGCCCACATAAGAAATAATCTGACCCTTTCTCACACTTTGACCGACGCTTACTATTATGCTGGAGTTATGTCCATAAATAGTTGCAATGCCGTTGCCATGATCAATTTGCACGATATTACCATAGCCCTCGGAGTATCCACTCTCCACAACCTTACCATCAGCAGTGGCAACGACAGGCGTACCCATACTGTTGGCAATGTCAATCCCCGGATGAAATTCATTACCGTCGCCCCAAGGGGAAATACGCCAGCCAAAACCCGAGGTGACTGCGCCGCTAACCGGCCAGATGGAAGGCTTAGTCGCCAATTTATCAGTACTCCTGGCCATTTTTTCAATGTCTTGCGTCTGTCCGCCTCCGCTAGGCCGGACAGGTTCCAACTTAGATGTTGCACTACTGCCCGCACTGATTGCCCGGTGATGGGTAAAAATTCCTGTCAATAGGATAAGTAAGCACAACAGCGAAACAATCCATCTGACAGAAACAACAGGCAGCCGCCTGCTGCCTACTTGCTGCTCATTATGCGTTTTGGGCAGAATATGCATTACTGCATCTCCTCCTTTAGAAAAATATAGCCGCCGCTGCCGCGACAAGCGTATGGCAATGACTAATGTCAAGTCATCAAGGTGTTGACAACCTATCAATATACATTATACCGGAAATCCGGTCTTTTTCCCACCCTGCAGTTAAACTTCACTTTTCCACCTGGACTTGACGCAAAAAGCAAAAAGTGAGAACATAGTAATTGCCACCTGATCATTATTGGAGGTGATACATGTGGAAAGAATCACCAAAAAATACCGCCTTATTATTGCCCTAACCGCAGTTATCTGTCTGGTGGCGCTGCTATTGGCCGCCAATTACAACCTGTTTCCGTTTGTACCCCGGACCCGGCATACTGTTTCGCAAGCGCCGGTTACTCTTACGGCTGTACCGGTAGGTACCGTAAATAAGTCAATATATATTGTCCGCACGGGTTCTACCGAAAGCTCGGAATCCGTCCCTGTCAACGCCGCATTCTCCGGTCTCCTCAGCGAGCTATACGTAACGGCAGGCCAGGCAGTGAAAGCCGGTCAGCCTCTATTTACGCTGCAAGGGTCCTCGGAAGCAGCAGGAAATCAAACGGCAGGAGTTTCGCCGCAGGCCCAAGCCAATTATGACAATGCCCTGAAAGAATATAACCGCTATCAAAAATTATTCGAAATTGGGGGTATTCCCCGCCGGCAAATGGAGATGGCCGCGGCCCGCCTGCAAGAAGCAAAAGAAAGCTTAAACTCAACCCAGTCCTCTAGTGTCCCCATAAATGGCTCCGCCACTATTAACGCGCCGATCGACGGCATAGTGACTGCTATAGCCGCTGCCCTCGGGCAAGGGGTGCAGGCCGGTCAACAGCTGATATCCTTAGGAAGCGGTCAGGAAGTAGAGGTTGTCGTTCATCTTGACCAAAATGACTTGTATCTGGTCCATTTGGGCACCCCGGCTACAATAGACATATCGCAACAAAGTATCGCGGGTCAAGTTTGCAGAATCTATCCTCAGGTTGAAGCCAACCAGATTCCTTCCTTCCTTGCCCATACTAAACTCACTAATAATCCGGCCGGTTTACTAAAATCCGGTATGTCGGTTAATGTTCGTATCGACACCGGCAGAACAGCCGTAGTCCCCGCCGTTCCTGCCGCATCGGTACTCCGGGATGACCATGGCCAAAATTTTATATACCTGGCAGCTAATGGCAAAGCTGCAATCCAACCAATAAGTATCGGGGAAACCATCGGCGATTTCACGGAAATTACCTCCGACCTGCCGGAACAAAGCCTGGTCATAACGACCAACATAAATGATATAAAAGATGGCGATGCCATCACAGTGATGCAATAACAGGCAAATCGTCTCGGAACGGGCTATTCTTACCTAGTATTTGACTAATATATGGTGAAAGAGTATACTAATAACTAGATAATAAAATAGTTTTGTTTTTGGGAGGAGCCTGTCACCAAGGGCTCCTCTTGCTTATTTCCAATATTAAATATTAGGGAGATGATTGTTTGTACGATACTGCTTTTTATGTTTCTATCATAATCTTCGTTGCCATTTATATCATGATAATCTGGGAAAAAATTCACCGGATGGTCATAGCCATGACCGGTGGAATCATCATGCTGCTGCTTGGTTTTTTGAGTCAGGAGACAGCTATCAAAGACGCTATCGATTTTAATACTTTGGGGTTGTTAATCGGTATGATGATTCTTGTAACCATTACCCGCCGCACAGGCGTCTTCGAGGCGGTTGCCATATGGGCGGCCACTGTTACCCAAGGCTATCCTCTCCGGCTGTTGGCATTGTTATCTATGATTACAGCTTTTGCATCAGCCTTTTTAGACAATGTGACCACCGTTTTGCTGATCGTACCGGTCACAATTACGTTAACCGATAAACTGCAAGTCAACCCGGTTCCATTTTTGATTTCTGAGATTATTGCTTCGAATATTGGCGGTACCGCCACCCTCATCGGCGATCCTCCCAATATTATGATTGGCAGTGCTGTTGGTCTGAGCTTTAATGCGTTTGTTAATAACTTAGCGCCGGTGAGTATTTTAATTGCATTTATAATGGTTGGTATTTTTGTTCTGCTATACAGAAAGGACTTGCAGGTAGATGAAGAAAATCGTCAAAACATATTAAAATTGCACTATAAAGACGAAATCAGCGATTGGCAGTTATTGAAAAAATCTTTGGCGGTACTGGCAATTACTATCGCCGGTTTTGGGCTGCACGGGGTCTTTCACATAGAATCAGCGACAATTGCCCTGGCCGGAGCCATGCTGTTGATGTTAATCAGCAAAGAAGAGCCGGAAGAAATACTGCTTAGTATTGAATGGCCGACCATCTTCTTTTTTGTCGGTCTTTTTGTCCTGGTAGGAGGACTGAAAGCTACCGGGGTAATCAAAGCACTGGCTCAATGGAGCCTAAATATAACCCAGGGGCAGGTACTGGAAACTTCGCTTTTAATCCTCTGGCTGTCGGCTATTGCTTCAGCTTTTATTGACAACATTCCGTTTGTAGCTACAATGATTCCAATGTTGCAGGAGATGGGGCAAATTTCCGGCATTAATCTGGAGCCGGTATGGTGGTCGTTAGCATTGGGAGCTTGCCTGGGCGGTAACGGCACATTGATCGGAGCATCAGCTAATGTTATTGTGGCCGGAATTGCAGAGAAAAATGGTATTCCGCTTAACTTTCGCCAGTTCTTTAAAGTGGCTTTCCCATTTATGCTGCTGTCTATTTTGATTTGTCACGCCTATATATATTTGAGGTATTTCAGCTAAAAGAGGTATCCCGAGTCGTGCCGGGTCAGCCTTTTGAAAGGCAGTTAAGAAAAAAGCCAACGCGTCTTTTTGACGACCGGCAGGCAAAGGACAGCGCAGCATTAATAAGGCTGTCCTGCGCCGTCCTAAACAGATACTTTCTTACTATAACGAAAAAGACCTGGGAGCAGTTCACACACTCTGAACTCCCCAGGTCTCCTCTTTTTTAGCGCTTTCGTCCCTAACTGCAATAAAGTGCTGCTGGAACCAGGATCATAATTACCGTCAGAAATCTTTTACTCCGGCGTTATTTCCTTTCCGCCATCTGGGCCTCAGCCATCTCAATTATTTTTTTGATTTTTTCGCCGCCGATCTTGCCGCCGATTTTCCCGGCTTCCCTGGTTGTTAAATTTTCGTTATGTCCTTTGTCCAATGGTATGCCAAGCTCTGCGGCAACCTCATGTTTATCCGGAAGCGATGCATCTAACTCTTCCATCGAGCGATACTTCTGGGTCATTTTTATCCCTCCCCAAATATGATAACCATCTGTGATGATATCATTCTTCAAGGCATTTATTTCCTAATGGTCTGTAAACTCTAAAACTAACAGACCGCTAAAGTATCTCATTAGAAGTAATCTGGACTGAAAAGTCACCTTTCGCTGTTCGTTTAACGACGCCTTTTTTACCGGCGCCGTCGTCTACGGTAATTGCCTGCAAGTTATGTGTCATCATAAAGTTAAGTACATCTTGCTTGATAAAAGCCTCCCAACTTACTTTCTTTGTGTCAGCATCATCTTGAGCTAATATTTCCTGTGCCATAAAAATCTCCTCTCGAATTCATAAATCTATAGATATATTTATTATATCACAATAAAGCAGCAATATCTTCCAGTGTTGCGACAGGGAACGGATCAGTACGACAAAACTCAGCTAAGTGTTAACGATTATTTAACTTCCCGCTAATATGGCTCCCCGGGAAACATGTTAAGATGGAAACAACATCTATCGTGGGAGCAAGAATGCTCCACAAGCTTCCGGGAATTGGGAGGCGGGAGGTTGTTAGACCATGCGGACGATATCTTTTTATTCTCTTGTCGCGTTGATTTCTTGTTTGTATTTGGTAATCAGCTGGGTTGATTACCGTTTTCTATGCAGGAAGATGTCCATTTTCAGCAATCGCTTTGTGCGTACAGGATACTGGATGCTCACTTCGGTTACCTTCTGCCTAATTGTATACTACTGGGTAATTGAGCCCTCTGCCAATTTCATGTATGTACATGGCTTTTACCTGGCGCTCTATATTGCTTTTAATTGGTGTTTCAGTCAGCTTGCCATAATATTGACTATACCTTTTTTCTATGGCTGCCAATATTTTATGCAATTATTTGCCCAGCCGGCGGAACAGGCAGCAGACAATACACCGGAAATGTCCCGCCGAATTTTTTTACGAAAAATGGCGTCCATTACGCCGGTTTTTGCCTTCGGGGTGGGGACACAGGGTGTTTTCATCGGCGACACGGAGATTGTCGTACGGCGGCATCAATTGACTTTTTCCGGCTTGCCTGCCGCCTGGAATGGGCTGAAACTCGCTCAATTGAGCGATACGCATATCGGACCGTTTTTTAACCTGGATAAGCTGGATTATGTTGCCGGCATGATACGGCGGGAAAAGCCGGATTTACTGGCAATCACCGGCGATCTTATTGATGATCTGGATATGCTGGATGAGACCTTTGCCCGGCTTGAACAACTCAGCCTTGACCTGCGTCATGGGATTTATTATTGCTGGGGCAATCACGAGCACTATAAAAACATGGGTAAAATCCGCGAACGTATCGCTAAAAGTACTGTTACGCTAATTGAAAATACTCATTATCGATTGATGGCGGGTGAACAGCCGGTTTACATTGTCGGGGTTGATTACCCGTGGGCAAACAACGCGGCGGAGCGTAAGGAAAAACGTCGTCAATATATCGCTGCCGCCCATAGGGGAATCCCCCATGGGTCATTTACAATACTGCTGGCTCATCATCCGGATTTTATCGACGATGGTTTTCAACGCAATATTTCTCTTACTCTGACCGGTCATACCCACGGGGGGCAGATCGGCATCTTCGAAAAACCGGCATATCCCCTGCCCTTTGCCTATACACGCGGCATGTATCGGCAAAAAGACAATTACGGCTATGTGAGTGTAGGCGCAGGACACTGCCTGCCTTTTCGCCTCGGCTGTCCGGCAGAAATTGCTGTGTTTCACTTAGGGTCATTCACTTAGGATCATTCACTTAAGGAGCACTTAGGGGTCTGCCATGGTAATTGTAAGCCATGGCGGACCCCTAAATTTTTTTATTAATTTTTTTTGCCTGAATTGATAGACAAATTGAAATGTACAGAATATAATGAAAATAGAAAGAGAAATACAATAAGGGGATGATCATATGCTGAAAAATTATCCTGCTACTTATTTATTTCTGCTATCGTTAATACCTTTGATTGTTCTATCATACATTACACCATTGGTATCCGGATGGTATTTAGTTACTATTCTGTTAGAGGCCCTGACTTTTACAACAAAGTTCATCTGTATAACCCTTTTAATCGGCGCGATCATTGAAATAGTAAGTAGTTTCCGAAAGCTTCAGCACTAATTCGTAGTGAACTCGTTTAGCTTCTGCTAAACTTCGGGGCTTCGGTGGGGGACTCTACCCCCACCGAAGTTTAGAAGCGGTAACACCCACTTATAGAAGTGGGTGTCTTCGAAATTGGACAAAAATTTGTTAAACCTCCTCTCTATTGATTCTTGATGGTTTCGTAAAACAAACGGACTTCTTCCTGGGACACGTTGGAATGTGCTAAATCAGCTCTTACACAATCCTTGATCAGGATTTCGCTGTAATTGTTGTATCCGTAGGCTATGCTGTTGCTTATTATTTCCTGGCGCAATGTTTTTGCCGGCTCAATAGCTCCCGGCGGCGTTGCCGGGTCTGCTATAACCGCATCAAGATATTCTGCCCGCATAGCATGATGCATTTCCGCAACAATTGCCGCATCGAGGATTTTATAGCATGGGCTTTGCGGAATACAGACATAAGTCCGGCAGCTTGCCGGCCGCTCTTTGTAAATAAGACATCTTGCCAGGCCGTCCAGGTGACGGCATTTTTTGTTTCCGGCAACAAAGTATACCTCCAGTTTATTTTGGCCCGCGTCAACAAACAGTTTGGGAATTATGCGTTCAACCTTTCCTTTGGATATTTTTTTAGCGCTGATACTGTCCATATTGATTTTGAATCTGCCTTTACAGCAATGTTGCTTACAGGTATCGCATGGCAATGGATTTTCAGTCAAGAACTCATCAATAGCATCGAAAAAGTCCTGCACAGTAGATTTAATGTTTAATCCGCTAATATCTACTTCATTTTCTTTGTTAAAGAATAGTTGCAGTTTGACCATTCCTTCCTATAATAAATATAATCGTTATCTCAATCATACCACATTTCATTTATCTTGACTAAGGTGTATCCGGCCGCATCTTGTACAAAGCGGTATGCGGCGGCATAAAGGAATTATGGATGAACAGCTAGAAACTGAAACGGTAGTATGAAACACGGCTGCTAAAAGGTGAGATAATGTGGAAATCACAGGAAAAGAAAAAATTTATTACGGCGGTAACATTACGATCACCAAACAGGATGAAACATGTACCATTTATAAAATGCAGGATGTCTCCGGCGAGGGCACTATGACCTGCTACCGGGTATTTCCCGGCATTGATCTGATGTACAATGATTTTCATATGTCCGGCTGTTATGCCAAATTTCAGCCGAAAGTAAACATGCTGGGAATTGATCACTGCCGGGAAGGCCGCATTGAATGGGAATTTCAAAACGGGTCCTATATGTATCTGGCCGAAGGCGACCTGCAGATCAGCAACAAAAAAAATCATACCAACAACTACGGCTTTCCACTAAACCATTATCACGGTATAACGGTCGCAATCTATATCGATGAAGCCCGCAAAACGCTATCAACTGTTTTGGACGGCTTTGCGGTGGATGTAACCGCCTTACAGGAAAAATTCTGCACCGGCGCCAAACCCTTCATCATGCGCGCCGGCGATTCCATTCAGCATATTTTCTCCGAGCTCTATACTGTGCCCGGTCAAATCAGACAAATGTACTTTAAGATTAAAGTGTTGGAATTGCTGCTGTTTTTGAGCGCCGTTGAAGCCCCCGGCAACGGCGAAGAGCGTCGCTATTTCCCCCGGAGGCAGGTGAATACTGTAAAAGCGGTCAGGAAGTACATCAGCGAGAATATGGACCGTCACTTCACCCTGAATGAACTGTCCGCTAGGTTCGATATACCGCTTACTACGCTGAAGCTTTGTTTCAAAGGGGTTTATGGCGCTTCCGTCAAAACTTACCTGCGGGCCTACCGCATGCAGGCGGCGGCGCTGATGCTGAGCCGGAGCAATGAAAGCATTGCCATGATCGCCGGCAAAGTGGGTTACGATAATGCCAGTAAATTTGCTACGGCCTTTAAGGCCGCAACCGGCAAATCACCACAGGAATACCGGAAATCTCTTGTCTAAACGGAGCAGCCGTCGTTGGTGCGGAGTAGATAACAGCAAAGTAAAACAAATATAATACGGGTTGACCGGCAGTTGCCGGCCAACCCGTATTATATTTTTGCGGTAAAATCGGTCGTTTCCGGGAACCAAACACAGAAGAGGTGAAGCCACGATGAAAAAAATCAAAAAAAATCATTGGCTGAAAACGGTTTTTTCCTTTGCCGCCGAGTGCCGTGAAAAGATGCTGGGCTCGGTACTATGCGCCATTATCAGCGTCATCGGCGGACTCGTGCCTTATATCGGCGTGTATCAGATCATCATTTTATTTTTCGACGGCCGCCAGACGGCGGGCGCACTCTGGTTCTGGGCAACAGTATGTCTTGTCGGGCATGTCATAAAGATCGGTTTTTATGCCCTGTCAACCATGCTGGCTCATTATTCCGCCTACAGCATCCTGGAGAACATGCGCATCCGGATGGCCGGCAGACTGATGAAGGCTCCCCTCGGCACCGTGCTGAACCAGCCGGCAGGAAAACTGAAGAATGTAATCATCGACCGGGCGGAAAGCATCGAGGTTCCTCTGGCCCACCTGATCCCCGAAGGAATCTCCAACCTGCTGCTGCCTGTGGGCGTATTTTTCTATCTCGTACTGATCGACTGGCGCATGGCACTGGCAGCCATGCTCACGATCCCGGTCGCGGTCACAGCCTACGCCATCATGATGAGAACCTTTAACCGCCAGTATGCCGATTATACGGAGGCGAGCAACCACGTGAACAGCGTGATTGTCGAATATATTGAGGGCATTGAGGTCGTCAAGGCCTTTAACCAATCCGCCGCCTCTTATGAAAAATTTGAAAGGGCGGTGCAATCATTTAAGGAGTATACCCTCAACTGGTTCCGCAGCACCTGGAAACTCATGAACTTTGGCGGTTCGGTCCTGCCTTCCACCTTGCTGGGCACAATGCCGGCCGGCATGCTGCTGTATCTTAACGGGCCGTTAAGCCCGGCCGATCTCACCATGTGCCTGATATTGTCCCTGGGAATCGTAGCGCCCTTAACCAGCTTTACGGTATTTGTCAATGATGCAAAATCCGTAGAATACGCGGTGAATGATGCCGTCGAACTTCTCACTCTGGAAGAACTGCCGGCCCCAGACAGGCCGGCAAAACTGAACGGGTTTGATATTGAACTGGATCATGTGTCCTTTGCTTATGACACGGCCCGGACTTCGCCGGCGGACAATGCCGGCAGCAATGTGCTTCACGACATCAATTTAAAGCTTCCCCAAGGCAGCTTTACGGCGCTGGTGGGTCCTTCCGGCGGCGGCAAATCTACGGTGGCGCGGCTGATTGCCCGCTTCTGGGATGCCGGCAGCGGCGAAATCAGAATCGGCGGGGTGGCAATCAGGAACTTGCCTTTGACACAGCTTGCCGATACCATCAGTTTTGTGACCCAGGATAATTTCCTGTTCAACTGCTCGCTGCGGGAAAATATCCGTCTGGGGAATCCGGCGGCTTCAGACAGCGAAGTGCTGGCTGCGGCCCGGGCTGCCTGCTGCGATGAGTTTATCCGCAGACTGGACGGCGGCTATGATACCGGTGCCGGCGAGGCGGGAAGCAAGCTGTCGGGGGGAGAAAAACAGCGCATCGCCATTGCCAGGGCATTGTTAAAAAATGCGCCGGTGGTAATCCTCGATGAAGCAACCGCTTTTACCGACCCGGAAAATGAAGACAAGCTGCAAACATCCATTGCCGCCCTGACCAACGGCAAGACGCTGCTGGTGATTGCCCACCGGCTGTCCACCATCAAACAGGCCGACCAAATCGTCGTGATGGATAAAGGACGGATTGCAGCAACCGGCAAACATGATGAGTTGCTTGCCGGTTGTAAACTCTATCGGGCCATGTGGGATGCCCATATCGGCACAAAAAACTGGGCGGCCAACCAAGCCTACCGGGAGACCACCGAGGTGAAACGCTGTGTATAAAATAATAAAACGGATCATAACCTGGTCCGGCCGGCGCCAAAGGCGCCTGTATGCCGGCTTTGTCTATTCCTTCCTTCATACCCTCTTTACCGCCATGCCGATCATGGGCGCCGCCTACGGACTCAATCTCATCATCGAGGACAGCAACGGCACGGCCCCGCTGACCACTGACCAGATTCTCTACATGGCAGGCTTTATGATCTTTGCCGTTGCCGGCAGGTTCTGGTTTGCCTATCTGCGGGCCGCCGCCCAGGAGAGCATCGGCTATGAGGTTGCCGCCGAGCAGCGGCTGGCGATCGGCGCCGTCTTAAAACGGGTTTCCCTGGGTTTTTTCAGTAAAAAAAATGCCGGCGAAATCGCCGCGGCGGTAACAACCGACCTATCCTTTATCGAGCTGTTCGGCATGAAGATGATTGACACGGTGGTTAACGGCTATATCAGTGTTTTGACCATGATCCTTTGCCTGGCTGTTTACAACGGCTGGATTGCCCTCATCGCCGCCGCCGGCATTCTGGTATCGGCCCTGTTCCTGACATTGCTGGGAAATAAAAGCAGCAAGAATGCGCCGGTCCAGCAACAAACGCGGGACAGCATGGTGGCGGCAACCTTTGAGTACATCCGCGGCATGCCGGTCGTAAAGGCGTTTAAGCAGGACGGAGTGGCCAGGGAAGCAATTCTCAAAGCCTATAGAAGCAACCGGGACATTAACGTCAAAATTGAAAAAAATTATGTCCCTTATAATTGCCTCCATTTGCTGGCGCTGAAGGCGGCGGCAACAGGAATGGTCCTGCTCTCGGCACTGTTTGCGCTGAACGGAATCCTGGACCTGCCGGTCATGCTCATGATGGCTATTTTTTCTTTTGTTATCTTCGGCCATATTGAAACCGTCAATAATGCAGCGCACGTCCTGAAAATTATTGATGCCGTCCTGGACAAATTAGCCGGCATCGAAAATGCGGAATGTATTGACCAGAACAGCAAAGATATGGCTTTGTCCGCCTATGACATTCGGTTTCAGAATGTAACCTTTGCTTATGAACAGCGGCAGATATTAAAAAACGTGTCCTTCGTCATCCCTGAAAACACAACGGCTGCCATCGTCGGCCCGTCAGGCAGCGGTAAAACGACAATCTGCAGTCTCATCGCCAGATTCTATGACGTCGACCGGGGCAGCGTAACCGTAGGCGGCGTCGATGTGAAAACCATGACTTGCGACAGTCTGCTTAAGAATATCGCCATGGTATTCCAAAAAGTCTATTTATTCCATGATACCGTGCTGAATAATATCCGGTTCGGCAAGCCGGCAGCCACCTTGGAAGAAATTGTAACGGCGGCAAAGAAAGCCTGCTGCCATGATTTTATTATGGCGCTTCCCAATCAGTATGAAACGGTAATCGGCGACGGCGGGTCCACGCTTTCCGGCGGTGAAAAACAGCGGATTTCCATTGCCAGGGCCATATTGAAAAATGCCCCGATTGTCATTTTGGATGAAGCAACCGCCAGCGTGGACCCGGAAAATGAACACACCATTCAACAGGCAATCAGTGCGCTGGTGCATGGCAAAACGATCATCGTCATCGCCCACCGTCTGACCACCGTCCAAAACGCCGATCAGATACTGGTCGTGGCTGACGGCCGCATTGCGCAACAAGGAACACATGCACAACTCGTGCAGCAGGACGGTGTTTATAAACGCTTCTTATCGTTACGGCAAGCCGCAGAAGGCTGGAGTATCTGACCTGACAAAATCCCGCTTTCTTGGCCTTTTGGCTTAAAAGCGGGATTTCCTCTTGCCTTTGTCTTAATGAAGATGGGGCTTACTGATTCAAATATTTACTGCAACTGACGCCAAATTTTTTCGAAAGGCCAAAGGGAAGCAGCTTTAGTGCTCTATCCAGAAATTTTATCCAATTGAGAATCGAAATTGGAGTTTTTTAATTGTTCTTTAATCAGCCTGCTGCATTCTTTATATGTCTTTCTATATTCCAGGTTTACTTTATAAGCTATCATTGCTGTTTTTAGATTACCCGAAGTAAAATAGGAAGATATGGCTCTGGAAATTATAGACGACAATGAAAATAGTTTTTCATAAAGCCACAGTGTGCCTTCATTAAGCTCCTGAACGTTCATTTTCGCTGGTTTAAACAAAATAATTTCAGCTTTTCTGTAATATCTCCAGTCATTGGGAAAATCAGTATATAACAAACGGTTTTCCGCTATTAACCGCTTGAATAAAGGAGTTCCCGGAAATGGAACCAGCGGGCTAACATGAACCATTGCCAGTTTTAGCCTTTTTATGGCCGAATAGGTTAATCTGAAGCAGTCTTTGCCGTCTTCATCATTTCCTAAGATTAAAGATCCAAATACTTGTATGCCGTGCTTGTTTATTTTTTCTACAAAATTGCCTTCTTTGACATACTTTACATTCATGTGTTTCTTCATTTTTCCCGCCAATACCTCAACCGACCCTGATTCAATTCCAATGAAGACGCCTCGGCACCCTGCCTTATACGCTAAATCCATCATTTTTTCATCGTCCGAAAACTGGAGCGGCACCTGAGTAATCCATATTTTATTAACATTCTTGTTTATTAGTAATCTGCATAAATCTTTAAACCGATTATGGTCTTCATTGGAAAAACCAATAAGATTATCGTCGGCGATAAACAGCCGGTTCTGAGGCATATCCTGAATTTCACCCACTACTGCTTCAATAGGCCTTTTGCGATACGTAGCACCAAAAATTGACGTAACCACACAGAATTCACAATTTCCGGCACACCCCCTCGTAGTCTGGACAATTCCCCACTGATAATTAGAATTATACAAATGAAATGCCTGCTTAGGCACTTTGTTTAGATTTACCGGCTTAGCACAAAAATACAATCGTTTCAACTGATTGTTCTCGAAATCCCCGATAAATTCTCCCCATAGTTCCTCGGCTTCTCCCTTTATGACAGCATCCACATGCGCAAGCGCTTCTTCCGTGCATATGGTTGCATGTACACCTCCCATTACCGTCACAATACCCATTTTTTTGAATTCACCGGCTGCTTCGTATGCCCCCAATGCATGGGAGGTCATAGCGGTAAAGCCCACAATATCGCAGGGTTCCGTCTTAAACTCTTCAAAATATTCATCGCGAATGACTACCTCCCAATGAGGCGGCGTTAGTGAAGCAATGATCCCCAAATTAAGCGGTGGATATTTTCTATCACTTTTCTCCATACCAAAGGGTATCAAATTCCACAAAACTAGTTTATATTTTTTCAAAATCAAGGACCTCCTGTCATTGCTGTAAGTTTCCCGCCCGAATATTCAGATTTCTGATAACTGCCATTGTCAAAAGTGCGCTGCATTGCCAATTTTAAACATTAATAATCGATAATAATTATCTATATTGTTTATAAGTATAATAACGAATTAAATTTATCTCTACCTGCAAAAGGATTCCAGGAACAGTAACCGGATTTTTCTCTGAAAAGATGCCTTGAGCCACACCGCTTCCGGGTAACCTCGATCGCATCGATGGCTGACCTTCCCGGTCTATATCCATAAGAGTTTCTAGGGAGATATGGCTCTATTCACATCACAGAAAAGAGGTTGAGGAACTTTTTTCTCCTCAACCTCTTTATCAACAGCCCAGCAGCGATATCATCCCGCGGCTGTAAAAAAGTAATATTATATTAGTTATAAAGATTACGTAAGTAGGTTCTGCTAAAGTTGCCTAAGTTGCTAAAATATATGGCTATTAGTTTGGCCGGATCGGTAGCCAGTTCGCCTCCAAGCAACTGGCCGCCGTCATTATGGTCATCCCACTTCCAGCCTGCATTCGCGGCATTATCTTTCCCATCATCGCCGCGAAATGTTCCCCAACTGGCGAAGGTAAGGGGATCAGAACGGTGTGCCCACAGGCCGCCGCTGGCGAAAGTATCGATAAGTTGATATTGAACGGACCGGTCATTGCCGCTGGCGGGAACTTCCGCGGCAGAACGGCTGGGATAATAAACTACACCATCACCGCCGGGGAAATTGCTCCCATTCCAGGCATTTAACCCATGACCTTTTGCTTCCTGGAAGGTTGTCGGATGCTGGTAGCCGTCGTAGGATTGCATCAGTACCGTTCCGTCAATATTTTCCTGTCCACTCCGCCATGGGCTGCCCGCCGGCGTATAGGAGTAAAAATCCTGGTGAGCTACGGTAACGATACCTTCAAGAGCGCCATAGGTGGAACCGTCTTTACGAACGGCCATCAATACGCCCTCCATATCATTTTCATGATGGTCCAAGTTAAACGGATCAGGATAATCGACCCAATCGCGAGGGTGAAAGAAGCTGTACAAAATAAACCAGTGGGTGGAAGTTTCCGTTACGGAATAGTACGCCTTAGCTTTAAGGTTGCTGATGTTATCATCCTGATGTTCCCAGTTATTTAACCCATCCCAATCACCATCAAAATCGACTGCGGTTATGTAGTCGGCATCATAATCAGAAGAGTCCGTGTCCTGATAATGAATGGGAGCCCACCGGTAAGCCAGATCAAGGTCGCTTGGCGCCGCATTGGTGGAAACGAGGGCGCAGAATGCCAGCAGCCCAATCAGTACGCTTGGCCATAAATGTGTTTTTACATCCAGCATAGTAATCCTCCTTTTTTCTAATTTAGAAAATATTACCTTTTTTATTTTAACAGGTCTCTCTCGCACGATAGTTAAGCCTATGTAAAATTATTGTTACGCCACCTAAAATTATATAGGGTTCAGGCCTTGACTTATTAGAATAATTGACTTATGGCCAGCTCAGTACGCTGTAATAAACGCAATAAAAGTAAGTCAATGCCTGAACCCTATTTTTCAAAAAAGGAACAAGACCAGCACCGCTGGACTTGTTCCTTTTCTTTGTCTTTGCCTACAAGCCTACAATACCAGAACAACATAATGGGCCTGCCCGTCATCATGCAATTTAACGTAAAGACCATCTTTCATGTCTTGTTCCGTAAACGCAACTTCCCGCCCGTCAATTTGTAAAGCGGTTGCTCCACCGCACTTATGGGACGGATTCTTGACAGTAATATGGTAGCTTGCGCTGCCATAATGGTAGCTGACGGAAAACTCCGGCCATCCACAGGGAATGCACGGGCGAATGTACAGTTGCTGGCCGCGGCGGCGAAGACCGAGAATCCACTCAACTCCTGCCTGATACATCCATCCCGCAGCCCCGGTGTACCAGGTCCAGCCGGCCCGTCCCTGGCGCGGCTCCGCCGTATAGACGTCGGCCGCCATGACGTAAGGTTCACCGGCGTATTGCCGCGTTTCACCGGCTGTGCGCGTATGATTGAGAGGGTTTAGCAGTTGGAATAATTCACAGGCCTTATCGCCGTTGCCAAGCAGGCACCAAGCGATAATGCTCCAGATGACACCATGGGTGTACTGGGCTCCATTCTCCCGGATTCCGGGCGGATAACCCTGAATGTAACCGGGACTGGGATCCGTGCGGTCAAAAGGCGGTGTTAAAAGACGCGCGACGGCAAGATCCCGGTCCACCAATTCCCGGTCAAATGACTGCATGGCCTGCAGCGCCCTCTCCGGCGGCGCAACGCCGGCAATAACCGACCACGACTGGGCGATGGCATCGATACGGCATTCCACATTGCCAATGGAGCCCAGCCATTGGCCGGCGTCGGTGAAAGCCCGCCGATACCACTGCCCGTCCCAGGCGTGCACATCAAGGGCAACTGCCAGTTGTTCCCGCACATCCCGGTAGCGTTCCGCCTGCTCCGTCCAGCCGCGCCGCCGGCATAAATCCGTGAACCGGTTCAGCACGTCACAAAGGAACCAGCCAAGCCAGACGCTTTCACCGCGGCCTTCAGCGCCGACACGGCTCAGGCCGTCATTCCAGTCGCCGATCCCGATCAGCGGCAGCCCGTGCTCACCGAAGCGTTGTAGAGACTTGTCAATGGCCCGTAAGCAATGCTCAAAAACAGTGCCGCTCTGAGTAGAGGTTTGGGTTGGCTCGTAGCGTTCATGTTCATCTGCCGCTAAAGGTTCGCTGCAAAGAAACGGCGCTACCTCTTCCAGGATACTGCCGTCCCCCGTATGTTCCACATACCGTCCAACAGCATACGGCAGCCACAGCAAATCGTCGGTGAAACGGGTGCGGATGCCGCGCTGCGTCTCTTCATGCCACCAGTGTTGCACGTCGCCTTCCTCGTATTGATGGGCGGCATGCAGCAAAATTTGCGTCCGCGTTAAGTCGGGACGGGAGTGCAGGAACGCCAGCGAATCCTGGAGTTGATCGCGAAAGCCATATGCGCCTCCTGCTTGGTAAAAAGCCGACCGGGCCCACATTCTGCAGCCAAGCGTCTGGTATAAAAGCCAGCCGTTCAATAGTATATCCATCTCCGGACAAGGCGTGGAAACCGAAATCCGGTCCAAAACACCATCCCAGAATTCTCCTGCGATTTCAAAGGCCTGGCTGCAAAACCGGGATTGGCAGTATTTTTGCGCCAGTTGCACCGCGGCGTTCCGGGAATGCTCCGCGCCGAGCAGGATGTAGACTGTCCGTTCAGTTTCAGGTTCCAGGGTGAGTTTTACCTGCACCGCACCGCAAGCGTCGTAAAGGGGTCCTGTTTGGCCCGACAGGCGCTCCCGGCCCATAGCCGCCGGATTTTCCAAAGTGCCGTTGCGACCGAGAAACTCGCTGCGGTCCGCCGTCCAGGACAGATCGTCCAAGCCGCTGTTCCGCTTAGCCTCGGATTCTGCTATGGCGGGTGACCCAACAGACCTTTCCGGGGGCGAAAACATGCCTAAAAAGGCGCATGCATTGCCAAATGTTTTCTGGTACGCATTGCGTGCCAGCATGATTTGGGCCGACTCGTCCCATTCGGTGACGATGAAAGAGGCATTCTCCTGGCGCCGGACACCCAATACCCATTCCGCGTAATAGGTAACGGAAAGGCGCCGCCGCCCGGCACTCTTGTTCGTAAGCCGCAACTTGACCACCTTGACAGGGTCCGCCAACGGAACAAAAATGGTCATTTCCTGTCTGACACCGTATCTTTCATGGCAAAAATGCGTAAAACCCCTGCCGTGGGTAACGGTGTAAGGCTGATCAGTATTTGCGGTGGACGGCGTGGCGGACCATGCTTCGCCGCTCTCTTCGTCCCGCAGATAACACACTTCACCTGGCGGGTCGAGCACAGGATCGTTTGACCACGGAGTCAGCTTGTACTCGCGGCTATTGCGCCACCAACTGTAGCCGGTGCCGAGTTCGGAGACAAGGCAGCCGAACCACGGGTTGGCAATTACATTGATCCAGGGCGACGGTAAATGATTGCCGTTTTTAAGTATAATCTGATACTCCCGGCCATCAGGTGAGAATCCTCCCCAGCTGTTGAAGAACAGTAAATCGCGTCCAACGTCCGGCGCAGGCCCGGCGAATCTGTTTAACGGCGCTGTCGGTTTGAGGAGTGCCGGAAAATCGGTTGTCGGCCGCGGCAGTTTTGACTGTGCCCTGAAGCTGGGACCGTCAGCCCGCAGCACAACACGGGCGGCGGCAAGCAAAAGTGTCCTATCTTCGTTTGGCAGTTGGCTGGCATTGATGAGAAAAACCCCGCATCCGCATGGTCCCGTTCCGTGCCAGTTAACCACTTTCTCCACCGCCCGCCGCAGCGCCTCCTGTAAATCCTCGCGGTAGCTTCCTGTCGATTCGTTCAGAATAACCAGGTCGAAAAGCAAACCCAGACGGCGCAAATACTCGTATCCGGTCAGCAATTTGACTATAAACTGTATATTGGCCTCGTTCTCAATCCGTGCCAGGATTAACGGCACGTCGCCGGAAACCCCATATACCCAAAGTCCGGACTGACCTTTTACATTGGCAGTGAGGTTTTGCTTTCGCTCCTGCCGCAGCGGTGCCGTATACAGCACCTGGCCCGCAAAAGTTTGGAAAGCCGCCGCTTCGGCGGCAGTGATGTGCAAGTGCCGCAGTTCGATTTGACTGCGATTCCAGGCCAGTTGAAATGTCCGTTCCACTACCAGGTCTCCCGAGAAACGGCTGACAATATCCACAACTTCCTGCTTCGTGTCTGCCATGGCAGTGACAGCGAAGAACTGCACCTGTTCACCAGGCTCAACGCTTACCCGCTGGCGCATGATAAAAGCGGGATCAGCCACAGAGCCTACCGTTCCCCGCAGGCGAGACCGAATTCCTTGCGGCAGGGCGAGGGTATGACCCCGGCCGACAAAGCCGGCCCGGTCGGTCTCATATTCTACCGGCCCCAGGGTTCGGCCTGCGGTCATCAGCGAATGTGACGCCCACAACGGTTTTTCGTTTTCCCGGTGGGGCCGGCGCAGGGCCAACAGATACTGGGCATCCTCCACATAAGCTGTTTTGATGAACAATTTGCTAAAAGCCGGATGCGCATCGTCGGCTACGGGAGACGCCAAGGCCAGTTCAAGAAAGGTTGTGACTTCAACGATCCGCGCTTCATTGCCGGTATTCGTAAGTGTCAGCCGCCTGACTTCCGCATTCCATTCCGGGGACACACAGATTTCAAGGCTGGTCTGCAGACTGCCGTCGACGCGCATGAAGGTAGCCCGGTCAAGGGAAAATTGCACCCGTTGTTTATCAGACGGGATACGGCATGGCTGGAATGTTGGCGACCATACTGCGTCGCGGGTAACATCACGAATATACATGTAGCTTCCCCAATTATCCAGTACCGGGTCTTCCCGCCAGCGCGATACGGCCAGGCCTTCGTACCGGCTGAACCCGCTGCCGCTGTTGGTTACCATGGTCATAAACGTTCCGTTTGACAGAACACACACCTGGGGTATAGGCGTATCCGCACTGCGGTATTCGCGCAAGGCGCTGGTAAATACCGGCCTTGAATGAGGCTTATTTACACATGTTAAAGCAGGATGTTTAATAATTCTCGGCCGTGCGGGGATACGTTCCTGCAGCAGCAGTTCCGCCGCCTGCACCCGCTTGTCACGGTGAAAGCGTTCCGTTATTTTTTTCGGCGCCAGCAGGTTGGCCAGGGCGAGCATGCTCATCCCCTGGTGATGAGCCATAAAACTCCGGACAACCATACTGGTCTGATTCTTCGGCAACCGCTCGGCCGTAAAATCAACGGCTTCGTAGTAACCGTATTTCCCCCGTGCACCCAGTTCTTCGAGTTTGTGCAAATCCTCCAGTACCTTGTGTTTCGCAAAAGGCAGGGCGAGGATTGTTGCATATGGCGCCACAACCAAATCTTGTTCCAGGCCGCGCTTGAATCCAAGGCCGGGAACGCCAAAGGCCCTGTATTGATAGTTCATTCGATAATCAAAGGCATAGTAGCCGGATTCAGAGATGCCGAAAGGGGTTCCGCGTTGCTGCGCATATTCAATTTGCCGCTGAACCACCGCCCGGTATGTGCTGTCCCATACAGTGTTGCAGTAGGTGCGCATAAAGAGCCAAGGCATTAAATATTCAAACATTGTTCCGGACCACGACAGCAATGTAACCTGCCGTCCTACTCTTGTCATTGTCCGGCCGAGAGCATGCCAGTGGGACACAGATACATGACCCAGGACGATGGCAATAAAGCTTGTCAGCCTTGCCTCCGACGCCATCAGGTCATAAAGGACCGGATCCGGTTTATCCAGCCCGGCTTGATAGCCTAGGTGAAATAATTTTGCTTTCTGGTCGTAGAGTGGCCGAAAATTTGTGTTGCTGATTAGCGTTTCCAGGCGGGCGATCAGATTTTGACCGCGACCAAGCCATTTTTCCCGGTCGCTTTTGGACAATACTGCAAGTTTGCCGGCAGTTTCGCCTCCCAGTGCCGGTGCTAGTTCCTCAGCAAAGGCCACGTGCAAAGCTTCTGCCGTTTTACCACCTGCCTGATCGGAACCAGACTTTCCGTTTTCTTCAATGTCGGATTTGAGCCATTCTGCTACTCCCTCCTTGACCGCCATCAAACAGCCGACAAAGTTGCCGGAATCCACTGTTGACACATAAAGCGGCGGCAATGTTTCAAGCGTGACCGTGTCATACCAGTTGTAAAGATGGCCCTGCCATTTATCCAACTGCTCCACTGTACTGATAGTACGCTCCAAACGCTCAATCAGGCCAGGCGTATTGATAAACCCAAAATCCCGCGCCGCCAGCGCACAGGCAAGATAAAGTCCGATGTTGGTGGGCGAAGTGCGGTGGGCGATCCCATTGGGTGGCTCCAATTGCAGGTTATCAGGCGGCAACCAGTTATCTGTTGCCGTAACATAGTCCTCAAAGAAGGTCCAAATCCGTTCCGCCAGCTTGCGCAGTTCTTCTTCCTCAGCCGCCGCAAACGAGCGTTCAGGCTGCTGCACGGGACGGCCCAGCCAGTGGACCGCCAGCGGAGCAATAGCCCATAAAGCGCCAAGCGCGAAGCCTGCCCACCGCAGCACCGGTACGGTACTGGATGCCGCTGCCAGCGCAAACAGGAACACCAGCGCATAGCCTTCAAACATTTTCAGCAATACAGGATAGTGCCCGCCCCGGTTGCGGCGTTCAACTTCCGCAGCGCTGACCCATTCGAGCAAATGACGCTTCGTCACAAATAAGCGGTAAAGAGTTTTAGTGATTGCGTCCAGCAACAGCAGGCTTTGAAACGGTAGTGTCATTATGGTTATCAAAACTTGCCCGGCTGTAGCCAGCAAGCTCCGTGGACGCCAGATTGCCCGCCTGATTGCCGCCAATTGGCGCAACAGCGGCAAAAACAAGGTAGCAAACACAAAGGCAACCCAGCGGCCGGCAGAGCCGGGTAAAACGGTCAGTCCCAGCAGCAGTACCGCAAACTGTACCGGCGGCAGCAAGCTGCGCCGCAAATTGTCGATCATCTGCCAGCGGGCAAGCGGGGATAAATCAACCGGCAACAGCCTTCCCCCCCGGTCGCGGACACGCCGAAACAGCCATGGAATAAGTTGCCAGTCGCCCCGGACCCAGCGGTGTGTTCGCAGCTGATAAGCGCTAAAGGTAGATGGGTATTCATCAATTAACTCAATATCCGACAGCAGGCCGGCGCGTAAAAAGCCGCCTTCCAGCAAATCGTGACTAAGCACCCGGTTTTCCGGGATACGTTCACATAAAACTTTTGAAAATGCATCAATATCGAATATACCCTTCCCGGTAAAAATGCCCTGCCCCAACCCGTCCTGGTATGGATCGGAAGCGGCAAAAGCGTACGGATCGATTCCCGGATCCACCGACCACAGATATGCAAATCGTGAACGGAAGGCCGCGCCGTGGCTGATGCCGACACGCGGCTGCAGTACGCCGTAACCCTCAATGACCCGTGTAGATGTATGGTTTAACCGTGGCCGATTGTAAGGCAGATGCATGGTGCCGATCATTCGCTGTGCGCTTCCCAGCGGCAACTGGGTATCCGCATCAAGGGTGATGATGTAGCGTATCTGCGGTAAGATGGCTGTATCCCCGAGTACGCAGTCGTAAGTAGTATCAGTCCGCCCTTTAAGCAATTGGACAAATTCTACCAATTTTCCCCGTTTGCGCTCCCAACCCATCCATACCCCTTCGGATGGGTTCCACCTCCGGCAACGCTGAAAGAGATGAAAGGTGCTTTCGCCCGGACGGGAATACATACAGTTTAACCCCTCAATGCTCGCGCGGGCGGCTGCAAGGATGGCAGCATCCCCGGGAAGTTTCTCCGCGTCTGCGTCGACAAAATCACCCAGAAGAGCAAAATGGATATTGGCGTCACGGTTGGCCAGATAATGCAGTTCCAGCCGGACTGCTAATTCCTGCACTTCTCTGACTGTAGACCAGATAACGGGAATGACGACCAATGTGGCCGCTTCCGGTGGAACACCGCGTGAGAAATCGTATCTCAATAGCGGCAGCGGCCGCCTGGTGCGCTCTATAAGCCAGTGCGCCGCCGTGACGGCCCACTCGCTCACAGGCAGGAACAGCGCCAGTACAATCACCGCCCACTGGCCGACGGAGAAGCTTGTGCCGTTGGCAATCCACATGGTAAATCCGCTAAGGGCGGCTGCAAACAGTCCTGTTAGGACGGTGAAATACGTGCCGGTGGCCCGGCGTAAAATTTCTATTTCCGGCAAATGCCGGGGAGCACCGCACATTTTCATTGCGCGCCGCAGTTCCCTGATGCCATCCGGTTCAAGCAGATAGTATGCGACAAATGCCCGGCGCGGCAGCGCTTCCGGCTCTGTCGGCACCTTACCGGCAGCCTCAGCTGCTTTTGCTTGCTCATATTCCTTGGCCGCAAGCTGAACGGCCTGCTGCGCCACCAGATTTTCCGGCACGTGCAGACGGCGGGCTAATTGCTCAACCTGCTTCCGCAACACGTCACGGCTGGAAAAATCGAGAAACGTATATATATTTGCGCTCTCTGCGCGCAGCGTGTGCTCGACCATACAAATCTGCTCGAACGGCTGGTGCCAGTCCAAGCGCGAAATTTTACGCAGACTGTCGATAAGGTTGCCTATGGTCACTTGATAGACGGCCTGAAGCTGATACTCGTAAGAGAGAGTTTGATCGAGGCTGTCGGGGCCGTTTTCCAACTTGCACATCAGCCATTCCCGTACGGTTGCCGAATCGTCTGCCCACTCGCGCAGACGTCTGGCCAGGTAGACTACAGCCGCCCCGGAGAGCGGCATATCCTGGCCGGCTTCTTCAAGAGAAGCCTTTAACACTTCCGGATTTAACCTGGACGGCTCCAGACGCGCCAGTAACCGTTCGACTAACATGCACACCTCCCGCCGTTCGCGGACCAGTTCCATAACTTCAGCCAGACGCTGAATCAAGCTGATACGCAGGAAAAGCGGGACCGCCCACGACTCGGCAATAGCCAGAACCGATACTTCCTGGTAAGAATTGATATAGGAGATGAGAGAATCCTCATCCAGATTTCCGTCCACATGCTGGAGATAATCAGCACAGATAGACAGTATTCTTGTTTTGCCGGTCTTGCGTAAGTTGGGTAAACTTCGCCAGAAAGAACCGGAAAGCTGCTGATGGATGACCAACACTTGTTCTTCAATGAACTCGGCATGATCCAAAAGCCATTCTTCCGCAGGCTGCGAACAGCCTGTATCGTCGCCCTGAAGGGAGCGCATAAACGCGCGTAATTTTTCGATATCGGCATAAAACTCCCGCCACAGACGCTTTGATGGCCAGCGACTTACGTAAGGGTCATGGGTCAGGGCAAGCTCATGTGCTTTTTGGCGGAGTTGTTCAGTGTTTAGAATCATAGTCCTCCCGAAGAAAATTAAAAATTAGTATTAGTATTTGAAAGAATAGAATTTATTACCGTTCGACCGTCGACACCATTCGATGTTACGAAATCGGAAACATTTAAAATATTCCCTTTTTGGCCATTAATTATAAGTTGTAGACACAGCAACCTGTTAATAATACCGTGAGTCAAGGGAACAAACAGTCTTTTGAATCACGCAGAACGGAGGGTTCCATCGAAAATTTTGCGCACGAAAAAAAAAAGCTCACCTCCAAGCAGAAGCTTGTAAGGTGAGCGAAATGATTCAGGGGACGGTTCCGCGACTCATCAAGATGAGTCGCGGAACCGTCCCCTGAATCACACCCCCCGGCTTATTTCATAGAGTCAGATCGCCATTTTGGCAAGCGTAAGTGCTTGCTGTTGCTTACTGAGCTTTAGCTCCCAATCAGCCAGCGATTTTTGCATAAATTCATGCACAAGAAATTCCGGCTGCACATAATCGACAATTTGCTGAGCCGCAGGCGTGGTAAAGGGCCGGTGTTCATCAATCTTGAAGATATGGTTCATAATCTCTTCCATGGTATACTCGGCATACTCGCCATACTCGCCATACTCGGCTTTATGCTGGGAATTTTGGCTATGACGCAGATATTTTCCCGACAGGGACTTGTGTAAATGAATTCCCCGGACAAATTGACGGTAATGGCCGAGGTTCTCTAAGGTTGCCAGAATGTATGCCGCCCCGTCGGCCTCGGTCTTTAAATCCGGATTCGTGTTCATCAAATGGCCGGTATCCAGCATAATCCCGCTGTTGCGGTGGGCTACATTATCCAGGAGCATGGCCGTCAGTTCTTTATCGGTAAGCGTCAGTCCCGGCCACCACAAATTCTCAAATAACAAGGCGGTATCCGCGGGAATTTCCGGTGCCAGGGCATTGACTACCTCAAGTGTGGCTTCGATGACTTCACGGCTGGTAGCACTGAATTGCCAATTGAACAATTCCGCCGGCCGTACATTACTGACATGAAAAACGAGATATTTTACTCCTGCCGCTATGGCCATACGAATGTTAGCACGATAAACAGCCAGCCAGTCTTCCCGGGTCGGCCCGCCATAGCAGGCATCAATCGCCGCCTGACTGCCAAACTGCTTCAGCAATGCTTCCTGGTCACCGCGCCAAAAATCCAGCCACCACGGCCAAAAGCGCAGATGGCAGCCGTGCAGCCACTCGCGCTTATGCAGCCGGGTGTCACAGGGCCCGCAGAACATCATTTCCAGACCATCCAAATTATGTTGTTCTAAAAAATTTTGCAGCCGCTCCGGACTATTGGCAATAAGTTCATTATCGGTAATATAATTTGATAAATTTACCAGTTGCAACATAGCAAAAAAGCCTCACTTATTTATTTTGTATATCTTGGCCAATAGCAGCATATAGAACAAAGTCATCCGTATGTAAAATGAAACCTCAAAACTCGATACCCTTTTGCGCCTTTATTCCCTGTTTAAGCGGATGTTTGATTTCTTTCATTTCCGTTACCAGGTCGGCCAGATCAATAATTTCCTGCCGCGCCTCGCGTCCGGTCAGTACAAGATGCAATGCTGCCGGTTTACTTTGCAGCAATTCAATTACTTTGTCCACCGGCACCAAGCCAAACTTTATCGCATAGTTGATCTCATCCAGGATGATCATATCCCAATTTCCCGACATGATTTCCCTGTTGGCGTCAGCCAGTGCTGCCTGCGCCACAGCCTGATGACCGGCTTTGGCATCACTGTCGGCATCTCTCACAAACCCTTCGCCCAACTGGCGGATTACAAAATCGTCGCCCATTCTTGCCGCGGCCTGCAATTCGCCATACTTCCAGTTTCCTTTGATAAACTGTAGCACCAACACCTTGAGGCCCTGTCCCCAGGCCCGCATTCCCACTCCCAGGGCAGCTGTCGTTTTGCCTTTGCCGTTACCTGTATTGACAATAATTAAGCCTCTAGTTTCTGCCATTTTGCAATCTCCTTTTCTACGTCCGGTGGTTCATGCGCTGTTCAGCAAGATAGGCCAGCTGCCTGGCTTTAAAACAACCGAACTGCCGCTTTGCTGCAGCTTTGGGTTGTAAGACGATGAGAAAGCAGCCGGAAGGGCCGCAATCCTTCGTCTTGTTTCCCGGCGCAGAACCGCCGGCGCCGTCATATGGCCAATTGACCGGGATATATTGAAGCATGATATTTCTCTCCTCTTACATTATACCTTGGAAAATCCGTTCCGCAAACTAAACCGGGCTCAAAACCGTCACTTGCGGCCGGTTAATTTTACGATTCGACCGCCGCCGGTAAAATCACGCTCACTGCAGCGGATTAAGGCTCCGCTCCCAGCGTTTTGAGCATGTTTTTGGCCACGGTAACGGCTTCCTGTGTTTGCTTGTCAACCGGCACATTAGCCAGTAAACTCTTATAAGCGGCAATAGCCTCTTCTTTGCGTTCCAGCCTCTGGTAACAGACGCCTTTCACGAGATAGGCACCGGCATGTTTAGGCTGCAAGACAGTAACCTGATCTAAATCATGGATACCAAGTTCATATTGTCCCTTATAGTAATAACATACTCCCCGCCGAAAGCGAGCATCCATATTCCCGGGATCCATTTCAATAATACTTGAGTAATCAGCCAGCGCGGCATCATACTGTTTCGTTTCAAGATAGAGCAGCCCCCTCGCTGCATATGCTTGTACATTTTGGGGCTCCAGTTTGATCGCCTGGGTATAATCAGCGATTGCCAAATCAAGCTGGTTGTCGCTTCTATAAGCATCTCCCCTGTCTATATACGCGGCAGCATCCTGGGGATTGGCCGTAATGGCCCGGGTGTAAGCAGTGATGCGTTTCTGCTTGTTCTCAGCGGCTGCCTTGCTGTCTGCGGCCCAAGCGCTAGCTACACTGATCATCAGCAATGCGGCGATGAGCACAACCGTGTATTTTTTCAATTCGGACACCTCTCTCTTTCATGAACTATCTATATTCAGCAACCTGACAAGATAATGAGTGACTGCATGGCCGTATTAAAACCGAAATAAAAGAAAAAGAAGAGGGGCATTGAGCCCCACAAACATGAAGGAGGTTAGAAAAAATGTATAGAAAAACTCCCGCTCGTTATAACAGGCGGGAGGATTTCTCAGTGCAAACCAAATAGAAACTCCTGGTCGGGAAATGACCAGGAGTAAATTCAGCAAAGCAACATCACTCACCTGGATTTCTCCAAGCCAGCAATTGCAACTGTAATCTCCTCCCCATCACTCGTGGGTAAAAACGGCGATCTTTAGACAGGCAGTTCTCCTGGCTCTGGATCATAGCTCGCCCAACCTTCCCAGGACTCTCATCCCAGTGGCATATCCTTGGGTTTGCTCCCCATTACAGTGGCGGGACCGCGCCGGTATTGCACCGGTCTTCCCTATTAAGCCCCGTAGGGCACCTGCTTCATTATGAAATTGTAAAGCTTTCTAAAAATATTTTATCATTTATTACCTATTTTGTCAACAGGTTCAGCAAATATATTCAATGTTTCCATCAAATGAGTCGTGGAACCGTCCCGCAACTCGCAACTCACTTCTATTCAATTACTTCGATGCTTTTCCATTTCCCGCCCCAAAATCGTATGGTCATGACAATCAGCATGACTGCGCTATAACCAACCAGCAAGATCCACAACCAGAGTAAAGAAACTTGGGCCATGGTACAAAACATATAGGGTATAATTACATAAAACAAAATCGGAACAACGGCATAGGTAATCATCATAAATTGCGTGTCACCCATTGATTTTAGCACGCTGCCAATCATTAAATGGACAGTGTCAAGCACCAGCCATAGGGAGGCAAGTCTCACTAACGGCGTAGCGGTATGGATAAGCTGATTTTGATCATTACTGGAATCACTATGAAAAACAGAAATCAAAATCTCCGGGAAAAAATTATAGGAAATGAAGATAATGATGTTAAAACAAATTCCCAGAACCAGCCCTTTTATGAGAACTTCCGAAATATTTCCGAACCGGTTGGCTCCTCTCTCCTGACCTGCGATAATCCCTACTGCCGTTGTCATTCCAACCACGGGTAATATAAAAACAGACTCCATGGAAAAAGCCACATTGGCAGCAGCCAGATTAGTCTCACCTGTTGTACCGATAATCAGCAGAAAAATACCAAAACAGCCTGTTTCAAGAAAAGACTGTATTCCCGCAAACAGGCCGAATCGCAGCAAACTATAAAGTAAACGGCCGTTCACCTGACAGTATTTTAAAGGCCGGTATTGTTGTTTAATCACCTTTCTATTCAACAGGAACAGATAGAGAATCAGGCCGACTGCACAACTGATGATTGCCGCTACTCCCGACCCGAACATTCCCAGCGCCGGCATACCCAACTTGCCAAATACGAGCACACCGGCTAAGACGATGTTTACCATATTCGTAACTAACGCCACATACATCGTTGTCTTAGTGTCCCCAATCCCGCAATAGAAGCCAAAAAAGGCGGTAGAAAAAAGTTGAATGCACTCAGCTATGATAATGAGATAAAAATATTCCACTTCGTAGGTTAGAAGATCTCCCACATGCCCCATCATCTGAAATACCGAAGATACCAACGGCGAAAGCAGCAGTAAAAGCAAGGTGAAGATCAGGCTTAAATATATGCCCTGCCACATGGCCGCTACACAGTGCCGATAATGTCCGGCTCCATAAGATTGCGCGGCAAGTACGGAAACATAACCGATTATTCCTGTGAAAATACTGGCAAGGCCAATGGCTGAAAAACCGGCCGGCAGCATGGCGGCAAACTGCGTAAGATCATATTGCGCCACATACAGTCTGTCGACAAATACCACGGCATTAAAGGAAAGCATGGAGAGAAGCACCGGGTAGGTAATTCTAATAATCCGTTTAAAAGAAACACTGCTTTCCTCTTTCCATAATTCTGTCACTTCACACCTTCTTCCATCCCGGCACACAATTGCAGAATTATATCCAAAAGCGCCGCAAATCTTGACGGCAAGACAGAAAAACAATATACTAACTAAATATATATATGTCTGTCGCCTTAAAAAATTGACATCCGGGTATTAGGATAAGCTGAGGTTAAACGACAACGTCAAGGCCTTCCTAATACCCGGATATAATTTTAACTTTTTAATGCGTTCCCGATAGCACGGCATAATGCCTTGCCTAAACATTGTCTAATATTAAAAAGTATATTCAACACCAACTTGGAAATTGCGTCCCGGCGCGGAAAACCAGGCTGAATTTGGATTTAACTCATAGCTCATATCTGTGTACATTGTATCAAAAATATTATTAACTCTGGCGAAAATGTTTATCATATCCGTGGTTTTATAGTTCATGGCAACGTCCCAAATCCAATACGTGCGGTACGGTTTGCCGATTGTCTGGTTATCCGCCCGTTGCTGACCCTTGCCGACGGTGCCTCTGCCGCTGATAACCGCATCAAATTTATCCTGAACATAATTTAATTCCAGGTTCCAGCTGCCGCGGGGCAAAGCTCCGTTCCGATTGGGAGTCTGGCCTGCATTTGGTTTAATATAAAGATAACTGTAGCCCACATTGGTGTTAAATCTATCACTGAAGGCTTTTTTTAGCTGAATGGTAACTCCTCTGGCATGTTCCTCATCTATATTGACATATTGCCCTTTGGGATGAGTAGGGGTCGGAGTGTCAACATATGCTACCACATTTTCCGAATCCCTTTTAAAAACATGAAGACTGCCAACAAAGGTAGCGTCAAATTTATAGTTGATACCGGCTTCAACAGCATGCCCCGTTTCCGCTTTTAAATCCGGATTGCCATAGGTAGCACTGTATAAGTGGGCCACATACGGCGCCGTGAAAAATTGTTTATATCCGGCATACACGTTCATCCTTCCGTTCGGAGTATAGCCTAAAACAAAACTTGGTGTGTTGTTCCGGCCATAGCGGGACTGATCGTCAAACCGGATACCGGAAGATAATTTCCACTCCTTTGTTATCTGCCATTCATCTTGAATATAGACCGCCTTATTGGAAATTTTCTCGCCGTCAGTAGTAGCCGATGAATTTTTATAATGATTGATTTTATCTTCATAATAATCAAGACCACCGATAATAGTGTGAGTTTCCCCTGCCGCATAGGTAAACTGATCGCTGAAACCGGTTGTAGTAAAATCATTAAACTTAGTGTAATCGGATTCCTGCGCCTTATTGGTATGCCGGAAAAACGCCAATTGATTCGACATCTTATCGCTGATCTTTTGAGTATACGTTATGGTTAATTTACTGTTGTCTTTTGTGCCCTGAACGATCGAAGGCTTGCTATATCCGCCGTTGGTTGCCGTATACTCAGCCTCATAGGTTTGGTAAACCACGGTGACGTCAGCCTTATCGGCGAATTTTTTCCCGATCTTGAAGCTATTGTTTGTTACGTTAATCCGGTCCCGGACCGTTCTTCCCCAGCCGTCTTTAAAATCTCCCTGTAATTTTTTCTGGCCGGAGATGTCCCAGAAAAATCCGTTTACCGAGCCGCGATGGGAAATATTATACTGTTCACGGTCATAACTGCCGAGTGTTGTCGTGATTTTAGTCGTGGTTTTTCCGTCCTCCGGTTTACGGGTAATAATATTGATAACACCCCCCTGGGCGTCGGAGCCATACAGAGTTGAAGCCGAACTCTTCAGTATCTCAATTCTTTCAATGGAATCCATATTGGAGATTTCAGCCATGGCCATTTTTCCGTAAGTGCCGCTGCTGCCGTTAATATTGGCCCGCTGACCGTCAATCAAAACAACAATATTGGAAGAACCGTTTAACATCAGGTTATTCGATGCGGACGACTCCCCGGTGGCTCCGTAGTTGGCAATAAAAACACCCGGAACATTTCTTAATGCATCGGTTAGATTTGTATAATGATTTCTTTCTATTTGCTCTCTGGTAATAACGCTGATATTGGCATTCGCTTTAAATTCCTCCACCTGCGTTCTGGTGGCGGTAACGACAATCTGATCAAGGTCAAAGATCTCTTCGGCACAGGTCTCACTCCCGCCCCCGCAAGCAGCACCAACAAGCAGCAGGGACAACAGCGCCTTGTTACACTGCCATTTCATTTTTTTCCTGACGCTTTTCATCTTACTCTCCCTTTAATAATAACTAGCAAAGCAAAGGTTCCCGCGCCTTTTCCCCGGTAGTCGCACGATAACATTAAAGAATTTTAAACTATAAACTTATAAACTTGTCCCCTTAATAATCTGCGCCAGCTTGCGCTGCTCGGCGCCTACTTCCTGGAAGGGTTTGCGCCGCATCCGGTGCAGCAGCGCCAGTTCAACCACCTCTTCCACATGTTCCGGTCTTACCTGCTCACAGCCATACCAGGCGGCCAGCGCTTTGGCCGCCTTAAGCATCACCAGGTCGGCCCGGTGGCCGTCAACGCCAACCTCAATTGCCGTGCCGGCAATCTTGTACAAAATACCGTCATCCGCCTGCACGGCCGGCAGCAGCTTCTGGGCAGCTGCAATCTGTTCCTTAAGGCGTGTCTGTTCCCCCTGCCACACGGCGGCAAAGGCGGCGGCATTTTCCTCAAAGGCGGCCCGCCGCTTAATTACCTCCACCCGCTGACCGACCTCATAAATGCCGGCAATGGTTACACACAGCCCGAACCGGTCCAGAAGCTGCGGCCGCAGCTCGCCTTCTTCCGGGTTCATTGTGCCGACCAGGATAAACTGGGCCGGGTGGGAATACGACACGCCTTCCCGTTCCACAGTATTAACGCCCATGGCGGCGGCATCCAGCAGGACATCCACAATATGGTCGTCCAGCAGGTTTACCTCGTCCACATACAAAATGCCGCGGTTGGCTTCGGCCAGCACCCCGGGTTCAAATTTTTTCTCGCCGCTCTTAATCGCCTGCTCAATGTCCAAAGTCCCGACAACGCGGTCTTCGGTGGCCGATACCGGCAGGTTGACCACCCGCATGGAACGGCGGGCGGGGCGTAACACCTCCCCGGCCTCATGCCGTTGGCGGCAAGCCGGACAATAGGACGGAACATTGTCCGGGTCGCAGCTGTAGGCACAGCCCTCAACCACGGCGATGTCCGGCAACAGTTCGGCCAGGGCCCGTACTGCCGTCGATTTGGCGGTGCCTTTTTCGCCCCGGATCAGGATGCCGGAAAGGCGCGGGTTAATGACGTTTAAAAGCAGGCCTCTCTTCATAGTGTCCTGGCCGACAATGGCGGCAAACGGGTATAGCGGCAGCTTATGTTTATTCATATATTCTATAGTGCGCCTCCTTCAAAAATATCGTCAGGTAGCCAGCTGCGCGCGGACAAGGCCCGCAAGGCTATCGGTTTTAAGCTGATCAATGGTGCAGCACTTGGCGCCCATAATTGCCGCCAGTTCCTGGGCAATGCCCAGGGACAGCAGATCCTTCTTTTCGGTGTCAACGACCAGACAGGCGATGTCCAGTTCTTCCCGGATGCTGGCGGCCGTCAGCCGGGCTTCGGCCAGCGGGCTGCCGCCGGCCATGGCGGCGGTAGCCTTGCCGTCCGACAGTAAAATAAGGATCGGGCGCATGTGCGGGCTGCGTTTCAGCTGCTGCCTGATAACCTCCATGGCCTTAACCAGGCCGGCGGTTAACGGGGTTTTGCCGCCTACCGGCAGCTCACTGAGGGATTTTTGCGCCAATTCCACGCTGTTGGTCGGCGGCAGCAATAGTTCGGCCTGCGTTCCTCTAAAAGCAATCATCGCCACCCTGTCCCGTTTCTGATAGGCGTCCAGCAGCAAAGAAAGAATTGCCCCTTTGGTTTCCACCATTCTTTGCCGCGCCCCCATGGAGCCACTGGCATCGACAACAAACAGAATGAAGTTGCCGATACGTTTTTCCCGTTCTTTCTCCCGGATATCACCCTTCTCAATCACCAGCGCCCTGCCGTTCTGCCGGCGCCGGCGCTGGAAAGGGGCAGCCGCCCGGATGGTGGCGTCCAGCGCCAGATCATTCCGTTCCCGGCGGCAGGTACTCTTAACATACCTGCCGGCACGGGAGTCGGTCCTGGTGCGGGACCGGCGGCCGGAACCGCGCCGCACCAGGCGGTCTCTATCAGGCGCCACCCGTTTTACCGCAAACGGGGTACCGATTGCGTAAACCACTTCTTTGACCGGCTGGGAGCCGCCCGCCTGCTTGTCCGCTTCGGCTTGCTGCCCGGGCGCCTCGCCGGCCGGCCCGGCCTCAGGCCGGTTATCAGGCCGGCGTTCCGGCGCCTGCTGCTGTTCGTCCTGTTCAGTTGGCGGTTCGCCGGCATCCGGCGGCGGTTCCGGCGCCTGCTGCTCGGGCTGTGGCGGCTGGCGGCGCCGGTGGGCCAGCACCATCGGCGCAATATCCGCCACATCCCCTGGTGTCACCCGGCCGTGCCCCCGCCAGGCCGCCAGGGTAACCGCCGCCCGCAATAGCACCACATCGGCCCGGTGGCCGGCAACGCAGGCTTTCATACAGAGATCGCCGATATATTCATATACGGTATCGGCAACCACTACCTGCGGCAGTTTTTTTTTGGCTGCGGCAATTTTTTCCCGCAGTTCCTGCTGTTTTGTCCGCCACTCAGCCAGAAAGTCTGCCGGCGCCAGATCAAAGGTTTCCCGGCGTTTGATGATTTTCACCCGGGCGTGCGGGTCCGCTTCGCCGGTGATATCGGCGCACAGGGCAAACCGGTCCAACAGCTGCGGCCGGATATCACCCTCTTCGGGATTCATGGTCCCGACCAGAATAAACCCGGCCGGATGGGTTACGCTGATGCCTTCCCGTTCCACGACATTGATGCCGCTGCCGGCAGCGTCCAGCAGTACGTCCACAATATGATCGTCCAGCAAATTGATTTCATCCACATAAATAATGCCCCGGTTGGCTTCCCCCATCAGCCCGGGGGTAAAGGCCCGCCGGCCGGTTTTCATGGTCTGTTCGAAATCCAGACTGCCCACTACCCGGTCTTCGGTAGCGGAGACCGGCAGTTCTACAACCGGCACCGGCATAACCGAGATTTTCCGGCTGCTGCCGGCAGTCCGGCACTCTTCACAGGCAGTCCCGCTCTCTCTCGGATCACAATGGTAGGGACAGCCCTGTACCGTTTCCATAACAGGCAACAATTCCGCCAGGCCCCGCACCGCCGTAGATTTGGCGGTGCCTTTTTCGCCCCGGATGAGCATCCCGCCCAGGCGCGGATTTACCGCATGCAGCAATAGTCCCAGTTGCAAATCTTCCTGGCCGACTAAGGCCGCAAACGGATAGGTCGTTCGCTGCTGTTTTGTTGCCGTCTGCACATTATCGCCTCAATTCCCGGCCGGTTTACAGCCGGCTCATATTTACATCATTTTGGCCTTCCAGGCCGGGACATCGTCCGCCGTAAAAATATCCACGGCTCCTCCCTGGAATTCCCCCTGAACATCTCCCAGCCGCTCTTCCAGCCAGCCTTCAATTTCCACCTGCGTTTCCTTAAGACTCTGCAAGAGTTGGGGATCGGTCTGCCACAGGCCGCGCTGCGCCGCTTCCAGCAGCCGCCGGTTGATCTCCTCCAGCGCCCAGGGGTTGGTATCCTCAAACCATTTGCGCATGGCGTCATCCAGGATATAGGTCTTGGCCAGCCCGTCAAATACCCAATCAGCCACTTCGCCGGTGGTGGCATCCCAGCCATATATATTGGTAATGCGTTTGGCCATGTCACCGGCGCCTTTGTAGCCATGCTGCTTCATCCCTTCAATCCAGGCCGGATTAAGGTTTTTGATCCGGATGATGCCCTCAATTTCTTCGGCCAGACTGACCACCCCCGGCCGGCCGGGATCGCGGGTGTCGCCGTAATAGGTTTTGACTTCGCCGCCCTTTAACAGCTTGGCGGCGGTGGTCAGGCCGCCAAGGAAAGCAAAATGGCAGGCGCAGCCAAAGGCATCATATTCATCGGTAGCCGCCTTATTGTACGCCAGATCGACGCTGGCTAACTGGCGTTTGAACTGGGCCGGCGAAGCCTGTCCGCTCCTTTCCCGCCCATAAGCATAACTGCTCCAGGTAAGAAAAATATCGGCCAAATCCTGTTCGGTTTTCCAGGCCGAAGCCAGTACGGCCAAATCCACGCCCACGCCGTAGGTGTTGGGCTTGCAGCCGAAAATCCGGGCTGTGGCCTGTTCCCAGGCCGCCGGCGAATCATCCGTCAATTGCTCCAGGGTATGTTTGCGGACAAAATTCTGTTCACTTGGCTCATCAAGAGCCGCCACCTGGCGGACGGCCTCGTCCACCAAATCCACAATCCCCGGAAAACAGTCCCGGATTACACCGCTGATCCTGAGGGTCACGTCAATGCGGGGCCGGCCAAGCTCAGCCGGGGGAACAATGCGAAAACCCTTGACTTTGCCGCCTGCCACCCAGTTGGGTTCAACCCCCAGCAGCGCCAGAATCTGCGCCACCTGCTCGCCGTCTGTCCACATGCAGTCCGAAGCCCATAATACCATGGCGCAGTTTTCCGGCAGCCGCCCGGTATCTTCCCGGTGCCGGTCCAGCAGCGCCCGGGCCAATTTCTCCCCCACTTTCCAGGCCGCGCGAGTCGGAATGCATTCCGGATCGGCACTGTAAAAATTCCGGCCGGTAGGAAGAATGTCCGGCCGCCCTCTGGTAATCAGCCCAGAAGGACCGGCCGGTAAATAACCGCCCTGCAGGCCCTGGAAAAGCCCCTCCGTTTCCAGCGAGACCGTAAGCCTGGCATCAATCGCCCGCACTTTGTCCCGCCAGTATTCCAGTTCCGCCACGGCCCCGGCATTTACCAGCGCCTCTCCCATAATTTTGCCGGCCAGCGCCAGCAGGACCGCCTGTTTTTCCTGTACCGCCATAATTTTCCCTCCTTTTATTACTCTGTTAAGCAATGAATTCTTTGATAAACTCTCTGGAGTACTGGTTGACGTCAGCCAGCAAAGCGTCATAATTTTTGCCGAAATTGTCATGCCAGGCATGGGGGCTGTCCCGCAGCAGATCATAATCCAGCCCCATCAACTCGGCCACCAGGCGGTTTAAGCTGCCCTCATCCCCGGCCTCATGCCTGACGATGGCATTAAGGAAATTTACCCGCCGCTCTCCCTGCGGCACCTGGCCAAAGATATGCATGCCGGCCTGATGCATCCTGTTTTTCAGACGGCTTAGCTGATTGTGCAGCTTCTCGGTAAACACAGCGAAATCTTCCCCGGCTGCATCACCTGACAAAAAATTGCCTTCCCTGGCTTTTTCTTGGATCAGGGTTTCCAGTTCACAGGCACGGGCCGGCTGGCCCGTCCTTGCCCTGCCGTATTCGGCCAGCAGTTTGTCCAGTTCCTCCATCGGCCCGTAGGCCCGGGTCTCCACCATAACCGTTTGCATATGCCCGATTAACGTGGCATAGCCCCGCCGTTTGGCAATGGTTCCCTCAGCCGGATTATCCGTATTGTAGATATACAGATTGGGAACCGTGCCCAGCGTCAGTTCCGGATAACACGCTTCGGAGAGTCCCAGCGACTTGCCGGGCAAAAATTCCAGATTGCCGTGGGTGCCGACATGAACCAGCGCATCGGCGCCCCAGCTGTCTTCCAGATACCGGTAGGTCGCCACATACTGGTGAGTTGGCGGGCATTCCGGGTCATGCAGGATTTTGCATACCTTGCCGTCGCAGCGCGGTCCGGCGCAGCCCCGCTTGGGCTGGACGCAAACCACCACATTGCCGTACTGGACGCCGGTGATGAGAATTCTGCCGTCATACACCATGGCCGGCGGCACTTCATCCTTTTCCTCACCCGGCGGTTTTCCCCAGGTCTCAGTCATTTTGGCCTGCACCGCTTCCGGGAACCGGTCAAACCAGCGCCGGTATTCGGCCTCGCTTAATGATTGCCAGACACCGCCTTTGGCTACGATTTCCTCAACGGGGGTCCAGCGAAAATCGGCAATGGCCTTGCGCTCCATAATCCGGTCAATGAGTTCCTTGCCGGAAGCCGGCACATCTTCCAGATAATAGCCCTCCCGCTGCATAACCGCCATCAGCCGGGCCACGCTTTCCAGCGAATCCAGGTTGGCGGCGCTGCCGACACTCAGTTCCACGCCGTGGCAGGGACTGCTGTGCAGGATAAAGGCAATTTTTTTCGCCGACGGTTTCTTGGCTTGCAGGGCAATCCACTTTTTTACCCGGCGGCAAAGATAAGCCACCCGCTGCGGCAACGGCAGATAATATTCCAGGGTGCCGGCAACGCCCGGCTGATACTGACGGTCCAGACAGCCGATGATAACGGGCTCGATCACCCCGCTGCATTCGGGCATGGACACCGACATGACCAGGGAGGGGCCGGCGATGCCATACGGATCGGCCCGCCATTCGCTTTCCGTCTTGCCGTAGGTCAGCAGACCTTTTATAATGGGTACATTCAGTTGCTGCAGCAGTTCATAGCCGGGAGGATTATCCGCGGTTTTACCCGTTTCCCTGGTTATGACGAAGAGCGACTGCAAATCAATCAACGCCTCAATCACGGCTGCCCCGTTGTTCATATAATACGTTTTTATAACCTGGCTGTTATCCTGCGAGCCTGTATCCGGATCGCACTGGTCGCTGCTGAACACCGGCAGCGCATTACACCCTTGCGCCGCCAGCTCGCTGACAATGGCATCAATGACCTCCATGTTCCGGCTTATCCAGGCGTGGCGGTAAAACAGCACGCCTACCGTCGGCCGGTCCGGGCGGTAACCGGGACAATTCATCCGGTAATCGGCCGCACTCTCATAAATGCGGTCACTGCCGGGATAATAAACTCCCTGCCAGGGGACATTCACCGGTTCCGGTACGGCTATATCGGCTCCCAGAACCGCTTTTTGGATATAGCGGACGGCATTCCGGGTGTTTTCCCGGCCGCCGTAAGTTAAATACCGCTGCACGGTCAGCGCGATTTCCGGTTTGACCGTATTGTAAACGGCAATACCCGGATCATAGCCAAAAGCCACTGCCGGCTTTTCCCGTACGATGGCAAGAACTTCAGCCGATATTTTTTCCCATACCTTGTCGGCAGGCGGCGACAAGAGCAGAACATCCGCCTGTTCCTTCAGATACCGGAAAAAATCCCCCTGAAAATCCGGATTCTCCAGATCCCAGGTACCGCACATTTTCAACTCCAGGCCGGGGATTTCCCCCGCAGCCTCCAGCAATGCCGGCATGTAACCCGTTAATACAATGGCTCCGATTTTCATGCACACATCCTCCCCGTTTTATAAAAATATAAAGTATACGCTAAACAGTCAAAGGCCGCCGCCACTGAAACTAAATGGTGGCAGTCACATTCTCTCAATCGCTTAGTTAGAAAATATATTCCATGCCGACGCGAATATTTCTGCCGGGAGCACTCCACCATTGTTCAACCGGAGTTGAGCTCCAGTTATAACGCGCGTTAGAGTGCTCCGCGTAGAATTTGTCAAAGATATTATTCACTTTCACAAAGGCTTTAATGGCTTTGCCGGCCTGATAGTTCAGACCAATATCCCATACCCAGTAGGTGGTGGCCGGAAAGAAACTGGCTGCCGCATCCGGTGTTTGCGGACCAAAGACGGAAAACGCGAATACAGAAACCATTGCTACGACCATTTTTTCCCTGAATAATCTTTTTTTCATAAGAAAAAAAATTCCCCCATTTAATTAAAATAGACAAAAACCTTTCTCTAACGCACGAGAAAGGTTTTTAGTATTACAAATATGCTAACCCTGCCAACGCTTGCCTGGCAAAGTTAACCTTGTTAATACCTCACTTACCATCCCATCGCTCGTAGGATTCTTGGTAAATAGAAAATAGGCAGTTCTCCTGGCTTTGGTTCATCGCTTCTCCACGCCTTCCCAGGAATATTTCCCAGTGACGTTTTGTGGACTTGCTCCCCATTACAGTGGCGGGACCGCATCGGCGCTGCACCGATTTCCCTATTAAGCCTTGCGGCACCTATTTCTCAAGACTATTCAATTAAAAACCAAAAGCAATCAGCATAATAAATCCTGCTTAATCAATAGGGTAAACTATATACCGGTCATATTGTCAAGCCATTTTTTACCTTTCTTTATTCTTTATTCACCTGACACGGAAATATGGCAATCAGCCGGCTGGGCAAAATCTTTGCCATAGGCTGCCAGCGCAATTTCCTGGATTCCGAAAACAATATCCTGGGAAACATTATACATATAGCCTTCTCGCGGCATATACAGCCTTTTCTCTTTAATTGCGGTTAAGGTTTGCAAAGAAGGATCCTCCAAAAATTCTCTGTAAAAGGATTCCACATCATAAGTTCCATGATCATTATACATGGGCAGGATCAAAATGTCGGGATTTATTGCTATCAGCCGCTCCTTGGCCAACACCTGTCCATTCTTGATCCCGGCTGCCCCCGCTCCGTTGATAACGCCCGCATAGCCGCACATGTCATCAAAAGGACTGCCAATGCCGCCGTAAGAAGTCATTAGGGAAATCAAAACAACCGTTTTCCTTTTTTCCAAGGGAATTTTGTCAACTTTATTCTTAATTTCCCGTAGTTTTTCATCCATTTGGGCAATGATTTGGCTGCCTTTATTTTCTTCCCCGATGGCCTTGGCCAGCAGCCGGACCGTTTCCCGAACCTCCGCCACGCTCCGCGGCCCTTTACAGACAACAACTTTCAGGCCGAGATCCCGCAAACTGTCAACGATCACTGCATCGCTCCAGTCAGGAACAATCACTAAATCCGGCTGCAGGCTCAAAATGCGTTCTGCCGATGGATTTTTTATCTTTTCAGGTATTTTTTGCGCTTTTTTTACAATGTTAGAACTTACCGGATCATCCAGCAGGGCATTAACGGCAACCAAATTTTCGGTTGGCAGCATGCCCAAAATAATGGTGTCCGTACTGGCCGCGAGCGTTACAATCCGTTTGGGCTTCCCAGGCATTTCGATAACATTTCCGCCGGCATCGACAATCTGATACGAAATTTCCCCGGAAGAAGTTCTTATATCAGCAGTTCTGCCACAGCCAAAAACCATAAATGAAATCACTAGCAAAAAAACCGAAATACTTTTCCTCATTTAATTCCCCACTTACTTCTCTTTTTGACAGTTTAGACTATATAGCAGTCATACAGTCAATAATGTTATTAATAATTTAAATTGTGGCTTTTCTTGACATAAACCGATGCATCAATAATAATGGATAATAAGTATAATTCGCTCATCCGGGCATTTTTGGTATAAAATTGTTCCTGTTGCATCATATGTTAGGAGAATATGAACAATGGCGATCGACAAAGAAAACTATATCACCGCGGGCGAACTGGCTTCCCTCTACGGCATCCCCAAGCAAACATTGCTTTATTATGATAAAAGCGGATTATTAGTCCCGGCCTTTGTGAATGAACACGGCTATCGTTATTACTCTGTTTCCCAATATCTCGTGCTGGAAATTATTCTGAATATGCGTAAACTAAATATCCCCATTCAGGACATAAAAAATTATCTTCATAATCGCAGCCCGGAAAACTTTGAGCAGATTTTACAGGAAAAAGAAAAAGAATGTAATAGAATAATGGAAGAAACAGCAAAAATTAAAAACAGTCTGCAGTTGTCTTTGAAGTCCATTGAAAAAATACGCAAAACCCGTTTGAATCAAATCCAAATCAACTTTCAGAAAGAAAAAATTTTATTCGTCAGTGAAAATTTAAGCGGGAGCATATCGCTGCGGGAACGGATGCAGATTCTGTCCAGACACAATCAAAAAGCATTTTCCAAAGAACATTTTAAAGAATTTACTACCGGCTGGATTATAGGAAAAGAAGAATTTTTCGCGGAAAAATTCAATAAAACACTGCACTTTTTTACGCCGGTTGCCCATACCATTCCCCGGGAGCACTGCTTCGTCCGTCCGGAAGGCTTGTATGTGACAATCCGTTTTCAAGGAACTTATTATCAGAAAATACCATTCATATATAAAGAAATTCTCGACTTTGTGCAACGCAATCGTTTAGAAGTCCTCAGTAATGTATACGTTTTCCCGCTGAAAAACCACTGGCTTACCGAGGATACGGAAACATATATCAACCAAGTCTCTTTTCAAGTGGAGTATCCTTCTTAATTTCGTACGCTGCCGCTCTTATCAAAACAGGTAGGGAGCCCGGACCGGGCTCCCTACCTGTTTTGATAGAAGTATGTGGAATACCGGCCTGGAGATTACGGCCAGGCGAAGAATGAACCCTGGCGCTAACATGATCATTTAAGATTATTTAGGAAACGGCTGCCGCCGCATGCAGGCCCTAATCCCCCTGCTCCGGATAAGCGGCCTGCATGATGTCGCGAATGGCATGGACAATGTCCTGGGAAGCGCAGTACAGGTACAAGTCAGGCACCTGCTCCAGCCGGCCGGTGCGAATGGCTTTGACCGTCTGCAAGGCCGGATCGTTGGCCAAATCTGTTTTTACCTTGGCAGCATTAAGCTCGCCGCCATTCCAGGATGGCAGCAGCATTAGGTCCGGGTTGATGCGGATAATGGCTTCCTTGGCCAACACGTCGTTTTTCCCCAGGCCGGCAGCCGCTGCGCCGTTAATCACCCCGGCATAGCCGCACATATCGTCAAACAGGCTGCCTTTGCCGCCATAGGCGGCCATGTGGGAAATCAGGACCAGCGTCTGCCGGCGCTCCGGCGGTATGGTCCTGACCTTAGCCGCAATACCGGCCAGTTCCGCCTCCATACTTGCCAGCAGGCGGCTGCCGGCTGCTTCCTCCCCGATCGCCTGCGAAATTTCGCGGATAGCCTGCTTGACTTCGGCAACGCTGGAAGGTCCCTTGCTGACAAACACCGGGATGCCCATATCCCGCAGCGTCTGAATCAGCTCGATCCGACTCCAGTCCGGAGCAATTACCAGGTCAGGCTGCAGGGATAAAATCTGTTCGGCATTGTATTCCTGCAGCCTCACCGGCACGCGGCCCGCTTCAGCGGCAATGGTCGATATACCCGGATCATCGGCCAGATAATGCAGGGCCACTACCCGTTCCGGCTGCGTCAGGCCCAAAACTATCTCATCGCTGGATAAGGACAGGGTTATAATCCGCTGCGGCTTTTGCGGCAGCCGCAGCACATTGCCTTGCGTGTCCGTTACCTGATAGCCGGCAGTTGCCACGGCAGCGACCGGCGGGCTTGTCAACTGCCCGCCGCCGGAACAGCCTGCCGCCAGCAGCATGCCCAGCAGCACAACAAGCCAGGCGGCCAGGCGGCTGCACCGGTTCTTTGCCCCCTCTCCTGCCCAACTATGGGACAGAAGCCGGCTGTGGTTAGGCATCGCTGCGCTCCTCCAGTTCCCCTTCGATGGCAAGATACAGTTGTTCCAGTTCCCGTTTCGTGTCTTCCCGGGCATCCCACAAGCCGCGCTGAGCCGCTTCCAGCAGGGTTTCCGCAATCCGCCGCAGCGCCCAGGGATTGACTTCTTTCATCCAGGCCTGCATGGCGGCGTCAAGAGCGTATTTCTCCGCATACTTTTCATACATCCAGTCTTCCATAACATCGCTGGTGGCATCCCATTGGTAGCTATGGGCCACGTAATTGGACAGATCGGCCGCACCTTTATAGCCATGTTCTTGCATGCCTTCAATGAATTTGGGATTGATGGCTTCACCCCGGAACAGGCGCTTGAGTTCCGCCTGCAGGCTGCGCATGATAACCTTTTTCCGGTCCGAGCTGTCACCGCAGTAGGAACGGGGCGCTTCGCCTTTGATACTGCGGACGGCCGCAATCATGCCGCCGTGGTAGGCGTTATAATCGTCGGAATTCAGCATGCTGATTTCCCGGTTATCCTGATTTTGAATGGTAATGTCCAGACTGCCCATGCGGCGGCTGAACAGTTCCGGCACATAAGCGCCCTGACCCTTGCCGCTGTAAGCGTGCCCGCCCCAACGGACATAAACCTTGGCCAGATCATCAATGGTCTCCCAGTTTTTGGCCTCCAGCACCGCCCCGACGCCGGCGCCGTAGGTTCCGGGCGGATCACCGAAAATGCGCCAGCTGGCCTGCTCCCAGGCGGTTGCACTATCCAGACCCTCTTCTTCCATGGCTTTGGCGTCCGCGGTAATGTGTTTCCGCACATAGTTTATGTCCGGACTCTCCTCCAGCCTGGACACCAAGGCAACAGCCTTATCCAGCCAGGCCGCGGCCATAGGCATGCTGTCGCGAAACAGGCCGCTGATCCGGCCGGTGACATCAATGCGCGGACGTTTTAGCTCGGCGGCCGGGATGACTTCCAACTCCACCACCCGCATGCTGCCTTTTTGCCAGACCGGCTTAACGCCCAGCAGGTATAAAAACTGCGCGATGCACTGGCCATGACTGCGCATATTGCTGGTCGCCCACAGAACAATACCGATATTTTCCGGATACCGCCCCTCTTCGGCGATATAAGACGCAATGACGTCATCCCCCATGGTCCTGCCGATTTCCCAGGCCGCAGGCGTGGGCAGCGTCCGGGGATCAACACCGTAGAAATTGCGTCCGGTGGGCAGGATATCGGCGCCGCCGCTGGTTGGCGCTCCGCCCGGTCCCGGCTCGACATACCTGCCTGCCAGGGCCGCTAACAGATTGGTGATTTCCTGGGTCGTTTTCGCCAGACTGGGAGCTATCGTCCGGCAGACATAAACGGCCGCGGTCAAAAGACGTTCTTTTAACCCTGCGGGCAGCGTAGCCGCCCAGGGAAACGTAAGGATCGCCGCCGCCTGATCCGGCTCAAACTCCCGCTCAGCCAGCAGGCTGAGAATATCCCGGCAGCGTTCCCGGATATCATCCAGCAAAGCGCCGCCGGTCTTGGTCCCGTCCGGCAGCAGTTGGCCGCTTTGCTCCAGGAGCTGATAATAGTCGCAGCCGTATGCGGCGGCCAGCGTCTGCGCCAGGGAAGGGACGTCGCCATTGTCCACCCGCGTAAGGGCCAGCAGATACTCGATCAGGGTATCGCCGGCGGGCGGGCGGCCTAGCGTATGCAGACCTGTCCTGATTTGCATATTTTTAATATCGGTGACATACACGTGCAGCCGGCCGACAAAATCATCGAAGGGCTGCGCCGGGTCTTCCGGCACATCCTCCCCGAGATTGGCGGCAGCCGCTTTGGCCCGGATCAGTTCCGTGACAGTCGCCAGCTTATCAGGCTGCGTCTGCCGGAAATGGCAGTATTCATCCAGCAGATTCTCCAGTTCGGCCAGTTCATCATAAGTACCGGCATGGCTCATGGGCGGTGTCAGATAGCTGATCAGGCAGGCTGCGCCGCGCCGTTTGGCCTGGACGCCTTCACCGACCACAGTGATCCAGTACGGGTAGATATTGGGCAAGTCGTCGATGGCCAAATCGGGATAGCACTCGCGTGACAGGCCGGCGCCTTTGCCGGGCAGCCATTCCAGCGAGCCATGGGTGCCGACATGCACCACGGCATCCGCCTGCCAGACATCGCGCAGCCAGTAGTAATAGCCCAGATAGTGATGGGTCGGGGCGCAATCGGGCGAATGATACAGTTTGGCAGGATCTTCGCCAAAGCCGCGGGGCGGCTGGACCGTGATGTAAATATTGCCGTTGAGCATACCCGGGACTAAAAGCTTGCCGTCGTAGTGAAATACATCGCCGGGAGGATGGCCCCAGTCTTTGATCAGTTGTTCCTGTGTCCCGGGCTCTGCAGCCTCAAACCAGGTCTGGTACTGAGCAGCCGTTAATTGCCCGTCCGCTTCTTCAATCTGTCTTTCCGTCAGATACCGCCGGTCATTGGTGGCATGGGCGATTAACTCATTCATAAAGGACTGGCTGTCTGCCGGAATGCGGTCAATTTTGTAGCCGGCCCCGCGCATGCTGGCCAGCAGCAGGCGGATGCTTTCCGGCGAATCCAGGCCGGCCGCGCTGCCGATATTCGAGTTCGTGGGCGGATAATTATGAAAGATGATGCCGATCTTCTTGGCCGCATTGGGTTTGCGGCGCAGTCCGGCCCATTTGCCGGCTTTGCGCACCATCATGGTGATGCGTTCCGCCAGGGGAAGACAGACAGCATTGCCGTCCGCCTGATATTCCCGTCCGGCGACCGGCACGCCGTGAATGGCGCCGTCAAACTCGGGCATGGCAATGCTGACAGCCATCTCCATAGCCGTCATACCTTCGCTGGACTCCTGCCATTCCTGTCGCGGCCGGTATAACGTATACGCTTGCAGGATGGGCACGCCCAACTGATTGAGCGCTTCCTGCGCAATCGCCTTCATGGATAACATCGAAAACTTAAAGGTGTTCAGGATAACATCGATCTCCGCTTGGCCGTCAGGGCAGAAAAAGCTTGCCAGCGTTTCCTTAAGCCCCGGCGCCTGCAGTTCGGGATTGCCGACATACTGGCAAAATACCGCCAGCGCGTTCATGCCCTGCCCCTCAATCTCCTCGATCAAGGCCGCCTGATAGGCCAGGTCGCCCCAAACCCACTCATCGCGATAGAACAGGAGACCAATAGTGGGCCGGTCCGGCCGGCAGAAAGCCGCCCGGTATTCTGTCAGGTCGGTAAAGGGGCGCGGGGCCCGGGGATGGTAAATGCCCTGCCAGAGAAGCGGCTCCGGGTTCCGCACCGGCGTGTCCTCCCGGCAATAGGTTTGCGCCAGCCAGCGCCAGAACTGGCGAAAGTTTTCCATGCCGCCAAACGCCAGATACTGCTGCAGCGTCTCTTTTGCTGCCGGGGAAACACCGCAGGACAATTCGCCGGCATCGGGGTCGGAGATCAGCATGACGTGCGTAAGCTGGCGCTTGCGCAAAAACTCGGCTGACTTCCGCAAAAATGCGGTATCCAGCCCGCTACCCATCCAGGTAAAAATAACAATGTTGCAGGCGGCAAAAGTCTTCTGCCACTCTTCCCCCCAGGGAACCGCGTCACTTAAGAGCACTGTCCTGGTTTCAGCCTGCAGCCCCGCCTGGGCCACACTTTCCCGGGCCTTTTCCAGCATCAGCTGCTGGCGTTCCATATTGGTCAAAAATAGGATGCGTCCCATACTCCTGCCTCACTTTCCCATTTCATATTGTACGTACATTAAACTCCGCCGATAAAAGCCGCTGCTGCTCCCCATCCCAGTCAAACAGCAGCACCGCCTGCTGCAAACCATGATAGGCCAGCCGCAGTTTTCCGCCGACCACCACGGCGCTCTGCGCCTGGCTCATATCCATTACTTCCCGGTTGCCGGTCTGGTTGCAGACCCAGACCGGCAGACCGCTTGCCTGCGAACACCGTTCCCAGGCATTGACGGGCAGTCCGCCGCAGTGTCCCGGCGGCCAGGCCGCCGGCACCAGGATGACCTGCGCCTGTTTGGCTCTCAGTGTCTGGGCATTTTCGGCGAAATAGGCGTCGGCGCATACTAAAACCCCGGCTGTCATCTCCTTGCAGATCAGCGGCTCCAGTACTGTCCCCTTGGCTGCCCAGCCCTCGGCGCCCGTGCCATGGGAGTGCATTTTCCGGTGGCGGCCGATGATTTCCCCGTCGCTGCCCATCACCAGACAGCTGTTATAGCACAGGCCGCTCGCCGCATCCTGCTCACCGCAGCCCAGAAATACCGTCAGGCCGTAAGCGGCAGCCACGCACCGCAGAGGCTGCAAGTTTGGCGCCGGCTGTACCGGAATCGAGAAAGGCCGGTTTTTTTGCGTGAAAAAGTAGCCTTGCAGCGCCGTTTCCGGGGTAACAACCCAATTTGCGCCCGCTTGGGCTGCCAGAGTTACAGCCTGCTGCAGCAGCGCCAGATTTCGCTCTTCCGGCCCGCCGCTTAGATCCAGATGTAATAAAGCAATACGCATGATACTTTCTCCTTATTTTTTCTGTATATATACAAAGCCTGGCCCTTGCTGAAATATCTCCTTTTTTCTCTATAAGGACGGGCAGAGTGTTGCGCCCGGGCTAATGCTCCAGCCTTGTCCGAAACTGGAATTAGAAACTGTATTGCATGCCAATTTGATAATTGCGTCCCGGGGCAGAGTACCAGTAAGTTTGGCTGGGATTCCCGTCTGTCCCCTGTTCGGCATAGAATTTGTCGAAAATATTATTAACTTTCGCAAAAACTCTGACCGTATCCGACGCCTTGTAATTAACAGCTAAGTCCCAAACCCAGAAGTTCTTAAATTCGGCGACTGTAGCCTTGCCATAGCCGCCTTCCCGGTCGACGATCCCCCGGCCATTGAGTACTGTGTTGAATTTATCCCGTTCATAATCCAAGCCGATATTCCAGGTCCCGCGGGGCAGGAACCCGTTTCGGTTCGCATTGGCCGTAGCAGAGGCGGGATCGATATAAATGTAGGTATAACCCACATTGACCCGGAAATTTTTCGTAAAATCTTTTGTCAGCCGGACGCCCCAGCCGCGGGAATCCTCTTTCCCGGTATTGTAATATTGGTAGTAGGGCGCGCTCGCAAGATAACGATAGCCAATTATATTCTCAGCCTTCTGTTTGTAAATGTTGAAGCTGCCGGCAAAGGTATCATCAAACTTGTGATTTACACCAAATTCCACAGTGTTTCCCTCTTCAGGCTGCAAATCCTTGCTGCCAATCTGCGAAAAAATCTGATACTGGTTGGGAGCAACAAAAAATTCTTTGTAGCTGACGTAATAATTGGTTCTATCATCCTGGTTATACCCCAGCACAAGGCTGGGCGTGCTGTGATTGCCGTATTCGGAATGATGGTCGAAGCGAATCCCCCAAGTCAGGTTCCAGCGTTTGCTGAGTTCCCATTCGTCCTGGATAAACACCGCCCGGTTGGAGAGGACTTTATCCTGATAGGTCTCGACATTGAACACCGACCCGGCGTAGTAAGCCGAGTAATAATCTTTGACTTTGTCTTGGTAGTAATCCACGCCGCCGGTCAGCGTGTGTCCGCCGGCTTTATAGGTTAGCTGATCACTAAAGCCGACGGTTTCTAAATCCATGAGCCACATAGTCGGTACCCTGCAGTTGTCCCTGAGGCGATTCTGATTTCTAAACAAGGAAAATGTATTCGTTAACTTTTCGGAAATCTTTCGGTCATAGATGAGACTGAAGCTGTTATTATCTTTTTCTCCATAGTCTCTGACAGTAGTAAACGAGCCGCCGTCAGGCCGCTGGTAATCCGCCCGGTAGGTTTGATAACGTAAAGTAAGATGGGAGTTTTCATCAAAATCTTTGCCAATTTTGAAATTCAGGGCCATAGAGTTAATATCATTAATGACCGGGTTGCCGCGGCCGTCTTTAAAATCACCCATAAGCCGTTTCTGGGCGTCAATACTCCAGTAAACACCATCCTTGCTCCCGCTGTGGGTGAAATTATACTGCTCTTTGCCGTAGCTGCCGTATTCAACGCCAAGTTTGTTGATGGATTCTCCGTCTTTGGGCTTCCGGGTAATGATATTAATGACGCCGCCTTGCGCATCAGAACCATACAAGGTGGAAGCGGATCCTTTCAGTACTTCAATGCGCTCAATCGCATCCATATTGACAAACTCCCCGATGGGAGCCTTACTGTATGTACTGCCATTGGTATTGGCCCGCACGCCGTCAATCAAATAGACCACATTAGCGGCCCCGTTGATGTATAAGCCGTTGGAACTGTAGTTTTCGCCGCTGGCGCTATAATTCAAAATTGTGACACCCTGTACATGCCGCAAGGCTTCACTGACATCCGCATAATGGTTCTTTTCAATTTCTTCTCTGGTAACAACGCTGATGTTAGCCTTAGCCTCAAACTCTTTAACCGGTGTTTTCGTGGCCGTAACAACCACCTGATCAAACGAATAATCCTGCTGTTTCTCCCCTTCTCCATAGGAAATCCCTGTCATGCCCAGCACCAGTGCGCTGCTCACCATGGCGCACAACATGGCTTTTCTTTTGTTTGTCAACCTTAACCTTGCCTGCTTCATTACCGTTGTCCCCCTCAAATCCACATTCAAATCCCCATAGTAATCCAAAGAATTTCAGAATATTGCTTCCGCAGCCTTCCGGCCATATGGCAGGCACCGCGCAGCCCCATGCAGGCTCCGCCGACAACATAAAACCCTCTCTGCGCTGCAGGAAGGGTTATGCAAGGTTTATCTAAATAAAGAATCCCGGCAATAATCCCCTCCCCATCGCTCGTGGGTAAAACGGTGACTGACAGACAGGCCGTTCTCCTGGCTCTGGAGCATGGCTCGGCCAAACCTTCCCAAGACGTTCGTCTCAGTGGCATATCTTGGCTTTGCTCCCCATTACAGTGGCGGGACCGCGCCGGTATTACACCGTTCTTCCCTATTAAGCCCTTGCAGGGCACCTGTCTCAATACTTATGAAATTGTAGATCTCGGCTGGAATAATTCGATACACGGCCTGACGAATAGCTGACAGCTATGTAAGGATGACTCCCGTGCTTCCAGGGAAGGGTTACGCTGCCGGGTAATGCCGTGAATTAGTTAGTCAACATACCGCTATTGGCGTAAATTGGGGGAATCCAACCAAAAACCGGAGACAAGGAATTTACTGTCAGCTTCCGTTAGAACAATTCGAACAACAACATCAGTAACTTCTTGGGAAAACTTCGCTTTATAAGTAAAAATGCTGTACTGCTCCTTCTGCTCACTGCTGACAAATTCTTTGGCAATATAGTCGCCGATTTTCCCTTTGATCTCCCGGCTTATTTTCGCAAACTCCGCTGCCGGCAAGCTATTGCTCATTTGCTGGTCAAAGTCCTCCGAGAATTTTGCGTAGTTGTCTTCCTTCAGACCTGTTAGCATTTTTTCTGCAATTACATTGGCACAACTCTGGCTGTCTGCCGCTGCCGTCTGCGCCATGCACCCGATTGCCAGCAAAAACATCAGTAGTAAGCCCAGGCATATACCTTTTTTTTTCATTTTAACCTCCCGCTTTCTCTCTTCATTTTCGTCAACCCATGGCCTAGTAGTCTGTCTTATCTTCGCAGCGAACAGGCTGCGCCATAAGCGACCGTGAACTGGGGATGGGGAAGAATATATACATCCCGGAAAAGTTCATCTTCCATTGCCGCCGCCAGCCCGCCGTTATTGGCCGATCCGCCGTCAAGATACAATTCATCTTCGAAATCCTGATTTCCCATCATGCCGGCTATGCGTCTGGCGATTGATTCATGCAGCCCGCGGATGATGTTTTCCTTTTTCGTTCCTTTGGCGATGAGGGATACGATCTCGCTTTCCGCGAATACCACACAGGTACTGTTGAGGCTTACGGAAGCATCGGCCTTGTCCGCTAAGGCCGCAAAATCATGAATGGGCGTGTCCAGGATACGGCCGGCCATTTCAAAAAAACGTCCGGTCCCGGCCGCGCATTTATCATTCATCTTAAAGTCGCTTAATTTGCCGTCCTCGGCCAGCCGAATAATTTTTATATCCTGGCCGCCGATATTGATAACCGTGCGCGCTTTCCTGCCGCTTAACAGGTAAACGCCCCAGGCATTGGCGGAAACCTCGTCAATAACGGTATGCGCGCCGGCAATCAGATTTTTGCCGTAGCCGGTGACCGAGATACCCTCACTATCCTGTTCGCTTACCTCAATCTCAGCCAAACCCTCGTCCAGCAACCGGCGGGCCAGGGTCTCCTGGCCGGGTGCGGTCGGCACCGCTTTTTTCCAGATAAGCTCGCTGTCTTTGACGATCACTGCCTTGATGGCCGTGCTGCCGAGATCAATGCCAATTTTATAGCTCATAGCGATCAACCTTCCTATAAAGTTTGTTTAAAAGCTTCCAGACGGGTCAAAATGTTCTGGCTGTCTTCTTTTACATAATCAGTTTCAATTTTGAGAAACTTGCGTCCACTGTCCTTTACTTTCTTTTCGATGGAAAAACTCTCAATATCGTAGGGATGACAGCCTTTTAACACATGAAAGACAATTCCTTTCATCTGGTGGTCCCCGGTTATCTTCAGGATATTATTGACGCGCCGTTCATTATCCGCGAAGGTCGGGCAGATACAGGCCTTATGGTATCTTTCGGCCAGCGCTCTTAACAGGCCGTGCTCCGACGGGTCATCATACACCGTTGCGCCGGGAAGTATCCGTTCGGAAGAACAGAGGTCGTCGGCGCAGACGGTCATGCCCGCCTGTTCAATAAGCTGCAGCAGCTTCAGATTCGGAAAGATCACCGGCGACCCGGCAAGAAAGACCTTGTACGGATTCTGGCGCGGAGCTTCCGTCTGAAAGCGTTGTATCACCAGCGCCAGTTGCTCGGCCCAGCGATCAAGATCGTCCAGCATAAACGTATTGGCAATGCAAAAAAACCATATGCCGGGAAGGATATTGCGTCTTTTTAAATCAATGAGTGCCTGAAACAGCTTCCAGACATGCATAAAGGCATTCATCGAATAGAGGAGGCCTTGTCTTTTTAGTGTAACTCCTGTTTTTTCCGCTAGAAACTGTTTTAAGGCATAGATTTCCTCAAGCCAGCGCTTTTGGCCCTTTTCATTCTGTTTGACATGGGGAAGCTCCAGATAATGCAGGGGTCCGATCTTCTCTCTGGCGATTTCCGGCATTTTCACAACCCAGTCGCAGGTCGTCGGGACAATTGTGGCGTCATAACCAGCCGCTGCGCCGGCAAAGTCCATACTGCCAATATAGGATTTGAGCATGGGGCACATCAGCACCGGCAGATAAGCTGCGGAAAGCCGCTGCGCCGTATAGGAGCCGCTGCACAGTTTCACCGGATGAACCCCGAAAGCATGAAACAGTTCCCATGGTGCCTGGATGCAAAACAGGCCAATGAGCGGCCGGCCAACCTTTTCTCTGAGCCGGGAAGGCTGCAGCGGCAAGGTTAATAAATCCAGAAAATAGTCGAACTCGGCAACATAGTCGGCTCTTGCCTTTAATGCGTCAATTTCCTGCTCATATTCTTCACAGGTTTTTTCATACGCCTTTGCCCGCTGTCTTAGACGCCGCTCTTCCTCTTTCGACACCATGTTATCCATTGGCTGATTTCCTCTGTTGATAGTTTTCGGCAACATACCTGCGTGACGACGAAAATATATCGTGATTAAAGAATTTTACAGTTAATGTGTTGTCTTCCGGACAAGATTCGATACAGCGCAGGCAAAGCATACAGTCTTCGCTCATTACGTTTTTTTCACTGGTTTCCAGATGCACGTCCCGGATATCCACCGGACACATTCTTTGGCAGTTGCCACAGCCTAAGCAGGTATGACCTTTTTTTTCAAAGCGGATAAAGCTAAGTTTGCGGGTCATCTGAATCAAGGGGAGCATCGGACAGAACAGGCAAAAAAACCGGTCCTTGAAAAAACTCCCGACCAGCGTGACGGCGGCAATGGTGAGGGATAAAACCGAGAAGGTCAGCGTGATCGTGTTCGTATAGTCCAGGGCGAGATTGCGGGTTTGCCCGGCAAACAGCGGCATAATGGGCTTGGCCGGGCAAATTTGACAGAACAGCAGGTAAAAATCCCGGTGCAGCCCCCCAAATGCCATTAAGAACGGCGTAATAATCAGCAGGGCCAGCAGTACATATTTAACCGGCTTCAGGCGCTCCCGGGTTTTCCAGGAAAACTCCGTTTCCCGGATTCCCAGCTTCTTTCTGAGCTGGGACAGCCAATCCTGCAGGGTGCCAAACGGGCATATCCAGCCGCACCATAGTTTTGACAGCAGAATTGCCAACAGAACAAAGAGAAGAAAATACAGTACTACCTTAAAGCTTTTATAGGAAAGCAGTTCGGGAAATAAAAAGGCTAGGCTCCATTGCCCCTGCAAGGCCATGAGATAACAATACCCGGCGCAGCCAGGAACATAAGGACAGGAAAAACAGGGAACCGAGTAGCCCAGGTTTACTCCGGCCCGGCCGCCGTAGGTCCAGAAAACAAACATGAAATTTTGAATTAGTAACCGTAAGTTATCTACCATGATACCGGAAGCTCCTTCTGCGAAATAATACAACGGTGATACTGACTGCCATGGCCAAGAAGAAAAGAAGCAGGCCATGGGTAAGGTTGTTGTGAGCCAAGTATGAGCGGCGCAGTAAAAAATTCATTGAGGTTTTGTACACTTCATTGCCGACAGCTTCTTCCGCATAGACGATGGTCTCCTTATACGCATTGTAGCCGCCGTTATCCAGGCGTTTATCGTGAGGCGGGGTAAAAGAAAATATACCGGCGGCATCAGGCAAAAGTTTTTCCGAAGTCTTGTTGCGCAAATCAAGGATCTGCATTTCCCGGACAGCATGACCGGGCGAATAAACCGGCTTATACAGAAACCGGAACGTTTGGCCTGTCATCAGCGTCCTGTACGGATTGCCGGATAAGTCCAGTTCAATGGCGGGAAATACTTTGGTATTTTTCGCCATCGCCCGGCCTTGCTCTATCCGCTTATCCATCCCGTCCGCATACAGGGGAAAAGTCGTCTGGGCCGTAAAATGCTCTCCCTGGCGGCTACCTGTGACAACCACGTGATAAAAAAACCGGGAAGAGGTATTAACCCGCAGGAAGTAGCGGCCATCCTGCTGCTCGACGGGAATCCGGTAATACTGTTTTTCACCGGTTTGGCGGCCGTCATGGTAAAAAGCGGTTAAATCGGTAAGCTCAGCAAGCGTTAGTGATTCGGCACTGCTTGTAATATAAATAGTCTGCGTTGCCGATCCGTCCCGCTCATCCTGTTTCGTACCATACTCCAGCCAGAGAAATGCCGGTCTGTCTTCAAAGCCGCTGCATTCCGCGCTATGAACAAGCAGCAGGAATGCCAAAAAAATACCCGCCAGTATATTCCGGGTACGCAGTATTTTGTTATGCGGCAAATATAATCCTCCTCTCCTCCGCATGGCCTGGGCCTCGTCTACAGTGAACTCGTTTCAGCATCACTGAAACACGGGGATTCAGGTGGAGAGTCTGCTCCACCTGAATTAACGCCGCCTGTAGAGGCGGGAGTCTTGACTTATTATCAAGCTGAATCCGGGCAAATAGAAAAGTCTTCTGAACAGAGTGCAGAAGACTGGAAGACTGGAAGTAAGCAAATGTTAAAAAACATTCTTTTGGTCAAATCCCCTCCTCATCGCTCGTGAGTAAACGGTGATTTTCAGTCAGGCAGTTCTCCTGGCTCCGGATCAACACTTGCCCAAACCTTCCCAGGACTTTCGCCCCAGTGGCATTCCTTGGGTTTGCTCCCCGTTACAGTGGCGGGACCGCGCCGGTATTGCACCGGTCTTCCCTATTAAGCCCCGTAGGGCACCTGTCTCAATATCTATGAAATTGTAAATCTCGGCTGAAATAATTTGATACACGGCCTGACGGATAGCTAACAGCTATGTAAGGATGGCTCCCGGTGCTTCCAGGCTACGGGAATCTGTATGGCAGGATTCTCGCCTAACCCGCTCTATGTACCTGCAAAAGGAAGCAAAAGAAGACCGGCCCCCGCTTCCAGCTGCTACTGTCCGAAATACTGCGGATACGCAGCCGCGGCTATAGCGTATACGCCGTTTACGATATACTGCGAGGAGCAGTACATGTAAGCATCCGGCACCGTAACCAGCCTGCGCTGCTGAATCGCCGTCACGGCTTGCAGCGCCTGGTCGGCCAGCAGGTCGGCCTTGAACTGCCGCATATCCGCATTCCGGCCACTGCGGTCGGCAACCGGAATGAGAAACACATCCGGATTCACCTTAACAATTTGCTCCTTGGACAACTGACCGTTCGTCGGCAGGCCGGCCAAGGCCGCCCCGTTTTGGACGCCGGCATGCCGGCAGATATCATCGAACAGACTGTCCTTGCCGCCGGTTACCCCCATAGTACTAAAACGGACAACCACCGGCTGCCGGCCGCCAGGTATCTGACTCACTTTGGCGCGAATAGCGGCAAGCTTAGTCTCCATTTCAGCAATGATCTGCGCTCCGGCTTGAGCTTCGCCGACAACGCCGGCAATTTCCGCGATTACATCCCTGATTTCTCTAACTGTTTTCGGTGCCTTATACAAATACACAGGGATACCGGTATCCCGCAAGATCTGAATCAGTTCCACCGGCTGCCAGTCGGGAACAAGCACCAGGTCAGGCTGCAGTTTGATTATCGCCTCCGCGTCGGCAGTTGCCCTGCGGGGTATTTTTTTGGCCTGGGCAGTAATATTGGAAATTTTGCCATCATCCGCCAGGTAGGTTAACGCGGCAATGCGCTGGGCGGGAACCAGGTCAACCAAAATTTCATCCATAGCAATCCCCAGCGAGACAATCCGCTGCGGTTTGTCCTTTAAGACCATAATCTGACCTTTGTTATCTGCCAGCCCATAACTTGCCGCGCCTTTGCCCATCTGAGCCGTCTGATTGGTAGTACAGCCGCTTATCCACAGCGCCATACATATCACAATAACCATTCTTACTATTCTTACTATTCTTACTATCATTACATATTTACTTGCCTGGCAGCATATACAGCAGCGCGTTTATGGCCGACGCAGCAATCGCGCTTCCTCCCTTGTTGCCGTGGACAGTGATATAAGGTACCGGTGAATGCGCAGCCAGGTATTCCTTGGACTCCGCCGCACCGACAAAGCCTACCGGGACGCTGATAATTACCGCCGGACGGACCTGGGACTCCTGCATGATTTTTATGGCTTCAAACAGGGCGGTCGGAGCATTGCCAACAGCCAGAATGGCGCCGTCCAGTTTATCGGCAAAAGCCCGTATGGCTGCCATAGCGCGGGTAATGCCGGCCTGTCTGGCCTGTTCGGCAATACCGGAATCGGCAATCAGGCAATGCGCTTCACCGCCATACTCGGCCAAGCGCCGTTTGTTAATGCCGGTACGTACCATTTCCACATCACAGTAAATGGGCCTGCCCTGCTGCAGCGCCTGCATACCGGCAGCAATAGCCTGGGGATGGATACTGATACTTTTTGCATAATCGGGATCGCCGGCAGCATGGATAATCCGGGAATATACTCTGGCAGCCTGGTCATTCAGGTTAAGATCGGTAAGGTAGGCGGCAATGATCTCCATGCTCCGCTGTTCGATGGCCTGCGGTTCCATAATGTAATCCATAAAATGACCTCCTTATAAAGACAAGTTTCTATATAGAAAACTCCCGCTTGCGCAAAGCAACCGGGAGTGTCCTAACAGTAGGTAGGCCAATAAAAAACTCCTGATAGTAAATATCAGGAGTGAATTAAGCCAAAGTCGCAAATTTTCCGGGATGCTCCCGGAAGATACGCTTAACTGTAATCCCCTCCCCATACCGCGTGGGTGAAAAACGGTGATTGTCAGCTAGGTAGTTCTCCTGGCTCCGGATCATGGCTTGCTTAAACCTTCCCAAAACAATGGTCTCAGTGGCATATCTTAAGCTTGCTCCCCGTTACAGTGGCGGGACCGCGCCGGTATTGCACCGGTCTTCCCTATTAAGCCCGACTGGGCACCTAACTCAAAATATTCAGTTACCAGTACTTGTATATCATACTACAGAAAAGCAACTATTTTGTCAATAGCACAGGAAAAAACGGACGTGAAAATTCAGGCGATTTCCCCCTGCGCGATCATGGCCAGAACCCGGCCAGGGCGGTATCATCCCCGAAACAAAGCTACGAGTCTTTCACAGATAGTCATCCATCAAAAATTTGGTTCGTCTTTTTGCTGTTCTCCAAATAGGATTCTCATATAATCCCGTCTGCCATAGAGAATGCGCACGACGTAAATGCTTTCACCCTCATGCCTGTAAAACACAAGATAACTATCGCTCACCAAAAAGCGATAATCGGTCTTCATATCTAGAATAGCTGACAAAGGTGCTCCGCTATCAGGAAAACCTTTTAGTCTGCAAACAGCTTCTACTATTTTGGAAACCGTGTCAAGGGCGGCCATAGGGTGGTCAAGTTCCATTGCAATATAGTTCTTAATGCCCTGTAAATCATTCTGCGCTTCAGGTGATATACAGACCTTCATGCTGCTAAACCCCTAAAGATTTTTCAACTTCCTCAATAGTTAACCAGCCTTTTTCGCGTCCGGCCTTTTCACCTTCCGCCAACTGTGACATGAGCTTAATAGTTGCCTGTGTTTTTTCGTAATCGGCAATATCAACAAGCGCGTAGCGTCCTCTGCCGTTTTTCGTCAGAAAGACCGGAGCGCCAACGGCAACATCCCGCAGCACTTCATTGTAATTCCGCAAGTCCGAAACCGGTTTAATGTTCGGCATAAAAATCGCTCCTTTTCTTTGCTGATATTATTATAGCCTAATTATTCGTAAAATACAAAATCATTTAATGCACATCCACAAAGGCCATATGAAACTTTCCTTCTTCCTGGCGCTGAACAAAGGCTACGTATTGTTCCGTAATCAGCTTAAGATATTGTCACAAGAACGTTGGCAACCAACACTTTGACAATAAAAAAGGTATGAACCCAGGGAAGTTTTTTACTCCCATGGTTTCATACCACATTCTGTCTAACATGTTGTCTTTTTACTATGGGTGTGACGCAAAATATGACGTCTAGTCACATTTGTGAATTTTTCAAAAATCCACTTTTCATGCTATTTTAGCATTTATAGTGTATTTTGTAAAGTTTTTTTTGGTAATCGTAATGACTTTGAGATTGATTCAAAATTCAATTGGCCCTTTGCGCCTTCTTTCCGTCCCGGGCTGCCGGATACTTTGCCGTCAGCATGCTCCTTACCTTTTTATGTATCCAGGTCTCTTTTGCTTCTTTTTATCGTTTCACTTTGGCAATGACATCGGCCGTGATATCCCTGTCGCCGTAGACCACGATAGCGGCATCGCCAACGACGGTCAGCCCTTTTTCTACGGCGATGGCTTGAATGGCGGCGGCGATTTTATCGCTCACCGGTTTCATGAGTTCGTCTTCCTGCTGCTCCTGTTGCCGCGACAGCTTGTCGCCATAGGCTTGTTTGTCGGCCGGCGGCAGGTCTTTGGTATGCTCGTCGTAGTCTTTTTGCGCTTCATTCCGCATGGTTTGGATGCGATTCATGATGTCCTGAATGCCGGGGTAAGCGGCGAAAATCTTCTGCCTATTGACATAGCCGATACTTGTCTCCTGCCGGTCTTTGGCCTTGGCAGCCAGTGCCGGGACGGGCGCTGCCAGGCCGGATAAGAGAAAAACAACGGCCAATAGGGAAATGGTTTTTATGATTTTTTTCATTTGTCTGTTCCTTTTTCTAAATTTTTTAAGGCTTTCCACGACCGAGTAGTACATAACCCGGTCAAGCGGAGCGCTTTCTGTTTGTTTTTTGGGAAATTATTACTAAAATTCATTGCTGCTCTTTCCCTTCGCCGCTATATGACACAATGCTGCAATAAGTGTTCCGGTAACCGCCCCCACTATCGAAAAAAGAAATGCTCCTACCGCAAAACCGTTCCAAAACGAATTAACCATAACGCAATCCTCCTTTTTTATGATCTAACACAATGGTATCAAGGTTTTAATTACTGCGCCTGCCGGGGCAATTGAAGCACCTTGCCAATCAATTCCACCCGGGAAGTCGCGCCTGTCTTGGCAAATAAATTGCGAATATGCGATTTTACTGTTTCCAGACCGATGCACAATATTTTGCTTATTTCTTTGTTCGTCTTGCCCATCGCCATGATTTGCACAATTTCCCGCTCCCGTGGTGTAAGAGCTATTTCATTGGTGAGTTCGTTCTCCAGCAGGGAAATATAATCGAAGATAATATAATAACAGGTTTTCTCTGCTTTCCCAAGCCGCAGACAACTAAAGACAAGGGTACCGGACAGAAAGTGAAGCATCCCGCTATGGCTAATTAAAGGATTATTAACGTCATTAACCATTTCGCTGAAATTCCGGCAAATTTTTTCGAGTTGTTGAAAAAGCTCAGGACATCTTTCAGCAAAAATCTTTTTGGCGCTCTCATTCTGATATTTTTTTTTGAAATTCCAATTTAGAATGCAGATACCTTGATAAGATGAATGCAATAGTCGAAAAACATCGGGAGGCATCGTCTTTAACACCTTCAGCCTTTTAAATATTGATGACAGTTTATAAATCGCCGGGAAAAACAAGTGTCTGAAAGATTGATTTCATAATGTCTTTCTTCCTTATATTTTGGATATAAAAAAGCTCCCTGTGAAAAGAGAGCGTTACACTTACACTGCCAATAGGAATAAGGCCTATTGACAGGATTCGTAACCTCCTTCCCCATCGTTCGTAGGTCAAGCGGCGATTGTCAGATAGGCAGTTCTCCTGGCTCCGGCTCTTCGCTCATCCGCGTCTTCCCAAAGCTATGCTTCAGTGACATCTGTGCGGATTTACTCCCCGATACAGTGGCGGGACCGCGCCGGCTTGTTACCGGCTTCTCTTTTTAGCCTTCCTGGCTGCCGAAAAATACTCCTGCCCACTTAGGCAGAAATCTATCGTCAACACCTTTCATTAGGCACCTATCCCAGCATTATTTTATTATTTTTTTATTGACCACAAATTGCTCGGTAGTCAGAATTCCTAATCTCTATCTAAGATTAGACTATGTAGACTGAAGCTGTAAATACCTCAAATGAGGTATTTTTCAAAAAATTTCTTTTTTTTACTTTTATCGTTATTTATCGTTTGCTGTATAGATTTCATTTTTCCGTACATAACCGTATGATCCGTATGATATGGATATGATTTTTAAAAGTAAAAAGCTCCCTATATGAAAGGGAGCACAGTCCGGTGATAATTTTATTCTTTTGGGGCATAAGAAATACTCCCCTTTCAGATAAACAGTTTTTTTGTTTTTACTGCCTACCTTAAAGGGAGCAATTATTTTTCGTTGCTATTGCGCTTTTTGCCGCGCAAAACTTTTGGTTGAACCTTGCGTGATACGTTTTTTGATGGTTCCTTCCATTCAGTACTACCCGTCCCCAAATCCTTTAGTGTTTCAGTTACTACCTTTTCCACTGCACTTATCGTGTGTCCAAAAATAAGGACATTCACATACAGTTCTAAACTGTCCAAGATAACCCCGCCGCCATTGCGCCAATGCTCTGAGGGGGTTACATCTATCTGATCCAACCTGGTAAGCGACAAAGTGATAAAATATTCCGCCGCTGGTTCCGGCAGTTTAGCTAATATTTTAATATGGCCCAAAATGATCTCATTATGGGATAACGCTTTTCCGATTGATCCGACAAAGTCCCGTAATAGGCCTTCCGTTTCCCGGATTGTATAAGATTTCTCAAAAACTCTATGATAAATTTGGCTAAAGACGGTTGCATCACTACTCATAGGAAACAATCTCCTCAAGTACGTCAGGGGGCAATTCATTTATTGCGCTCGTAATCACAACCGTGATGTGGGCGTCAATTTCCTTTAGATCTTTTATAATACTCTTTACATCTTCACCGGCAATAAGATCCGTTTTGTTAAGAACAATCAGGTCACTCCCCTTAATCTGTCCAGTAACAAGCGGCTCTAGCATTAACTTCAATTCCGACCAGCGGGCGCGATCCACAATCGTAACTGTTTTAAAAGCAGAGTAAACCGTACTATATTTTTTGATCGTCGCGGCCGTCTTGGAGGGAAACGCCAGACCGGTCATTTCGATCAACAACCAGTCCGGGTGGATGGACCCATGAATTTCACTTATGGCGCTTATTAAGTCACTGCCAATTTGACAGCACACACAGCCGCCAAATAGCTGTTTAACCTTTAAACCGCTGGCAGAAAAAAGTTTGTCGTCAATTCCGGCTGCCCCGACCTCATTTTCGATAATGGCTACCGTTTCTTGGTGAACGTCAGTAAGGTATTTGGCTACCTGCAGCATTGTTGTAGTCTTGCCGGAGCCTAAGAAACCGCCGAAAAGCAAAATACGCATAGTTTCCTCCTTTTGCATCTCTTACAACATAAGGGGCTATCCCCCATATTACCGGAGACAGCCCCTACCGCTACAATGACTAATGACTAAAACGTAAATGCATCCCGCCGGTAAGCTTCAAGATAATTACTGCAGAAGTTATCCCGGCCGGCCAGTGTTTCCGCCGTTATTACGCTAGCCATCATGGCCTTGTCCAGCGGGTTAATAATCAAACCGTCCAAGCCTTTGGCAATGCCCATCACCGCAAACAATTGGTTTATAAATTTGCGGTTCGGTAAACCGTACGAAATATTGGACAAACCGCAAATAGTGTGCACTCCCCGATAATTAGTGGTAATTGCCTGAATGGCATCCAGGAATTCGATGCCGAAGGAATCATTGGTCGCCACCGGCTGAACCAGTGCGTCGACATAGATGTTATCCAAAGGTATCTTGTTTTGAACCAGACTGTTAATTAACTTATCAGCAATTTTCAATCTAGCATCTGTAGTCTCCGGCATTCCTTCGTCACTCATGCACAACGCCACTACTTTAAGGTCCGTTCCGGCTATTACCGGCAATAAAGCATCATATCTCTCTTTTTCCAGGGATATAGAGTTGACCATTGCCGTTCCCTTATGCACGGCCAGCGCTTGCTCCACACATTTCGGGTCCGGACTGTCAATGCAGCAAGGCGCATCCACCGCTTCTTGCACTACTTTTACCAGCCATTTAAGGTATTCGGCCTCTTTTCCTACAAAGATGCCGGCATTAACGTCGATATAATGGGCTCCGGCCGCGAATTCGTCTTTGGCCACTTGTTGGATCTGGGCTGTATCTTGTGCTTCAATAGCAGCGCCAATAGCCTTACGGCTGGAATTGATCAATTCACCGACAACTAACATCGATTCGTGCGCCTCCTTGTTAATGGGTTTCACGCTGGTCCCAGTGGTAATTAATTTAGATTACTTAAGCTCGTATTCGGAAGGAATAAATTTATCCAACTCCAACTCGCCTTTGATTTCATGCCAGAATTTCTCTTCATCATCAGGAATAGCTTCCACTTGATTGTCCATAATATCCAACCAGGGTTTTTCCCGCTCGGCAATGATGATTTCGTTGTTGTCCACTGCTTTTCTGATCTTATCAATGGCCAGTTTAGCGCCAGCTTTGGTTCTCAGGAAAGGAGTCTTGGCTTTGATCAGGTCTTTACTGATGTCAAGAACTACATCAGGACGCAAAACATAAGCTTGGGGATCCCATTTGGAATCGGAATCGGCCAGTAAATCCCGGAAAGTAACGCCATATCCTTTTTCTTTGGCCAAATTCATTAACCGGCAGTCATAAATTAACTGTTCAATAGACACAACGGGCGCTATATCCGACAAAAGACGAACATTCGTTACCGACTCGTTGCTCCACAGATCGGCGACAGCAGCAGCTATATTGCCGACAGCGCTTAAATGGGCACACGCCGCTGACTTTCCTTCCATAGCAATTGGTGAACCGGTAATGGCTTTGCAATAAACGCCTTCATAGCCGCAGTCCTTATTCGGGCCGACAGCGCCTGCTTCATAAGCAGCGAGGGTTCTAGCCACAGATGCCACCCGTACGACGGCAGCAAATACATTCGGGATAAAGCCTTTATGGGCCAATACCATGGCGGTATTAGCAAAACCGCAGGCAGTATCGCCGGCTGCCTGGGCTCCATTTGCGTTAGAGATTTCAACGATCTTCTCCCAGATGAACTTCATATCACGAGTACCCATTATTCCCAATGCAAAAATGACTTTGGTCAAGTCGGCATTAACAAGGGCCTCGTCATGCACTTCTTTACCACCGGTAGTCTCAATGGCGATAAAATCGGCTCCGCCTTTAGCAGATCCTTCAATCGTCCTGAGAAGGTTTTGGTAGATTTCACCACTGCGCTGAACGGGAGGACGTTTGAATTCCCGCACGTCGCCGGGCGTACTGCGCAGTGCGCCTTTCAAACCATATTTCGCATGATATTCAGCTATGGCATTGACCAGGATGTTGTTGACTTCAATTCCCCATTCAGGTACAAGGGTCATCTCCGGCAACATTTCGAATTCCACTACAAGTCCGGGTGCATGCAACTCAACAGCCCGTTTTAAGACTCCGTCAATCATTTCGCTGTAGATTTGTTTAATTTCCGGCATGTTAGCAGCAGTAACTTCCATGGGGGGCAGAGTGAAATTAAGTTCCGGGTAAATTGCGCCACCGCCGATAACCAGTCCATGTTTGGTTTTGACAGGATTGGGTGCACTCCCATATACAAAATCATTAAGCGAATTATAAGCTAATTTATCGAAAGTTTTAGCCATTTGCCTTTACCTCCTTAATAAATTAAATAAGATTTATTTAAGATTTATTTAAGATTTATTTTTTCTGGGCCAGTATCTTTTTGGCAACATCGACCGCCACAACGGCATCATCAGCATAATAATCCGCTTTAATGCTCTTGGCATAGGATTCGCTAACAGGAGCTCCGCCGATCACAAACGTAAATTGGTCCCGTACACCGGCTTTCTCGAATTCTTTGACAACACTTTCCATATAAGGCATTGTTGTGGTAAGCAGGGCGGAGAGACAAACCAGATCGGCCTGAACCTCTTTGGCTTTAGCCAAAAAGGCTTCGGCAGTTACGTCAATGCCCAAATCATACATTTCAATGCCTGCGCCTTTTAACATCATGCGCACGAGGTTTTTCCCAATATCATGCAAATCGCCTTTAACAGTACCAATAACTGCCTTACCAATAGGTTTAACCCCGGTAGAAGTTAAAATAGGTTCCAATACTTGCATCCCTGCATTCATTGCTTTTGCCGACATTAACATTTCCGGTACATACACTTCGTTATTTTTGAACTTTTCCCCTACTACACTCATGGCGTCAATCAATCCGGTATTTAATATTTCTGACGGAGAAACCTTCTGCGCCAAAGCTTCATTCACTATTTCTTTTACCTTTGCGGCATTTCCTTTTTGTACAGCAAGCGAAAGTTGATTTAAATCCATTTTTTCTTCCTCCTCATGTTTTTCTTCTTCTTTTTACCTTTATTACTCTGCCATTGCCCATATTACATCCTCTTGGATCGGTGCATCTACCTCCTTCCGACTTTACAATAAATTGATTGATTGTTAAAGCTTCTATAGTATTACCTTTGACTGGTTTAATTATAGCATTGCTATTGTTTTGAAAATTCGATACATTTCTATCCTTTTGAGTGCATTCCGTGCATAGTCGACATTGTGAAACAAAAAACAAATTAAATTCTTCAGTCATGGATTACGCCGGTTAAAAGTCCACTATTTGTAATACAAATTCTTAACCAAGAACTATGTGTAGAACTATTGTGATATCTTTTCAAGCGTCGCGGAGTTTGCAATGTTTTCCCATACGGCCAGTTTCCGCCGCAACACAATTTTGTCTAAATTATTTTCCAGAAAGCTTTTGGCATCCATGGCGCATTTAAAGTAGCAATCGGCGCCAATTGCCCGTGCAAACGTTTCATCCACCGGCGCACCGCCTATGGCGACGATTACTCCTTTGCGCATACCCGTATCCTCCAAAGCGTCAATAACTTTTTTCATCACCGGCATAGTAGTGGTCAACAATGCGGCCATCATCAATATCTCCGCTTTTGTTTTGTCGACAGCCTGGATAAATTTTTTCGGCGTAACATCAATCCCTAAATCGACAATGTGGGCACCGGTGCTCATCAGCATTAGTTTTACTAAATTTTTTCCAATATCGTGCAGGTCTCCCGCTACCGTACCGATCACAATATTACCGGCCTGCCGTTTTACTTTGTATTTCAGTTGCGGCTCCAATACTGCCAGTCCGGCGTGCATTGCCCGGGAAGACATTAACACTTCCGGTACGATGACCCGGCGGTGCCTAAATTTGTCCGCAACCTTGTCCATACCGAGTATCAGCCCTTTTTGCAAAACAGCCAGGGCTGGATACCCCTGCGACAAAGCTTTGCAGCAAAGCTCCATCACGGCTTCCGCCTCACCGTTCTTGACTTTTTCAACAATTTCAGTGTAAATCAACGACATCCCTCCCCGTCAAACCAAGCTGTTGCGATAAACCAGCGGCGCAACACCAATGTATTTGCTGAATACTTTCGCAAAATAACTCTGGCTTTGAATGCCGACCGCTTGAGAAACCTGGGCAACACTGAGCTCCGGTTTTTTCATAAGTTCAACGGCTTGTTCCACTCGCACCCTGGTAATATAGTCATTAACCGTACAGTTGAGTTCCCGCCGAAATAAACGCGACAGGTGGGATGGGCTAATGAACAGCTGTGCCGCCACATCGTCAATTTTAATAGGCCGTGAATAATTTTCCCGGATAAAGCCTTTGGCCTCATTGACCAAGCCATTGTGTTTCTTATCCTCCAGCGACAGGCTTTGAACCAAAAACATGCTAACGAGCTTCTGCATGTGGGAAAAATATTCTTCCATCTGCCGGCAGTCATTGATCTTCCCATTGAACTGATGCAGCATTACCATCACACATTCCGCTTTGGCGCCACCTTCCACAGCAGCCCGGGAAACCAAAGCCGCCAATTCGCTAATCCGCATTTTGATGATCTCCTGATCGCCGGCGGTCTTAATGAACAACTGTGTCAGTAACGTTTGCAGGCTCTTTTCGGCCCGGGGTTTATCGCCTAGCCGAATGTAGCGGAGAAAGGTTCGTTCCTGATGAAGGTATGCGCCATAGTCGTTACTACCTTTTGCTGCGGGTATCTGCCGTGTTTTGCGGTCCTCCAACGCATTACGGATTTGCTGCTGCATTTTATATGTCTCAACTTTTTCCAAAACATACGAGTCGCGTTGCATCAACTGATTGACGGCGGCATATAAGACGTCGGCCGCAGCCTGGAAACGTTCGGGAGCAACGATATTCATCCGGGCCACTTTTCTTTCCATTTCGGCAAAATCTTCCACTTCCGGATTCAATTGGCGCAGTTCCTGATAAAAATACCGGTCCGGTTTCCATAACAGCACCTGGCTGCAGATGATACTTCCCAATGAAATACCACGCAGGCTGATGGGCACAACCCAGATGACCATTCCGGCACGGCAGCGAAAGAAATAAGGCTCTTCCCAGCCGGCGGCTTCCAAAGTAGCCTGTTTATAGGAGGCCCGGCATTTTGCCACACCGGCGGGCTTACTGCGGATATAGCGGCAAAACTCACAGCGCTCGGCTGTATTAAATAGGCCGGAGGATTCCCCATTTTTATTTACGATTACCACATGTAAGCCGGTGGCCTTGGAGAAGTTCTCCAGTATTTCCTGGAGAACTTGGAGATCAACCAAGTTTCTGTCAATAATCATCGGTGATCATCACCTCAAATCCGTTGCATCCTCCTTTAGTTTTGCGCAGCGCATAGGAATAATAGATTAGATTTTATATGGTTCAATGTACATGCTCTCCATGAAATACTGGCTAAAGATGCTGCTTCCGCCCAATTCCACATGAACGATGTTGCTTGCCTGCTGCCGCAGGACATTAAAAGCTCTTTGATCCAGCAGCGCTTTGACTGCCCCGGCATGGGCGGCATTGCCTGCTGTCTTTAGTTTGTGCGGACTCATTTGCGGAATCAATCCAATTTCCATTGTGCTTATGAGATTAAGATGGGCGGCAAAGGTTCCGGCCAGTACGATGCTTTCAAGATCCCCCACAGTTAATCCCGCAATATCCAACAAGGTCCGGATACCTGCACAAACCGCCCCTTTGGCTAGTTGCAGCTGACTGATGTCCCGCTGGGTTAAAACGATGTCATCGCCGGCGGAACTGTAGAATAAAACAAACTCCCGGCCGTGCTGCCCATCACGGATGCGGTCTTTAAGTCCATAAACCAAGTCGGCTTGTGCCTCCGGATCCTCCGGGTCAATAATGGTTCCCTGTTGAGTAATGATGCCGGCCCGGCGCATTTGCTGTATAGCTTCAATAAGCCCCGATCCACAGATACCCGAAGCCTCCCCACCGCCAATGACGGTAACCGTCAGCCCTTGTTCGTCTATCGTCACCCGTTCGATGGCCCCGGGCTGAGCCCTCATGCCGTAAGTAATTCCCGCCCCTTCAAAGGCGGGACCCGCGGCGGTGGAGCAAGCCCACATCCGGGAGCCGTCTTGAAGATATAATTCACAGTTGGTACCGATATCAATAAGCAAGTGGCATCCTGTCGCCAAAAGATCCTCTGCTCCCCAAATAGCCCCCAGAGTATCCGCGCCAACAAAACCCGCTATATTGGGGAGTAATAACACCTTGGCTTGCGGCTGCAGTTCAAGCTTTGTCTCGGCGGCATTTAGCTCCAGGTAATCGTTGCGCACCGAAACAAAAGGAGAAAGAGCCAAATAGGAGACATCAAGGCCAAGAAACAGGTGATGCATCGTAGTATTGCCGACTATAACCGCCTTTAAAATATCCCGGCTGTCAATTTCCGCCGCTGTACACAGTTTAGCCAGCAACCCGTTAATGGTATCAATAACCGCTTGACGCAACGAAGCGCGGTTGTCCGGGCTGCTATTGGAAAATTCAATGCGGGAAATGACGTCGGCGCCAAAACGAGTCTGGCCATTTTCTGCCGCTGCCAGACGCACTATCTGACCGGTAGTCAGGTCATAAAGAGCAACGGCAATATTGGTTGTGCCGATATCAATAGCTACGCCGTAAACCGGCACAGTCCCCTTTCCCCGGACAGCCAACACTTCATTGTTCCACAAAGCAACGGTAACCGAAAAATTTTCTTGTCGCAGCAGCGGCGCCAGTGTTTGCAATAACGGCAAACTAATCGCCGGTTGGGTAAGTGAACAAGCTTCCTGCAATTTATGGGACAATCTGTCCCAGTCACCCCGCTCATCCTCGAGAGACGGCAGGTCCACATCAATTTCTTCCAGTCGTAAACCAGAATGCTGGCCGCATATTTGCGGGGCGAATAAGAGCCCCTCCTTCCGGTCGACACTGCCGGTCGGCCCGCAGATAATCTCCATATCCTCACAGGGCTGGACCTGACAGGCTAAACGAATTCCGCCGGCAAGCTCTCCGGCACTCAGTTTCTGGTACTCGATCTCCAACGGTTCCGGCGCTCCCCGCACGATTCTGACCTTGCATTTCCCGCACGTGCCCCGCCCATTGCAGATGTTAGGCACGCTTATCTGGTGATGGCGAAGCAGGGATGCCATCAAGCTTTCCCCTTCCTCTGCAGTCAGTGGTTTAGAATTGACTTTGATATTCAGAACTATTCCCCTCCTCTAATTTTACAGGTTTGCCGGGAGGAACCCAGATAATATCCGGATGCTGCTTTCCGCCGACAACGGCCGTTAATAAGCCTAAGTCCCCCTCTACCTCCGTGACCGACCAGTCAAAGAAGTCGGCAATGTTTTTTACCTTCTGTCGGCATTCTTCGATTTTTCCCCCGCCGCAGGTGCGGATCAACACCGCCCCCCGATATGTTCCATAGAGAGTCCGAATTAAGTATCCCGCATCGGCTGTTCCGTATTTGTCCACATATTCGCAGTATTCGGCATAAGGATCCCGTCCGTATTCCAGCCATCCCTGACTGAAATAATAAACTGCCGGATTACGCGCGGACAGTTGCTGCCGCCGCAGATCCGACCCCAACAATAAGCTGATGCAGTCGTGTACAGCAGGCAACACCATCGGGATTCCGGCGGAAACTAACCCTGCCACCGCGCGGGAACACCGCCCGTAAAGCAGAATGATCAAATCGTATGCCTGACTCGCATCAATTCGACGCTGTAGCTCGTTGTGCAATTCGTCGGGGAAGGCATGCAAGGAAAAGTCCAAAAACTCACAATCCACATTAGAGGGAAGTTCCATCGCCATCACTTCATTCCTGGTGGAAGGACAGCCAATTAACTTGATTCGCACTTACGTTCCCCCACTCCCAAACAAGTAAAACTTTTCAGTATATTAAATCTATTATCTTTATAATATTACAATTGCAAATTTTTAGTCAAGCTTCATGGCAAAAATTTATCGGGAGCATACCAGGCACCCCAGCTTCGTTTGGCCGTGCCGAAAGCATGTTCAATTATCATCTGCCGTTTTTTCTATTTTTCCTATCGTATCTAAAAAATACTATCTACTGCATGGGAGCAGTACTATCTCATTCTAACAGTAATGGTGCGAAAAGACAATACCGCTCTGTATAAGTCAAGCAGGTATCCTGTTCCTCTTGATACGTTTCGCTACGAAAAACCACTTTATATTGATTCAATGTTCTTTCAGAGATCAGTTGGCAGTTCCTCGACTCATTTTGACTCACCTTCACCGATTTTCTTTGCTAAAATCAAATTCGGTTCCATATATTTTTATTTCCCATAAACATAGAAAACTCCTGCCAAATTCATAATAGAATTTAGCAGAAGTTTTTTATCATGCATCCGGAAGAGAGACTTTCAAGTATATTCCTTCTTTTTATGTTCAAGTTACCATCCTGTGCGCCGAAAATCGGAGAAATATTTCTGAAACAGTCCTTTTTTTAGGATTTACCGCGTATAAACTACAAAAGAGTATACAAGCTATACTTAATAGTATGCAACTACATTTTCGCACATAGGAGGACTTGATATGAATTTGACCACAAAAGAACTACTGTATCTTGAAGACCTTGGCAAATTGTTCGAATCCATAAATCAAACCTGCATCCATAGAGCGCAAAATACAGATGACCAGCAGCTAAAGGCAGTGCTGCAAGGACTCTCCCAGGACCACCAGCAATGGGTACAAATACTGTCAAACATCGTAATTAACAACAAACAAATACAATAGGAGGTTAATCTAACATGGCACAGCAAACTCAGCAATCAAAGCGCGACATGGAACGGATCGGGGCGCTGCTTTATCAATTGAAGACAGAAGCAACAACACTCTGCACTGCAATATTAGAAAGCACCAATAATAATGTACGCTCACAATTAACCCAAATACTAAACAAAAGCTTCCAAAACCAAAAAATCGTATTTGACTGTATGAATCAAAAAGGCTGGTACAAAGTAGAACCGGCTCCCCAAGACCAATATACCCGCATTCAGCAGAGTTTCACCACCCTGCAGCAGCAAGTGCAAGGTCAATCAAAAAATTATCTGCAGCAATAGACAAAAAGACCGCGCTGAAACTTTTTACGTTTCAACACGGTCTCTTTCTTATTTTTGCAAGCGATTGACCTCTAAATTGAGCGCAAATATTTCATTGCTTCAGAACAGGACGCAAACACGCCCTCGACCCCTAGCAACTTCCGAATGTATAATATAAATGGCCGCGAAACCGGTATTTTCTGTTCCCAGGAGGTTCCCTCGTCCCCAATTGCCGAATTAGTAAAAAGATCAACTGCGACCACTCCGGCCCCGAACAAATCGCTCTGTAGCGAAAAACCGTTTCGATTTTCAACATAAGAGAGTGAATCATCCACGTCCGTTCTAGCCATCTGGCATTGGACCAACAACTCCATATCACTGCAATTTTGTATGCGGTATGCCAGACCGAAATCAATAAGAACCAGGCGCCCGTCGATCATGATTAAGTTAGATAACCGCAAGTCCCGGTGAATGACGGCAGGTTTCCCCGCAGTCGGCGTGTGAAGAAACTCCAGGATCAACAGTAATTTTAAGATAATTTCTCTTACTTCCTCTTCCTGGTAGCGGTAATCACTGCTAATTGCCATTGCCAGTGTGTCGCCGGGCATATATTCTTCTACTAAGCAAAATAAGCCTTCGTACTGGAAAAAGTCAACGTACCCTGGAATTTCTGGATGACGGATGCACTTAAGCACCTCCGCCTCCCGGCGGCACAAATCGGCGGCCGCGCAAGGAGGTTGGCGTATCTGCCGCAAGTATTGTTGGGAACAAACCTTCATGGCGTAATAACGGCCCGCTTTTATGACTTTTACCACCATTCCGTAACTTCCGCCACCTAGCAGCGCCTCAACATGATACCCGTTGATTGGCGATAAGGACTTCAGGAGGAAAAAAAATTGCCAAGCAAGCCTTTCTTCCGTCTTTGGTGATGCCCCGATGAACCGGAATGATAGTCCCGACGACCGGGCGGATATGTGGGAGGATATTGATTGTATTGCGGATTCTGCGGGTGTTGCGACGGCTGGGAAGGGGTTGACTGTGCAGCCTGTCCCTTCGCAGCCAAACCACAATACGGGCAGGTGACCCACTCAGGTTGCAAACTTTTCCCGCATCCGGCGCAGGATGTGTTCACTTTATTACCGCAATGCGGACAAAATTTAAATTCGTCTTGGATTTGTTTGCTGCAAACAGGACATTGCATGGGAAATCTCCTCCTTCTTAAGATAATGTACATTTATTAGATAATGTACACATTTATTAATATTTTAATTCCTGAACGATTATTTGGCAAGCATATTCCATACGGGAAACTGCCATCCGGAGTTTGATGCATTGCATGCGGCGATACCGGCAACAAAAACCCGCGAAATTCGCGGGTTTTCTTGTCCGGAGGCGGGCGCTATGCGTCACGACAATGTTTGGCAACTCTTGTATTCTCTGCTCCAGGCAGCAGCAATACGCCGAGTTGGGCGTCATGATTAAGCATTTTCCACCAGCCTCCCTATTTAGTTGTAATGAACGAGGTATCCCCGTCCCGCTTCAAATTATACTCCCCAGAGCGGGATGGGGCAACAGCATACTAATAAAAATAAAGGGAAAAACGAACTGCGCCTGCTAACAGCATTTTAATGCGGTGTTAGCGGCAATAATAAATCAATTAATTCTTTATTATTTTTTTCAATTGCAATTATTAATGCCGTCTTTCCATCCTTGTTTTTCCTAGTAGGGTCGGCTCCTGCTTCGAGCAGTATTTTGGCGCTTGCCAATTTATTATTCGCTGCTGCCGTCATTAAATGAGTTGTTCCATCGCTTTGGGTAAAATTGACATCAGCACCTTGGGCAATCAGGTATTGTAGAATGTCTGTATTTTTGTGGAATAAAGCATAAAATAGTGGTGTTTTTTTGTACGGTGGGTCATAAGCATTAATATCGGCACCGGCATTAATCAGTATTTTAACCAGATCAATATTGTTTGCCCGCACAGCTATCATTAGTGGTGTTTCAAAATATCCATTAAGATATCCATATGGTTCTATATGTACATTTACATCAGCGCCATGATCAATCAAATAATTAATCATTTCTATATTATTTTTTTCCATGGCCATAATCAGCACTGTATTGTAGTACGATCCAAATATGTTTACATTTGCGCCACCTTCAACCGCCATTTTAACTGTTGACATATCATTATTACTAACGCCATTTATGAGCAGTTTATTCATGGTAACATTACCAACATCAGGACTTACCGGCTTAATTTTGCCCACCCGTCTGACGTTCGTTGTCCCCCCTGTATTGACAACACCAAAACCTTCCGGCAGCAATTTCTGCGCTGACGCCCGCGCCGGGTCGTCGGAAGGAGCGGATCGGAAATAGGCTTTAAAATCTTCCAGTGCTTTGTCATTCATTCCTTTGAAATAATAGGCATTTCCACGAAGAATGTAAGCAATGTAATAGTCTGGCCTTAATTCCAGGGCCGTATTGCAATCAGTTATCGCCTTATCAAACATCCCTTTCATGAGGAATTTATTACCGCGGGAAAAATATATCCGCGGGCTGTTAGATCCAAGGGAAATCGCCTGATTATAATCGGCAATGGCTTTGTCCGTGTTACCCTGAGCGGTAAATATATCCCCGCGAATTTCATAGATTTTTACTGATTGTGGATCCAATTTCAGCCCCTGATCGCAGGCCTTTAACGCGCCGTTATAGTCCTTTTGCTGTAAATACTGCTTTGCTGTTGCCAGATAGTCTTCGACCGTTTGTTCTTCCGCAGCCTGCACCATATTATGGGGAACAACAAGCAAAACCAACAGAATAAAAAAGGTGGAAAAACCGGTAATTATTTTTTTCATGACAGCTACACTCCGTTTCCCGCTTTTTGATGATAACGACCTCTCAGCGCTTGTTTTAAAATACATAGTTAGAGAACGAATGTAACCTTTTCTAGCTAGCCGAATAGCGGCATAAGATACTTTATCTCCTACTTTGTCATGGATTGTAATCATTTTCGCGTCATGCTGCACGCAAAACACAAAAACCCCTAATTATAGCGGGTTTCTTCTTAAAACTATGTATTACTTTTGTTTGATATATTTCGATATGTTTTGATAATTTCCTTTACGTTATGATAAATTTAACCAAAACTTAATTAAGAGGACAGATGCCTCTGTCACTTCAACCCGGGGCAGGTTGAACATCTGCCAGTTCGACTAACGCATGCTCATTTTTACGCCAATATCAAGTGGCTTTCCATGAAAAAGGTTTGAAGTGGCAATCACATCTACCCCTGTTCCGGCATACTTCTCTATATTATTAACATTAATTCCGCTAGCGGCAATTAGCGAAAGAGATGCAAAAGGGCCTGAAATTCGTGTTTAGAACACCAAATTAGGCCCTTCCGCGCTTAATGATCTCTATTGCCTGTGTTTTTTCTGCCTTCAAGCAGCCCTCTTTTTCCAAAACCCTTATTATATTGTGGAGGCGGCTTTCAGCTTATCAAAGCACTCGCTGCATAATCCCCATTGGTGTGCCGCTTAGAAGTGACGATAGTAAAGTAAATCGCCTATTTGGTCAAGCTATCGTAAATCTTAGATAGGTTTCTCTCCATCCGCTCCAGATATGTCATATTATCCTCGGCGCTTTCAATCGTGTAGATGGTTTCTACTTTTGCGCCGACTTCATTGGCCAACGTTTGTGAGACCTTCGGGCTTGCCATTTCTTCGGCAAAAATGGTCGTTACGTTGTTTGCCCTGCAGTATTCTACGAGTTTGGCCAGTTGTTGCGCTGAAGGTTCTCCTTCCGCATAAATATCACTAACACTGTTTTGTTCCAAGCCAAAGTCACGGCAGAGATAACCAAAAGCGGCATGCCCTGTCACAAAGTTCTTTTTCGCCACGGACTGGAATTTACCGTTATATTCGTTATAAAGGTTTCCCAACTGAGAGATAAAATTATTGCCGTTCTGTTCGTAATAATCTTTATTAGATGGGTCTGCCTGGACAAGCGCATCCTTGATGTTTTTCACCTCAGTTTGTGCGCCTTTTAAGCTCAGCCACAGATGGGGATCATACTTCCCATGGTCATGCCCCTCTTTGTGATCCGCGCCTTCCTCATGATTTTCCGACGTCGTTTCTTTTGTGATAACATCGGCTCCCTTGGATGCGTCCACAACAATCAGATTGTTGTTATTTGCGGCTTGGATTGCTTCTTCTGCCCATGCTTCCATCCCGAGTCCGTTATAGACAAAAACCTTAGCGGCACTCAGACTTGCCAGATCCCGTGCCTTTGGTTCGAAATCGTGAGGTTCCGTTCCGGCAGGGATAATCACTGAAATTTCCACTTTGTCTTTTCCGACAGCTGCAACAAACTCCTTTATTGCATCAAAGGTGACAGACACTTTGATCTTTTCTTCCGCACCGCTCCCCGGTATATTGCTTCCTCCTCGCTTACTTGCCGAGTCCGAATTGCTACTGCACGCTGAAAAACTTACAATGGCAACCAGGCAGAGTAGCATAGCAACCCATCTTTTTAACATATTATCCGCCTCCAGAAATTATACTTGCAAATGCTTCCTATTTGCATCTATAATAGATGATAGCGTGCGAGGATATAATTGTCAAGTGCAAATGAAGCGCATTTGCATTTGACGCGCATTTGCAACAAAGAAGACTTATGGTTCGTATTCGGAAAGGGTGTTGTTCGTGATCAAGGCAGATAATTTATTTTTTTCCTATACAGGTTCGCCGCCGTATGTGCTGGACGGTATTAACTGGGAAATACGCAATGGCGAGTATGTATCGGTAGTAGGTGAAAACGGCAGTGGAAAGAGTACGCTGATGCGGTTGATATTAAAGTTCATAAAACCCACAAGCGGACGCATCGCAGTTCAGACAAAGAGGATCGGATATGTCCCGCAGAAAAATGATTTCTCAAATTCTAATTTTCCCATTACGGTCTATGAAGCACTGAATTCTTATCGCAAGTTATTGAAAATCAAAAGCAAAGATATAATTACGGACGCGCTTGAGCAGGTTGGAATGTCTGATTTTACAGACGTCTTGATGGGTACCCTATCTGGGGGGCAGAACCAAAAAATACTGATTGCGCGGGCACTATTGGGAAAACCGGATTTGCTTATTCTGGACGAACCTTCGACCGGAGTGGATATTAACGGCCAAAAAGAGATCTATGAGTTCTTGAAAAAAATAAACAAAGAAAACGGCATTACTGTTGTTTCCGTAGAACACAACCTGGATGCCGCAATTTCAAACTCAACCTTAATTTATCATCTGATGTGTGGGCAGGGACACCTCTGCACCCCTCGGCAATATGTAGACGAATTCTTGAAAAACAGGGGGGAAAAGCGATGACGATATTTAGTTATAGCTTTATGCAAAACGCAATTTTCGTTTCTATATTTATTTCGATTTTATGCCCTTGCATCGGTATCTTCTTGGTGCTCCGCCGTTATTCCATGATCGGGGACACATTATCCCATGCCTCGCTGGCCGGTGTCGCAATCGGGCTAATGTCAAATCAAAACCCCATACTTGGCGCATTTGTCTTTACATCTATCTGTGGTGCGCTGATTGAGTTTCTGCGCAGCTATTTCCAAAAGTACACCGACTTGATTCTCACTATTGTGCTCTCCCTGAGCGTGGGCACCGCGATCACCATAATCAGCTCCGGCAAGCTCCACGCAAATGCTGATTCCTTTTTGTTCGGCAGTATCCTTACCGTGACCCGGTTTGATATGATCATGGTGCTGGTCCTCAGTGCCATTTCCGTTTTGACGCTGATTTTTCTATACAATCAGATGATTTATATCGCCTATGACGAAGAGGCAGCCAAAGTAGCCGGCGTAAAAGTAGGATTAATCAATTATATTTTTTCCATCCTCGTGGCCTCTGCAATCTCTATATCTATAAAAATCGTTGGCGTGCTGGTACTCAGTTCCATGATTGCCCTCCCCGTCGCCACAGCGCTGCAGCTCGGAAAGGGATTCAAGCTAACCTTGATATTTTCAATCGTTTTCAGCATAATTGACATCATGCTCGGGCTGTTTATTTCGTATTATCTCGATGTAGCTCCCGGTGGATTTACCGCTCTGATTTCCGTTGCCGTCCTTGTCCTGGTTTTGCTCACAAAAAAGCTGCGCACCACCCGATGCTAATGACGCCCATATCCCAGCATCCTGCTAACACCCGCAAAAACTTGACTTTACAGGGTTCGCACTCTATAATAAGTTTAAATGCGAATAAAACGCATTTACGTGTCATATAAAAAGAATTTGAGAGCACGCTTTTTAGAAATACAGCAAATCCATGCCGAATACTGGAGATGCTGTACAGCCCTTGGTTAAAAAAGAATGAGGTGAATACAGTGAAAGAGAAACAGAATAGATGGCCTGCGGGAATAAAGAGAACGCGGCAGCGTGAAAGTGTGCTCTCAGTACTTGAAAATTCCGAAAAACCCTTAAGTGCTGCGGATATATGCTCTAAAATGGAGAAAAGCGGGGATGTGGCTTGGATGTCAACCGTCTACCGGATACTGGAGCTTTTCGTAAAAAAGGGCATGGTGATTAAAACCAATGTAATGAATAATGAAATGGCAGTGTATGAACTAAACCGTTTCAAGCATAAGCATTATGCTGTCTGCATGAACTGCCACAAAATCATAGCAATGGCTAATTGCCCGATGGAGAAGTTCATTCCGAAGCTTGAAGATGAAAATTTTCATGTAATGGGCCATAATCTGGAGGTATTTGGGTTTTGCGAGGATTGCAAGCCGACCTGAATCGAAGCTCTCTATCCCAAGAAAACGCTACCGTTGTTCTCTGGATTCCAATTATATGGGATCTGTTGCCGCGGGACAGAAATAGGATTATGCCTTAGGCAAGGGATGCAGATAATTTATAGATTAATGCAAATATTAATATTAAAAATGGATTGTCCAGCTTCTGAGATCAGAGGCTGGACTTTTTTATATTGTTCAGGACTGAATTCTACCGGATATTAACGAACAAAGCTATCTTGCCAACGCCACAGTGAAAGTATTATTTAAAATTTCTTTTAACGATAGTTATTCAACATATTCCCCGATGAACTTTCGTATCTTTTCAACTAAACTCTAATGGATCAATATTTTTGGAGTCCCTTATTCCTACTTGTCTTCTTTTCTGAATAAGTCCCTCCATCGCCTGAAAAATTTAGAAATCGGAGTCCAGAAAATAGGAACCAATGCCAGTAGCATAGGAATATAGTTTACAGCTACTCTAAAGACTGCGCCTGAGTGAGCGTAAGCAACGGATGGAGTGGCCAACAAGACTGCCAAAAATAGTACCGCTCTCATTAATCTCCCTCCTATCTGATATAACGGTCAAGAGCTTCCTGGAGCTTCTCCAGGAAATCCTCATGCCCGCCTTCGTTGACTGCGTGGACAAGGCAATGTTCCAGATGGTCCTTCAGAATTAACTTTGCGGTATTGTCAATGGCCTTCTGGATGGCGGCAATCTGGAGCAGAACCTCGGGACAATCCCGCCCATCTGCAACCATTTGCTTGACGGCTCTCACATGACCTTCGACCCTTGCGAGCCTATTTACAACCTGTTTCTGGTGTGCGTGAACATGGTTCTCCAAATTCATCCCTCCAGCAATATGATATCCCCCCCAGGGGGATATTGTCAAGGTACAAAAAAGAACTCTATTGTCATCATGACAGCAGAGTTCTTTTAACATCTATATCCCGTTAAGCCCAGTCACAATAGGGTTTAACGAGAGTACGGCCAAGGGTTCAGAAGACTGATCCGTGACCCTGCAAATCCACCCATTTTCAAAGACAGTTCTGTACAATCTGAGGGACACTTTTCGTGGCGCACACCTGTCCCCCTGTCCCTCTTTAACCTCATATTACGTTTAAGTCAATATATTTTTATTGTTTTCAATTGCAAATTGCGCTATACTGTGCTAATCTTTAATCAAGTGAAAGAAGGTGAATATCATAACGGACACAGATATTTATATTCAATTTGGCAAAAGGCTTGCTAATGTTCGTCAAGATAAAGGGCTATCACAAAACGAGTTTGCAAAGGTATTGGGCATACCTCAATCTACATATGCTGGTTATGAGGTTGGCAAGCGCAAAATTCCTTTGGAATTAATAGAAAGAGTTGCAAATGCTTTGGAGGTTTCTTCCACTTTTCTTATAGCAGGAAAGGATGTCTCGCCCCCTATAGCTGACCCTTATACCCCTCAAGAACAGACCATTATAAAAAAATACCGCACTCTAGATGAACGTGGTAAAAAAGCAGTCGATGATACACTTGAACGCGAGTATGAATTTGTTAAACCAAAGATATTGATAAAAGGGACGGTATAAGGGGGACGGTTGCGTGAATTTAATAGAAAAATATGCCAAACGAAAAGCGGAATCCAAAAAATTAAAAATTTATTTGGATAATTGTTGTTTTAACCGCCCTTTTGACAATCAGACTCAATTAAGAATCCATTTAGAAACCCAAGCAAAACTATATGTCCAAGATCAAATATTGAAGGGGGAATTTGATTTTGTTTGGTCATATGTTTTAGAATATGAAAATATGCAAAACCCTTTTGAAATCAGAAGAAATTCTATCATTCTTTGGAAAGATATTGCCGCTGAAACCATTATTGAATCCGAAGAAATTTTATTATTTGCTGAATCCTTAACAGTAAAAGGAATCAAAACAAAAGATGCTTTGCATATTTCTTGTGCTGTTGCATCAAAATGTGATTATTATCTTACTACGGATAGGAAACTATTAAATAAAGATATTTCTGAAATTGACGTAATAGATCCGATTGAATTCTTAACTAGGCTGGAGGTCGAATAAAATGAAAACGGATAGCGTTATCAAAAATGAAGGTATGAGTATTTTAATTAATAAACTCGGTAAAGTCGATGCAGAACGCTTCATTTCCTTAATCATTAAAGAACCTTTCGATTATACGAAATGGCAAGATAAACATTTTGACACTGATATAAGCGTTAGAGAATTTAGTAAAAATGCGATGAACGCAATTAGTAAACTGTATAATTCATAGCGGGCGTTAACTTCATCCCAAACACGCTCCCAAAATTCACAAGCCTCTTCATCCACGCTGCTTAGATATAGCGATATTATTGGGCGAAAGAAAAACTAACCTAAAACTTTATGAAGGAGTAGTGCTCGACTGACTGCGGCAAAATCCAGGTATGAGTGCGGCCCAAGTTTGTTTGACCAGCTGAAAGAGCATTATTCGGTTGAATCATCGGAGAGAACAGCAGGTGATTTATACAAACATTGAGTTTAGGGCAAGAATCAAATGAACATTGTTTGCGCCTTTCTTAATTAACGTTCGCGTTTGAGAAAGGCTTGTTTCCTATGCTTATTTTTTTTTACTTTGATCAAAAATTGTATTTAGGGCTTGACTTTAATTAGCTGGTCCCTGTTCTATTTAAAATGAGCCTATACCTTTGTCAATTCATCCCTGAACGCCGGTCTGTTTGCATATTTGATAGAAAACTTCTGTTTGATTTCCAACGCCTGATCTTTTCCCCCTGCTTTTTTCAAGTTCCGGATAATAGCGCAAACTCCTTGATAATCCCTTCTGTTGCCCGCCCTTGCTGCCACCTGTTCGATATATTTCAAAAACAAATCAAAAACCTCTTCCCTGAATTCAGGAACAAGGTGTTTATAATAGCTTTCAACTGCTGAGGGATTTTTTTTAACATACTCAAGGAGTTTTTTCTTTTCCCCTTCCTCGATAAGAATACGGGTATAAATGTCGCTATGAAATTTCTTTTGATCTTCCAGCCGGGAGATGATTTGAGGATATACAACAGCCCATTCTTCGTCATTATAGGTGCTTCTCAAATCCTTATAATATTCAAAGCTGCCAGCCAGAATAAAATCTGTTGCCAATCCACGCTGTTCATCAAGCTTCCCTAAAAGGTTATATGCTTTGTACCGGTACTCCCTCCAGTCATTCACAAGACCCGGCAAATCTTTGTCCTTTGCCTCTCCTTCAAGTGCAAGCTTGATTACCTGATCATAATCCTTGCTCTGCATCGCCCGTCCTATGGTCATTTTTCTGAAGCTGGAGAACTGGAGGTTTTGCTCTACAAAATCCAGCGCCGCCTTCTCGTCCTCATTCTGCAATATCATATTATATCTGATTTGAAATACTTTTTCATTGAAATAATTGACGCTCCAGGAATCCCCTTCTTCGTCATCCAGCATTGATTGCAGGCGATTTTCCAATCTGTTTCTTAAAGAAGGAATATCCGCCAGTGTCGAACAATTTTCCAACAGTTCCAGCTTCCAGTCAGACCATCCATCATACCGTTTATTGGCCGCTTCTTCCATAAGCTTGTTAAAGAAGCCTTCTTTAACGGCCGGATTGAATTCTTCCTCCTCAACCATTTCTTTTATAAAATCAAGGTTTTCCTCAATAGCCCCACCAACAATGCCATCAGAATCATCACAGTTTTCCAGCAGGTCCATCAGCTCATGTATTACACAAAGGGTAAGATCTAAAGCATGAAGGGTTTTCTTGTGTTCAAAGGCAGCCCGGGCCTTTTTTAATACCAAGTCCGCACCTCTTACGGCTTCATAAGTATCACCATAAGCAACGAAGCCATGCCGGTCGGAATTCTTATTGAAAAAAGTACGAATAAGCTCAATCGATTTTTTGATCTCCTCAGCATCATTTGTATCGCCAAAATTCAACTCAATCCGTTGTTTTATCTCATCGTACTCGGCTGCAATATCCAGCAAGAACCCAACCAGTTCTTCCTTTGTTCTTTGGGAAAGAATATCTTCAATACTGCGGGCCTTCCCTTGCGGGAGGACAAAAAATTTATTCCCCGGTCCCAAACTAATTTTACTTTTTAAATCATCGCTATCTTTTTGAGGATGATCCGCCTTCATATCCCTCAATGCAAAAAATACCGCCACCTGGTGCTTGCAATACTCTCCCATGTCATAAGGGCAGCCGCATTGGGTATCAATTATATTGGCTTCGCCATCCAGCTCAACGTTCACTAGATAAAGCTCTGTGCCTGCCACTTCCGCCTCATATATATTGTCATCCGTTTCCTTTATTGAGACCACACAGTTGTTTTCAAAATAGTCATATCCTCTTGCAAGAATTTTTCTATCGATATAGCTTTCAAAATCGTTAAGATTCATCAAGAAATCCTTCCTTCTTTTATCAAGCACTCTATGACCTTCTGGAATTCAGCCTGCACCTATCTGGAAATTTTTGGCTTGGTCAAATCCGGTGCCACAGAAATGGCACGTCACATGCAAAATAAAACCTCCACCTTAGACATAATATATTTCTATTATAACTAAGGTGGAGGGGAGATTCAATTGGCGGAGGCGATCCGCAACCAGACAAATCCCATATCCTATTCCACAATTTGGAATTCGGTTAACTCAGTTCCTTGCCTTTAGTCCAAAGTTCGTTTTCGCTCAAGTCGACATCACCGCTCCAACTAATTCCGACTCCTCCGCCGTCAACCTGTATGTTTTTAAAAAAGCCTCTATCGAATAAAATGAGAAAGCGCTCATCATTCAATTTAGGCTTTAGATCATAAGCTTCGTTACTCTATTGTCAACGTAACCCGCAGAACGTAATCATTGCAAGCCCGAACCTGCCTGACGCGCGGCACCCTAAACATCTTTTAGAAAACTCCTCTAGCCACTCAAACTCCGTCAGCCTATTTCATTTTCTGCATACTTGCGCAAGATTGTAAGCAAATCCCTTGCTTGTATCAACAGATCTTCAGCCATTTGCTCATTCATTTCCAGAAAAGCTTCGTAATCGGCCTTTTGTCTCCATTCAAACAGCCGATTGTACACCATACCCGCCTCTACAGGCAATGCGCCCGTTTTTACAAAATCTCTATGTAAGCTGGCCCTAACAGCGGAATGCCTTCCGTAGCTTAATTGACGCAATACAAGAAGTGCACTCATAGCGTAAAATGAGGCATAGTACAATCTACTGACGCAAGCCGACCATTGCCGATGCTCAAACAGCAGCGTCGCACTTTCTTCCGCCTCCAGCGACTTGCTCAGCCAATAACGCGCTAACTCCTTCACACTGCCTTCTGCGGTCATACGGCAATTCCTTCTCTGGCAATCGCTTGATGAAGTGGCAGCAGCGACCAGACAGGAGATTCCCATTTTTCCTTTGGAACAACCACTACGCTAATGTTGGTATCGTACTCCAGGTTAACAAAGAACGCTATATCAAATATAGAAGTTTCCTCTGAATAAGAGATTTGCTCTTCCGTAAGAATCAGTACGTCCAGATCGGAGTCTTCTGTTGCCTCGCCACGAGCTACCGAACCAAAAACAACAACTTTCGCGACTGCCGTTTTCTCTTGTACACGTTTCTTTAGTTCAGCCAGTGCAACATGCTCATTATCCTTAGCTTTCAGTAAATCCATAGCCACCCCACACACCTCCCAATCAAATGAAAACATGTTTATAGCACTTTATCTATACATATATTATAGCAAAAATCACTACCACATCATACATTCTACTCAAGCCATTCATATGAGCTGTATCTAAACCTAAACAGCTTATAATTCAAAGCTATTCACTTATAACCAATTATCCTAAACACTGGCACCCTCAATCCGAAATGTCCCTTATGTCGTAAGTACCCATGTAAAATTCTCATACCCATTTTAAAAATATCACAAAAATTAACCAAAATCCCAGTCTTATGTATAATTATTATTTCTAAAAGAAAAACCAGACAATGTCAGTAAAATCAAGTGTTTAGACATAGTTTACATCAATTTTTTGACAGGAGTTTGAACGTTTGAATCACAACAGGACACATCCCTTAAAACCGATACAAGATTGCCTTTTAGGCTGGACATTAAGCATTGCCGTCCGCAGAAACCGCCTTAAAGCACGTCGATAAAAGTTTCTGACCCGTAACGGGTCAATCCGACTCATTAATTAGCGTATCCATACATTGAAGAGTAGATACTTTGGTATAAATATCGCATATTGAAGCTAAATAAGAAAGCCATTCTTCTACTGAAGATGGCTTTTGCGTTTTTTGAATAATTCTTCGTCGCTTGATTATACAAAATTTCTGGAACCTTGGTTGTCAAGGGCGAGCGGTTTCTTTTCGCTGGCGTTAGCGGACCCTTGATGGTCAAGGTGGAAGAGATAAGATCATAAAAATGACGAAGAATGCTTAACTACAGGCAATTGTCAATTGGCTAGATAATTTCGTCCAAAATTTATTGTCCATTTTCTATCCAAACCTCTTGACCGCGCACAAATATACGATAGGCTATAAACCATAATACATTAGGCGGAAGCGACATTCAAGTTTTGGTAGAGGCTGATCCGTGACCTTGTAAATCCGTCAATTCCCAATCAGATAATTCACTGGGACAGTATTCCTGTCTCCCATATCCCACATGACATAAACTGACTATCGGACGTCGCCTGGCCTCAATCACCAATATATCCCCTGAATTTTCGTCCTACTATAGCTATCAGCCGGTGTAAAACTGGATGTCGATTTGTTGTACTATGTCTGCGCTATCCATTATAAAGCGTATTCCTTTATCGCCGAAATCGCAGTTTATGCTGTTGGTGTTTTGGAAGCGATTCTCTCTATATCCGTTCCCATAAAAAAGTTTAACCTTAGTTAAATTATCCCCAATTTTAATACCCCTTGCCGTCGAGAGGGAGCTTGCTCCCTTCAGTGTAAGGCGTACAACCCTTCCGCCCATAGCAACTATCTCGACATTGTTGGACATTTGGTATATGCTCATCCGTTGTTGCAATCGGTTCTCGGAAAGCGGATTCCCCAATTTTGCGGAGGCATCCGCCAAAAGACTACCCAAGGATATCCCGTTTATTGCAAAGTCCCTTATGGAAATAGGTTTTGCTACCGGTGTCCCGTTGACAAACTTCCCGCTGAACTTACTCCCGTCTGGATATGTTATGGACCCATCTCCATTCAGTATCCCATTGGCAAAAGTACCTTCGTAAATGGAACCGTCGTTAGCCGTGAATCTTCCGAAGCCATGGAACCTGCTATTTTTGAATTCCCCGGTATAGGTTCCCTTGCCCTTGTCTATCAAGATGCCCTGACCGTCGTACATGTTATTAAGAAAGTTCCCTTCGTAGGATTGTGTTTGATCCCCGGAGGTAAATTGGCCTTTCCCTTGAAGCAAGCCGTTGTTAAAGCTGCCCTCGTAACGGTTGCCGCGAGCGTCCGTCAAGATGAACTGGCCTGATAATACGAAGCCATTAAAAGAGCCTTCGTATTTTTTTCCATGGGGAAACTGACTACCCCCTTCCCGGCTGGTTTCCCATCTTTTACGACGCCTTCGTATGTCCCATTCGGAGCAAAGGCCAAAGAGGCTATCTTCGCGGAACCGCCGATAATTTTCGCAGCAGTAAAGCCCCCGCACAGGATTAAAAGAGCCGCAACTAACCCGATGATCGACTTCTTATGCCGAACTGGAAACGGTACTGCGCGGCCTGGGTGTTGATACGATCATTATCAGCGGTTTTTGCGCCGAATACTGCGTCTTATCCACCTATCGCGGCGCGCTGGATAAAGACTTTACACCCGCCCTGCTGCGCTGGACCCTCGCCAGCGTAACCCCGGCAAACATTCCTTTTGTCGAGAGCATCAACGACAGCATTTCGCTGAATATCTTGAAAAAGGCGTTGGAATAGAGTTAGGCAAGACAATACCGGACGAAGCATAACACCTTCCGGTCAGGTTGTTGACAAAGAATGGACGCTAGGGGACGTTCCTAATCCGTCAATATTTTACTACCTCCTCTTGGCGGTTATCGCAAAACGAGTTTGCAAATGTGACAAAACAGGAACGTCCCCAGGTGTCCCTTCATACTGCTACAGCTTCCCGCGCAAAATCGGCAAATAATCCTGTCTTGCAGACAAAATGCGCCGTATTTGTACAAGCCTTTTACTTTTGTAAGCTACGTAAAAAGCAATGTACTTGCCGTCAAGCACAGGCCAATATCGATATCCCATCATCTGCAGCCGCTTGTCATAAACCACTGAACCCGCCTCTGGCAATGTTTCCAGCGTTATGATGTCCTGAAAAATTTTTTCCATAACCCGCCTGGCTGTAAGCGGACGATCTTGTTGAATAAATTGCTTGATTTCATACAAATCCTGCCGTGCAGGTGTCAACAGTTTGATCGCAAAGGGAACCATCGTCATATCAAATTAAATCTGCCATTAGATTTTTTGCTACGTCGGATAGGCGATGTCCTTCAAATCCCGTATTCGCCTCCGCTTCCGCTTCCGCTAACTTCTCGTACAAATCAAGTCTTGCTTTCATATTCTCGTACTCTTCAAATTGAGCTTCACTAATAATAACAAGCTGCGTCCGTCCATTATTTGTAATAATGACCGGCCTCCCCTGTTCATTACAAATGGCGGCGATGGTCTTTGTATCACGTAATTCTTTGATCGGCTTTACAACAGGAACTCTCATAACAAAACCCCCCAAACAATGTCTCAATTATGACATTATTATATCATTTATTGTGTCAAATATTCAAGTAGATACACTGTGGTAATGGAATAATGACAGAAGAAAACGCCCTAATTATAGTTACTTTACGCAACATGGACAGCTAGCAGTCCATGTTGCTATTCTTTATCAAACAAGCGAATAGTTCATGAGATCGACCCGCCGTGCGACCGCCTTAATCCACACAGATGGCAAATTACCTTTATAAAACCAAACCTCCACCTTAAGATATAATATTTCCATTATATCTTAAGGTGGAGGGGAGATTCATAACCAGCATATAAAAAGATAATACTCTCGGTCAATAGTTTGACTTAACATCGGCATTGCTACTTTCTATTTACGCCAATGTTCGAATGGATTTTTCCCGGTTCCATTGGCGGGTCTTTGCCGCAACAATAAATGCTTCTTGGTTATTAGCGTCCACAACACCCGCATCTTGTCCCACATTCGCTATTTTCAAAAGCGCCTGACCCTCTTTATCGACGGCAATTGCCTTGAGATGACCGAAAGCATCGCGCACAAAATCGATGGCAGCGCTTTCCATCGACAGCGCCTTTGCGCCTTCATCAGAGAGAATAACAGCAACTGCATCAAATAACACAGAAGGGCAACCAGCCAGTTGTCCGTCAATAGCCAACATCAGACCATCAGCAAGCTTCACGTCTCCCACTTTTGGGGAGACAATCTTCACGGTGGCACCTGCACCCGTCGCCGCCTTTTTAATCTTCTCGACTACAGCACCGTCTGAACCATTCGCGATCAGGATACCAATCGCACGCCCCATAAGCGTGTCTTTCATCTTGCCGATGATCTGCAATGCAGGCGAAGGCTTCATCTCCTGCACAGGCCTTGCGGCCACCGGTGCATCAGGAATCTTGTTGAACCCAAGGCCGGCAGCGACCCTTTGGGCAAGGGCTTCATCAATATGTCGCAGATGACCGACTATCGCCTCACGCACGTGAACATGTTCAACCTTGGAAAGCTCAAACACCAAAGCTGAAGCGATATGCGCTTGCTCATACGCTGTTTGGCTGATATAAAACAGTCGCGCTTGACTGTAGTGATCAGCAAAGCTTGCAGCACGGATGCGGCCTTTTCCGCCTGGTTCAGTTATCGCAGCACTATGAAAACCGTTGGTCGGTGTTTCGCGTGGCGATTCACCGGACAGGGAACTGGGATCATAGGCAACACGGCCCGCCTGTTGCGCCATCTGCATGTGTCCATCACGTTGTTGATTGGAAAACGGGCACTTGGGAGCGTTTATCGGAATCTGGTGAAAATTGGGCGTACCCAGACGCGAAAGCTGTGTGTCATGATAGGAAAATAAACGGCCCTGCAACAGTGGATCATTGGAAAAATCAATACCTGGTACGAGATGAGAGGGACAAAAAGCAATCTGTTCCGTCTCCGCGAAGAAATTGTTCGGCCAACGATCCAGCACCATGCGTCCAATCACTTTCAGGGGCACCAATTCTTCGGGAATCAGCTTAGTCGGGTCCAGATGATCGAACGGGAATGTGTCCGCTTCCGCCTGCGTGAAAAGCTGAACCGCAAATTCCCATTCAGGAAAATTACCTGACGTGATGGCGTCGAACATATCGCGCCGGTGGAAGTCTTGATCCGCACCGGAAATCTTGACTGTCTCATCCCAAATAGTGGACTGCAAACCTAGTTTGGGACGCCAGTGGAATTTGACGAAAGTGGATTCGCCTGAATCATTAATCAGCCGGAAACTATGCACGCCAAAACCTTCAATCATCCGTAAAGAACGTGGTATTGTGCGATCAGACATGATCCACATTACCATATGCATGGATTCAGGCGTGAGTGAAATAAAATCCCAGAATGTGTCGTGAGCGGTTGCCGATTGCGGAAAACCGCGATCGGGTTCCATTTTTACAGCATGAATAAGGTCGGGGAATTTAATGGCATCCTGAATGAAGAAAACCGGAATGTTGTTGCCGACCAGATCCCAGTTGCCCTCCTTAGTGTAAAACTTGACAGCAAATCCACGTACGTCACGGGGGGTATCTACCGAACCTGCACCACCGGCAACGGTAGAGAAACGAGTAAACACGGGTGTCCTCTCACCTACCTCGGTGAGTATCCTGGCGGTGGTGTATTGCTTCAATGAGGTGGTCAACTCGAAGAATCCATGCACGCCTGTCCCTCGTGCGTGAACGACACGTTCCGGAATACGCTCGTGATCAAAATGGGTAATTTTCTCTCTAAGAATGAAATCCTCCCCAAGGGTAGGGCCGTTCGGGTTGGCCCTGAGCGAGTTTTGATTATCGGAAAGCGGGACGCCCTGGTTAGTAGTGAGCGCGGGGTGTTCGCCACCGGCTATTTGGTGTACCTCACCACCAACAGCCACCTGTAAGTTTCCATTGAGAGTTAAGCCCTGTTCTTTTGTAAGTTTTCCCGAATTACTCATTGTATTTTCTTTGTCCATGATTTATCTCCTTACTCTGTAATACCATCAACATCTAATTAAAAACATAAGATCTATTCACCTTACTAAGGTTTAATATACCTATTGGAAGAATCATTTATTCCCGCTTATCCCCTAACAATGAAATAATTCACATTCGCTATTTCACTTTTTTTCTCACTAAACTTGATGTTCAATAAATCAAAGAGCATCTTGCCCGTATCTCCACAATTCCAGTCAACCCTCTTGCTAATGATTGCCCATGTTACCGGAAATATAATAAAATTCGGTTTAGCACAGTTACTTTTTCCTAATATAAAGCAAAATACCCGCGAAAATTTCGCGGGTATTTTCAATTTCCAAATTCTGGTGGAGACGAGGAGAATCGAACTCCTGTCCAAAGGTATTACTGCATGGGTTTCTCCGAGCGCAGTTGGTGATTTAAGTTTCGCGCCCTTGCCGCCCACAGACAGGCTGCCCGGGTACTATCTCGATAAAGGTTCCCAGTCGGCCCTCCGAGAATTGGCCCCAGGTATCCCGAACGTCCCCAGGCGTCCCCATATACTGCAATTCTGGGAGAATTAACATAATTCTCCCCTCTTCCGTTCTAATGATGAGGTTACGATGGTCAGGGTTTCCGTCAAGTTTCGGTCAAAAAATACCGTCTATTGCTGGACATTTGAGGCAACAGTAATAGTGGAGCGCAAAATTCACGCGCTCCACTGGCGAAAACCAATAATTAAAATGAACCTAGGCCATCCTGGGTTCGTCCCGCAAAATAATATTTGCATCAACGATGTTCATGTTTTCCGGTCGCCGCCTCTGCCCAAGCCGCAGATTCTTTCTCGATAAGAGCAGTATTTTTGTATTTATCCAGAAAACCTTTTGCTTTTTTTGTTTTTCCAATTTGGCTCACAGTTGTACTATTGTCATCCAAGGAAAAAATAATTACTTCAACTCTTTTATTTTGTAAAGCTTCAGGAATATCAATAATTCCGGCTAAGACATTACTATTAACAATTTTTCTTACAAATGGCATGGTGTCAATCATCTCCCCACTATGGCATCTTATACTATGGAAAAAGCACCAAATAAAATCTAGCTTTTCAAATCATCTAAAGATTCAACCGTAAGTTCTCTTCTTGAATGAACTAATGCTAAAATTTCCACTTCATTAAGTGACACCCTGTAAATTAGACGGTAAGAATAAATAACCATTTCCCTGATGCTCGGATCATTGAGTTCTGGAATACTCCTTCCCATCTCAGGAAAATGGCTTAATGCTTCAGATCTATCAACAATTTCCATTGCAACTTTCTTGGCATAACGGTCTGAATCACGCGCTATAAAATCATGAATTTGTTTTAAATCTTGTTTAGCCGGTATAGACCACTTTACCATACACCAATCTCTTTTTTCATATCACCAACTGAAATCGTTTCCCCGCGTTCAGTAGCTTCTAAGCCCTTTCTCACTTTGTCTATAACATACAGTCTATACATAATTTCCTCAAGACTAGCCGAATCGGGCAATTTGGAAATTGCCTCAATAGCTTCTTGTTTTAATGTTTGCATCAAGGCTACCTCCTCAAAATTATACTCGTTAAAATATATCAAGCTACTGCTTACATTTATTTTCTGCGAGATCATTATATCATAAATTCCGCAGATTCAAAAGTAAACCCTCACTCTTGGTGAGGATTTAATCCGTCATTGATATTGCTGGCGACGGAACGACAAACCTGTCTGCGTCCCGTTTATGTTTACTTCTACACCTCCCTTCTTTTTAGCAGGCAGCAAGGAGAACAAAAATTCAATCCTCCCCGAAAAAAGCGGGGCGTTTAGGGCACACACTATCGCCCCAATCGCCCTAGTTTTTTGCACTACCAACACATCTTACATCAGCAAAAGAAAAAAGGAGCTGTTCACCGCATCATGGCAAACAGCTTTTTTTGCAGTTCATTTTTACTGTCCGGTTTTAGCTGGTGGGGGTGAACCCTACCGAATCGTATGTACAACGCAACTCACTGGGTATCGACACAAATCTCAATTTAATTAGTTTAAAGTAATCATATTAACGATTTAGCAATGAGCTAAGTGCATTTTGCATCTTTTGTCATCCATGAGAGAAACTCAGATAAATCAATGGTTTATCGAGTTTCTCTTTGTTTCTTCTTGTAACCATTTAGTTCCTTTGAGAAACAAATAGGCCCTAACCTTTTCCCCAATCTCCTTCGGAGTAGCTTTGGCTCACTCTTCGGATTTTGCGCTACCTTAGACTATCCCATATACTCATAGTTTGAGTTATCGCTGCGTCTATTGTCTCGAATGGCACTCCATCTCTTGCTTGAATTGAAATCCCGTGCAGAAAGGATACAAAAAATGTCGTCAACACATTAATATCTGTCGAAGCTGGAAGTTCCCCCTGATCAACAGCACGCCGTATACAGTTGGACATCCAACTCCGTACTAAATCCCTTTGCTCTTTGAGCATATCACGTATATGCATATGTTCCAAAGAACAGGTACTTGCCGAAATCACAGTTAAACATCCCAAAGGGTGACATCGGTCTGTTTGCATTTTGGCCGATTGCCTTAATGACATCTCAATAGCCTTCCCGGGATTAAGTAAAACGTCTGTTAGATTTAACATAACTTGACCATAAGTAGATGTATATAAATCAATTACTTCTTTGAATAACTTTTCTTTTGACTCAAAGGCTGTGTAAAAACTGCCTGCCGAAATGTTTCCCATAACTTCTCTAAGCTGCGAAAGTGAAGTAGATTCAAATCCCTGCTCCCAAAAAAGCATCATTGCATCAAATATCGCTTTATCTCGGTCAAACACTCGCGGCCGTCCCGTCTTAACCATAAGATGCTCCTCCTTCCTGAGTTTGTATATATTATAACTAATAAAAAAACTGTAAACAAGTATTACGTTAAACGTTCATTCTCTTTAGAACCCTAGCCCGGAACCAAGACTCAAGTAAATCCGTGCCTCTTTGACCTTAGTGCTGCGAATAATGCCAAAAGTAATAAAACAAACATTGCCCATGAAAATGAGCCGGCACCTATTGTTTTTAGAAGTATGCCTCCTGTTAAGCCACCACTCGCAATAGCTAAGTTCCATACCGTTGTATTTATTGACATAACCATATCAACGGCCTCATCTTTAACAGCTTCCGCAAGTGCCGTCTGCAATAATGTCGCGGCACCACCAAATGTCAGCCCCCACATAATAACCCCCAGATAGATCACAATAGCATTACCACCGCTAATTCCAAGTAGAACCGAATCTATTGTAAAAGCAGCTATACTGCCCAGTAACAAGGTACGTAACCAACGATCAATCAGTGAGCCTACAATAAAAATACTTGTAAGTGCTGAAACTCCAAATAGAAACAGGGCCAAATCCACACGTTGCATATCAAGTGAAATAAGAAAGGGGGCAATATACGTATAAAGTATATTGTGAGCTGTCATCCAAGTCATAACCACAAAAAGGATAGAGCGCACTTCAGGGGTTTTAAAAACATCAATAATCGAAAGTTGGTCACCATTAGACTGTCCTGGATAGTCCGGCACTTTCCAGAGCACCCAACCAATCAGTATAAGAGCCATAAGAGACATGATTCCAAATACTGAACGCCAACCAATGAACGCTCCCAAAAACGTTCCAATTGGTACACCAAAAGTCAAAGCAATAGGTGTACCAATCATCGCTATTGCCATACCACGTCCCTTAAATTCATCAGATACCATACGCCGGGCATAACCTGCAATTAATCCCCATGCAATACCGGCAGATACTCCGGCAAAAAAACGAGCAACCAAGGTCAGTATATAGTCAGATGATACAGCCGTGATACTATTAAAAACAAGGAAACCACAAATGGCTAATAGGAGAAGAGGACGACGACGCCACCGTCGAGTAGTGACAATAACAGGGATGGCTGCTGTCAATGATCCAATTGCATATAAAGTAACTAACTGTCCTGCAAGACTTTCTGAAACATTAAGTCCATTACTTATCTGTGGAAGCAACCCGGCTGGGAGAGTTTCTGTCATAATCGCCATAAACCCTGCCATAGCTAAAGCCAATAGACCCAAGATTGGAAGGCGTTGTTTTTCACCATTATTTGTATTCTCTTTCATTTAAAAGCTCCTTAATCATATTTGGAACGATCGTTCCAAATATGATTTTACAACCCCCATCACTTATCTGTCAATGATTTTTGGATCAAATAATCCAAAATAGAATTTTTAGTGATTTTATTTAGGAAGTACCATATAAGAAAAAAAGCCTCACCATATTTATGGTTCGACATTAAGGTGGCACCCTAAAAGAAGCAATCATTGCTTTCAGCTTATGAGCCTGTTCGGGCAATCAGCTGAATGTTCTTAATCATATTTTACACTCTATTTTTCTTCTCATTGTCTTAATACTTCCGGCATTGGATTAGACAGCCCTTCTCTCCCTATAGCAAATTCTACCGGAATGGTTATCAGCTTAATTGAGGATATTGCCATTGCAGATTTGCAGCAAAAAATATTCAATGTTAGTACCATTAACCGTCTTGCCGATAAGTTAATCGAACATTACCATAGCACTCAGACTGACAAGAAAAAAGGCATTCAGGTTTTTGAACAGCGGCTCGCCGATACCCAGAAAAAGCTTGATAATTTTATCAATGCCATTGCTGATGGCCTATATAATTCCAGCATGAAAATAACTATGGACAAGCTGGAGCAAGAAAAAGCCGAAATTCTTATGATAATCAATGAATATCAAACTAAGCTGAAATCTGTATCACTAGACAAATCAATGATTGTTGCCTATCTTGAAAAAGATATAGCTGCACTAAAAAGCAAAAATCCGGATGACCTTAAAAAGATCATCCAGACCTATGTTGAAAAAGTAGTAGTTTACGAGGAATACGTCGAAGTATTCCTCGTTCTTTTTGTACATATGAGTGGTGGAGGCGAGGAGAATCGAACTCCTGTCCAAAGGTATTACTGCATGGGTTTCTCCGAGCGCAGTCGGTGATTTGAGTTTCGCGCCCTTGCCGCCCACAGACAGGCTGCCCGGGTACTATCTCGATAAAGGTTCCCAGTCGGCCCTCCGAGAATTGGGCCCCAGGTATCCCGCTAAGTGACGCCTTATCCTAGGCCGCGGGAGTGCGTAGGTAAGACGTTAGCATTAAGCTGCTAAAGCGTAATCTTCGTTTGCGTTTACTTTAGTTCCACCGTATTACGGGCTGATGGGACCCCGGCTCGCTACCCATACCATAACTACCCCTGTCGAAACCAGTACGCCCCCGGGTTCTTATGGATCATTGATCTGCAAACGAAAATCATACTTCCTTTATCGTGCAAATTATTATATCATAATAATTGTACTTTATCCAGCCGTATTTATTGCCAAAACGGCGGAAATGGAGTGTTGTTATGAAACCACAGCATACCGGAGCGCTCATGGTCCTGGCATCTGCCACGGGCTTTGCCATGCTCCCGATTTTTATCAAATTGGCCTATGCGCTGGGCGCCAATACCATTACCATCCTGACAGCCCGCTTTATTCTGGCTTCGCTTTGTCTGTGGGGGATATTGCGCTGGCGCAATCTTGCAGCCAAAGTAAGCAGGAAGACCGCCATATCCCTTTGTCTCCTGGGTATAGCGGGTTATGGTCTTATGTCTACTTTTTTTGCGGCGTCGCTGAAATATCTGCCGGCGTCAATGTCTTCCCTGCTGCTTTACACCTATCCGGCTATCGTTACCTTGATGTCCTTCCTTGTTGGGGTAGATGAGTTCAACTGGAAAAAAGGACTGGCTTTAGTGCTGTCTTTCTGCGGACTCTTTCTCATTCTCAAAGTATCTTTTGCCGGCATCAGTCTTATGGGCATTATGTTGGGAATGGCTTCATCCCTTATCTACTCTGCCTATCTCCTGGTCAGCAGCAAGGTGCTTAAAGATGTAGACCCATTAGTCGCCACAACCTACGTCTGTTCAGCGGCGGCGATTACTTTCACCCTGACTTGTGCCGTTACCGGCGAATTCGTTACTACCCTGCCAATGGCAGGCTGGCTGATCCTGCTGGCTATTGCCCTTGTGTCAACCGTCGTCGGCATTTTGGGCTGCTTCGCCGGCATAAGACTCATCGGCCCGGCTAACACATCGATTATCAGTACAGCGGAGCCGGTCATTACCGTTATGTTGTCGGTTCTGCTCCTGGCCGAAAAAATAACGCCCATGCAACTGGGCGGCGGCTTGCTGATCTTAAGCAGTATACTCATTCTCCAGCTTTGGGCCGGCGGAAAAGAAACAGCAACCAAAGTTGCTGAATCCGCAAGCTAACAAAAACCTAAAAAATAATAAATCTTGTATCCGCCAATTTATCAACAGCCACGAACTGCTTAGAAGTCGTCAGATACCGTTGCATATGAAAGAAACTTATTGTAATGATATTTGCCAACTACAATTCGAACTATCATAGTCAGACCGTAGGCGCGACGAGGACCGGAACGGAGGCGTACTGGTTGTACGTCGAAGTGAGGACCGCAGGAGCACGATTCTGCTTTCGTTAGTGTTATCAACGCGAGTTAACTTGTCGCAGATAACAGCAACGCAGATTGTGCGGCGCCGCAGGATGGCGGCTTATAAGCAGTTCCCCCCATTAGGCTAACCAGTTAACACTCCCTAACCAGTTAACACTCCTTTTGTCTGTCCCGGAATACCCGGTCCATCTCCCGCTTGGCGTCCCGTTCGGCTAGATCCTGGCGCTTGTCATAGGTGTGCTTGCCTGAGGCCAGTCCAAGCTCCAACTTGGCTTTACCCCGGGAAAAGTATAGTTTTAGCGGTACCAGGGTGTAGCCTTTTTCTTTGGTTTTACCGATAAGTTTATTGATTTCCAGGCGATGCATCAACAGTTTACGGGTACGGAGAGGTTCATGATTGAACCGGTTGCCCTGCTCGTAAGGACTGATGTGCATATTGTGGAGAAAAAGCTCGCCATGATCAACGCGGGCGTAAGAATCTTTCAGGTTGGCCTTGCCTGCCCGCAGGGATTTGACTTCTGTTCCGGTGAGAACAATACCTGCTTCATAGGTTTCGTGTATATGATAATCATGGCGTGCCTTGCGGTTCTCCGCCACGGTTTTGATACCTTGCTCCTTGTCGGCCACTGTGGTTCACCTCTAAACATCCGGGAATATCGCGCAAAAGCGCTTAATTGTAGCTATCCACTTTAAGTAGGGAACTGCTTATAAACCGCCATCCTGCGGCGCCGCACAATCTGCGTTGCTGTCATCTGCGACAAGTTAACTCGCGTTGATAACACTAACGAAAGCAGAATCGTGCTCTTGCGGTCCTCACTTCGACGTACAACCCAGTACGCCTCCGTTCCGGTCCTCATCGCTCCTAGCAGCTGACGATTTCTAAGCAGTTCGTGGCATTTGATAACTGAAGCTAAATAGATACTTAGCTTATTGTATACGATGCAACCCTTTTCGTCAATGACAGGGTTACCGCTTGCGTCCTTTTGGTCCCAGCCTGTCTTTCTTCGGTTGGCTGCTTGGGTTTTTCTTCCTGCCTTTGCCGCCGACGGCCCTATTGGGGGCGCGGCGCTGGTCGGTTGTTTCCTGGTTTTGCTTTTTGCCGTCAGATGCTTTTACTACTTTGATGGGACTTTGACCGGTGGGAGCAAGAACATAGTCAATGGTTCGGTCGGCCGGATTTACTTTGGCGACAACGATCCGGACGGGTTCGCCCAAACGGTAGATGACCTTGGTCCGCTCGCCGATTAAGGCGTACTGATCTTCTATGTACTGGTAATAGTCGTCATCCATGCTGGAGACGTGAACCAGTCCCTCCACCCCGTTCTCTATCTCGACGAACAGTCCGAAGGCGGTTACGCCGCTGATGATGCCGGGGAATTCCTGCCCGATATATTGGGCCATGTATTCTACTTTTTTAAGATCCACAGTCTCCCGCTCAGCTTCGGCGGCAGCTCTCTCCCGCTCTGAAGAATGCCGGGCTATCTCCGGCAGCATGACAGCCAGCTTCTGGCGGCGTTTGGCTGAGACATCGCCGGTGGTAAAGGTCTCGCGAATAAGGCGGTGAACGACCAGATCGGGATAGCGTCGAATAGGCGAGGTAAAGTGGGTATAGAAATCGGCAGCCAGCCCGAAATGGCCCAGGTTTTCGGCATCGTAGCGAGCCTGCTTAAGGGAACGAAGCACGACAGTACTGATAATTCGCTCTTCCGGACGCCCGTGGATGCGGCTTAATACTTTTTGGAGGGCCATGGGGTGAATCTCGGCGTCCTTGTTAAGTTTAGGCAGCCGCTGGCCAAAATTATGCAGCAAAGAATCCAGGTTTACCATTTTTTCAAAGTCGGGTTCTTCATGCACCCGGTAAACCGAAGGAACCTTCAGCCAGTGCATGTGCTCGGCCACCGTCTCGTTGGCAACCAGCATAAATTCTTCAATAATGGATTCGGCTATGCTGCGAATGCGCTTAACGATGGCTACCGGACGGCCTGCATCATCCAGTTTAACTTTTAATTCCGGGAAGTCGAAGTCAATGGCCCCCCGCCGCATGCGGCGCTCCCGCAGAATACGGCAGAGCCGTTCCATCTCCTCAAGATTATTAATAAGATAATGGTATTCTTCCCGCAGCGTTTCATCATGCTCGGCCAAAATCTGCCGGACGATGTTATAGGTTAACCGGTTTTTCACCCGGATGACACTGGGAAAAACTTCATATTTTATCACTTGACCCCGGCTGTCAACTTCCATATGTACCGACAAGGCCAGCCGGTCTTCCCCTGCGTTTAGGCTGCAGATTCCGTTGGACAGCCTGGGCGGCAACATGGGCAGTACCCGATCAACCAGGTATACGCTGGTTCCCCGGGATAGGGCCTCTTTATCCAGGGGGGTATTTTCACGAACATAGTAGCTAACATCAGCGATGTGTACACCAAGGAGGTAACGGCCGTTTTTCAACCGTTCCACATGAACAGCGTCATCTAAATCTTTGGCATCTTCCCCGTCAATTGTAACCAGGTGGAGATCTCTGAGATCCCGCCGTTCGGCAAGTTCTTCATCACTGATTACAGTCGGAATCTTGGCCGCTGCCCGCTCCACCTCCGGCGGAAATTCTGTAGGCAAGCCATGATTTTTAATGATGGACAGGATCTCAATGCCGGGGTCGCCTGTACTCCCCAGCACTTCGATAACGCGCCCCTCGGCGCTTTTTTGTTTATGCGGCCATTCGGTGATTTCGACGACGACCTTTGAACCTGTCTTCGCACCATTAAATTCATCCTTGGGGACAAATATGTCATGACCGATACGCCTGTCGTCAGGCAACACAAAACCAAAGTGGCGGCTGGCTTCGAACGTTCCCACCACTTTGCTGTTGGCCCGTTCCACAACCCGGATGATTTCTCCTTCCGATGCTTTGCCCGGACCGGGACGGCGGTGAACGCGGGCAACTACCCGGTCATTGTGCATCGCCCCCCCCATGGCGTTAGGCGGAATAAAAATATCCTCCGCCTCCGGGTTGTCAGGCATAAGAAAGCCGTAACCTTTGCTACTGGCTGACAGCTTGCCGACCACCAGATTCATCCGGTCCGGCAGTCCATATTTGCCATAGCGGGTTTTAATGACCTCAGCCGTGGCCTCCAGCTTGTCCAGAGTCTGCCAAAACTCGGCCAGTTCCTTGCCGCGGATATCCATCTCTGCGGCCAGATCTTCCGCTGTAAGAGGTTTATAGGCTTCTTCCCGCATGAATGCAAGAATTTTGTCGGCACTGCTCATATCGCACTCTCACCTATCACTGCCACTTTGGCTTTTCCTATGGCGGTTACGGTACCGTCGGGCAACGTGATCTGTCCGGTAAGTTGGTAGATGTTCCCAAGCTTGCCGGTAATCCGGCCGCCGACGGTGAGCGGCTGCCCGATGGGAGTAGGTTTGCGGTAGCGGATTTCCAGTTTGGCAGTAACCGCCTCAAAGCCTTTGGCGTAGATATAGCGGGCCATGATTTCATCCAGGAGGGTGCTGATAATACCCCCGTGGACAATGCCGTCATAGCCCTGGTGCTCCGGTCCGGCCGTGAACGTGGTCAAATAGTTGTCATCTTCTTCCCTGAACTCAAGTTTTAGTCCGATGGGGTTGCGCGGCCCGCAGGCAAAGCACCACTGGTTGCGTTCATCCATATGTTTACACCTCAAATTCTTTATGAGTTATCGTGTCTCCCCAAACTATCGAATTACTCGAACTGCTTAGAAATCGTCAGATACCGTTGCATATGAAACAAACTTATTGAATATCAACTTGATAATCATTTATGATCAATCATAGTCAGACCGTCTAGGCGCGACGAGGACCGGAACGGAGGCGTACTGGGATGTACGTCGTAGTGAGGACCGCAGGAGCACGATTCTGATTTCGTTAGTGTTATCAACGCGAGTTAACTTGTCGCAGATGACAGCAACGCAGATTGTGCGGCGCCGCAGATGGCGGTTTATATGCAGTTCCCAACTTTATGTGAATAATTTTCAATTATCCAAAAAATTGGACGACCTCGTTAAATACCTGCTCCTTTTCCACGTCCAGGGTTATGACATGTCCTGATTTTTTGAGCCATACCAGTTTCTTGTCCTTGCTGCCGAGGCGGTCGAAGATATGCTGGGCACTCTCCGGCCGGACAGTATGCTCGGTAAGGGACTGGACAATGAGCGACGGCGTGGTTATGGCCGGTAACAGCCGGTCCACTTGTTTGATAAAATCCAGCAGACTGGTGAGACTGCGGAGGGGCGTACGATCATAAGTTACCGAGTAAACGTCGTCAATGCCGGCTATGCGTTTCCGCTTTCTGGACACATAATCCCGGAACATACGGTAAACAGGCAGCAGTCGCAGCCGCCGTTCAGCGATATAAATGGGGGCGCTCAAAATGGCCGTTTTGCCTACTTCGTATTCACTGCTTAGCTTCAATACCATTAGGCCGCCCATGGACAAACCAACAGCCAGTACTTCGTCACACATCCCGGCCAGGTAGTGGTAGCCGTCTTCTACGGCGCTGTACCAATGCTGCCAGGCTGTCCGGGACATTTCTTCCGGTGTGGTGCCGTGACCACACAATCTGGGGCCAAGTACAGTAAAGCCTTGCTGATGTAAATATTCCCCAATCAGGCGCATTTCTGACGGCGAGCCGGTAAAACCGTGAACTACCAGCACTCCCCGCCGCCCGCCAGGCAGTAAGAAAGGTTCTGCCCCGCGTAATATAGCCATATGTCCACCCCATTTTTCCGGTCTGTATTCTGTATTATATAGTATGCCATATTACAAATGTTTCCAAACTTATTCCAGAATGTGTTATACTCCCATTATAGCATCTTTCGTCAATTTTTCCTAAATAAGGCGATAATATAGATATATAAATACCAAAACGCGTCAGGCAGACATGCCTGACGCGTCAGTTGTTTGATTAACTAAAAGAACAGCAGCGGCGCGATGATGAGGGAGATGGTCCCCGCAACTTTGATGAGCGGGTTCATCGCCGGGCCGGAAGTATCCTTGAAGGGGTCGCCCACCGTGTCGCCGATAACGGCGGCAGCGTGGGTCGAAGTGCCTTTCCCGCCGTATTGGCCGGCTTCAATGAATTTCTTGGCATTGTCCCAGGCCCCGCCGGCGTTGGCCATGAAGAGCGCCAGCAGAACACCGGCGGCAGTGGCGCCGGCGAGGAATCCGGCCAAAGCTTTGGCGCCAAGAACAAAACCGACAAAGATCGGCGTTCCCACTGCAAACAGACCCGGAATCATCATCTCGCGGATAGCGGCCACAGTACTGATATCAACGCATCTTGCATAGTCGGGCCGGCCTGTGCCTTCCATAATTCCAGGGATCTCGCGGAACTGGCGGCGCACTTCGGCAATCATTTCGAAGGCAGCCTTGCCTACCGCTTCCATGGTGAAGGCACAAACCAGGAAGGGCAGAGCAGCGCCAAGAAAGATACCGATAATAACGGTAGGTTCGGTCAGGTTGATGACCAATTCGCCGTTGCCGGTCAACAGGGCGGAAAGTTTGGGATTCTTTTTAATTTCTTCAGCAAAAGCGGTGAAGAGCGCCAATGCGGTCAAAGCAGCGGAACCAATAGCAAATCCTTTGGCTATAGCCGCGGTAGTATTACCAACAGAATCCAATTTGTCGGTTGTTTTACGGACTTCAGGCCCCAGTTCGGCCATTTCGGCGATACCGCCGGCGTTATCCGCAACCGGACCGAAAGAGTCAACGGCAACAACCATACCGGCCGTACACAGCATACCCATGGCGGCCATGGCGATACCGTAAATACCGGCTGCGTTATAAGAAACTCCGATGGCTACAGCAAATACAACCATCGGCAAAGCGGTGCTTCTAAGACCGGTGGCAAGACCGGAGATAATGTTGGTGGCAGGACCGGTTTGGGAAGCATCAGCAATCTTTTGGGTAGGCGGTTTGCTATTGGATGTATAGTATTCGGTAATCATGCCGACAAGCACGTTGACTGCCAGGCCGGCGACAACGGCAATGGTCAGACCGAGGCCTTCTTGCGGAAAGATCATCGTCCCCAGGAAGTAGGTAGCGACAGCAACCAGAATGTTGGTGCCCCAAATACCCCGGTTAAGAGCGGCCTGGGGATCGCCGTCCTCAGAAGTGCGGACAAGGAAGGTGCTGATAATAGCTGCCGCAATTCCGGCAGCCCCGATTAACAGCGGGAAGATTACGCCATTGACGCCGAAAAGGGCGTTCCCGATCAACATGGCGGCAATAGCGGTTGCGCCGTAAGATTCAAACAAGTCGGCGCCCATGCCGGCGGTGTCGCCGACGTTGTCGCCGACGTTATCGGCGATAACGGCAGGGTTACGGGGGTCGTCTTCCGGAATGCCGGCTTCAACTTTACCGACCAGGTCAGCGCCGACGTCGGCAGCTTTGGTATAGATGCCGCCGCCGACACGGGCGAAGAAGGCAATGGCGCTGGCGCCGAAAGCGAAGCTGTTGATTACGACGGGGTCCCGGAAAATTATGTACAAGCCGGATACACCTAATAGGCCCAGCCCGGCAACGGACATGCCCATTACGGCGCCGGCGCGGAAGGATACGTTAAGGGCTTTGTTTAAGCTGGTACGGGCAGCTTCGGTAGTACGGGCATTGGATTTGGTGGTTGAGGTCATCCCGACGTAGCCGGCAACAGCCGAGCATATGGCGCCAACCAGGAAGGATACGGCTAATTTATATCCTTCGATAAAGAATAAAATAAGGAAAATAACTACAGTAAAAGGAATAAGGGTTTTGTATTGGCGATTGAGAAATGCCATCGCCCCTTCAAAGATGGCCTGGGAAAGTTCCTGCATTTTTTGGTTGCCCGGACTTTCCTTCAGGACGCTGGCCATCAGGTACGCTGCAAAAGCCAGCGCTACCAGACCCGCCGCAGGTGCAAAATAAACTAATTCCATTGATTTGCTTCCTCCTTTAATTTACCATAGCAGTTCGGGTACTCATGGAATACGCGAAACGTTTTCAAATTTGCAAAAAAGGCCGGAAAAGTATACTGCCGGAAAAGCGCAACGCGTTAAAATACCTCAATATTAGGCGCTCATCACACCCGATATTGAGGTAGGCACCCTACTGCATTACTCTACCCAAAACCATTGTGACTATCCCGAACAGAGCGCCAAGGATAATTGTCGCCTGTGCCAGGAGTTCGTCGATTCCTTTCTTCTTGCCGCCAAATAAAGTCTCGGCTCCGCCGGCGATTGATCCCGACAAGCCGGCGCTTTTCCCGGACTGCAGCACAACGACGGCAATTACTGCAATTGCAAGAACAGCATCTAAAATCATAAGTCCAGTTACCACTTGTCCAACACCTCCCTACCGCCTCTCCGCCATACCAACCAGCTGTTTTCTAACCCGACCACATAGGCACGACAATATTTTAACACAATAGACCAAGGCTTGACAATTGATCATTAGAAATAAATTTTACTTTTTATACCAAAACTATACACTTAGTGACCAAAAGTCTATTTCAGATTGTAAAAAACTTTGCGGCCGCGATACTGAGCTACTTCATCCAGTTGCTCTTCAATACGGAGAAGCTGGTTGTATTTCGCTACCCGGTCGGTACGGGCAGGAGCGCCGGTTTTAATTTGCCCGGCATTGACGGCGACGGCGATATCAGCGATGGTAGCATCTTCGGTCTCGCCGGAACGGTGGGAAATAATGCAGGTGTAACCGGCCCGTTTCGCCATTTCAATGGTGTCAAAGGTTTCGGTAAGAGTACCGATCTGATTGACTTTTACCAGGATGGCATTGGCCGTATCAGCGGCGATACCCCGGCTCAGGCGTTCAACATTGGTAACAAAAAGGTCGTCGCCGACAAGCTGAATTTTTTGCCCGATACGGTCGGTAAGAAGTTTCCAGCCTTCCCAGTCGTCTTCCGACATGCCGTCTTCGATGGAGATGATCGGGAATTTATCCACCAGCCGGTTATAGTATTCCACCATTTCGGCCGAAGTTTTCACAACGCCTTCGCCTTCAAGGTGGTATTTTCCGTCTTTAAAAAGTTCGGTAGCGGCCACGTCAAGCGCCAGCATTACTTGTTCGCCGGCCTTGTATCCGGCTTGGCCGATAGCCTGAACAATGACTTCGAGCGCTTCTTCATTGGACGCCAGGTTGGGAGCGAAACCGCCTTCGTCACCGATGGCAGTAGCCAGGTTGCGATCTTTCAAAACTTTTTTCAGGCTATGGTAAATCTCGGCACACATTCTTAAGGCTTCAGCGAAAGAACCGGCGCCTACAGGCATCACCATGAATTCCTGGATATCCAAGTTATTGTCGGCATGTTTGCCGCCGTTGAGAATGTTCATCATCGGCACAGGCAGTTCCTTGGCGTTGAAACCGCCCAGGTACTGGTACAAAGGAAGACCGGAAGATTCGGCGGCCGCTTTGGCGACAGCCAAAGACACGCCAAGAATGGCGTTAGCGCCCAGTTTGCCTTTGTTGGCAGTGCCGTCAAGCTCAATCATGGCTTGGTCGATACCAACCTGGTCGATGGCATCCATGCCGATAATTTCCGACGCAATAATTTCGTTGACGTTATCTACGGCTTTGAGCACACCTTTACCCAGGTAACGGGATTTGTCCCCATCTCTAAGTTCAACAGCCTCGTATGCGCCTGTGGATGCGCCGGAGGGAACAGCCGCCCGGCCCATTGTCCCGTCTTCTAAAAGTACATCTACTTCTACGGTGGGGTTACCACGGGAGTCCAGGATTTCACGAGCTAAAATATCTACGATGATGGTTGACATGAGTCTGCCTCCTTATAAATCTTACTTTTCAATCAGACTTGTTCCCGTCATATCGGACGGAGCCTTAATTCCCGCCAGTTCCAAGATGGTGGGGGCGATATCGGCCAGGATGCCTTCCCGCAGCTTCACGCCGCGGTGAGATTCCGACACCATGATGAATGGCACCCGGTTGGTGGTATGGGCGGTAAACGGTTCGCCCGTTACGTGGTCCAGCATATATTCGGCATTGCCGTGGTCGGCTGTAATGAGGGTGATCCCGCCTCGTTCCCGCATGGCCTCAACTACCCGGCCGACGCATTGGTCGACTGTTTTAACCGCTGCGATTGCCGCGTCAAGAATGCCGGTATGTCCCACCATGTCGCCGTTGGCGTAGTTAAGGATAATAAAGTCGTATTTACCGGACCTGACGGCGTTAACTACGTTGTCGGTAACTTCAATGGCGCTCATTTCCGGTTTCAAATCATAAGTGGCGACTTTGGGCGACGGAATTAAGAGACGGTCTTCGCCGGGAAAAGGCTGCTCTTCGCCACCACTGAAAAAGTAGGTAACATGGGCGTATTTTTCGGTTTCCGCAATTCGCAGCTGGGTAAACCCGGCCTTGCTTACAATTTCACCCAGGGTATTTTTCGGATGATTGGGGGGAAATGCTACCGGCACAGCAAGTTTTTCATCATATTGGGTCATAGTGGCAAAATGTACGGGGAAAAAACCATTCCGCCGTTCAAAGCCGCTGAAATCCGCATCGGCAAAGGCGCGGGTCATCTGACGGGTCCGGTCGGGGCGAAAATTGAAGAAGATTAGGCCGTCATTGGCCTTAATGCCGGTATCATCCGCTTTGGTAATTACAGTAGGGATGACAAACTCATCGGTTTGTCCGTTTTGGTAAGCGCTGGCCACAGCTTCGCCAGCGCCGGCCGCCTTGAGACCTTCCCGGTAAACCAGGGCGGCATAGGCTTTCTCCGTGCGCTCCCAGCGTTTATCCCGGTCCATGGCGTAGTAGCGGCCGGATATAGTGGAAATTTGCCCGATTCCCTTAGCCGCCATCGCTGCTTCCAGGTCGGCGACGAATTCCTTGGCGCTGGCCGGCGGCACGTCCCGTCCGTCCAGGTAGGCATGAACGTAAACTTTTTGCAGACCATGTTTTTTAGCCAGGTCGAGGAGAGCATACAAATGAGTATTATGGCTATGGACGCCGCCGTCGGACAAGAGCCCCATCAGGTGGAGCGCCCCGCCTGATGCCTTGGTATTTGCACATACAGCTTCCAGAACGGGATTGGTGAAAAAATCGCCGTCACGAATTGATTTGCTGATACGGGTAAGCTCCTGATAGACTACCCGGCCGGCGCCAATGTTTAAGTGTCCTACCTCGGAGTTGCCCATTTGGCCGTCAGGCAGGCCCACCGCCTCACCGGAACAAATCAGACCGGTAGTGGGATATATTTCCGCCAAGAGAGTCATATGCGCCGCTCCGGCCCGGGCAACGGCATTGTATTGGTCAGCAGGGTCCCCCAGTCCCCATCCGTCCAGGATCAGAAGAGCAATGGGGGTGTTCAATTTTGTCACACACAACTCTCCTTTCATTACTATCTCACATTTTAGCAGGGAACTGCTTATAAACCATCATCTGCGTCGTTGTTCCTGCGATCCTCGCTCCGGCGTACCCCCAAGTACGCCTCCGCTCCGGTTCTCGTCACGCCTAGCATCTAACGATTTCTAAGCAGTTCGTGACAATTGTATATTTTAAGTCGTTACACTCTTTGTAACTAGTGGTCTATAAACTCTAAAACTATAGGATGAATTGCGAGAGGTTTTTCGTCCTGCGAGGCGGAGGAGGCGCGCATATCGGGAATATGTAAGCCGACGACAACAAAGCAGGACGGAAAAGATCTCGCAAGAACACTATAGAATTAGGGTTTACAGACCACTAGCCTCATAACACTTGGGAAATTCAGACGCTTACGATGTCCAGCGTACCAGTTTACTGAAGGATGCGGCCTCCAGGCTGGCGCCGCCGACGAGGGCGCCGTCGATGTCGGGTTTGGCCATCAGTTCGGCAATGTTGTCGGGTTTTACGCTGCCGCCGTATTGGATACGGATGGCGGCGGCGGCCTGGGAGCCAAACATGCCGGTAATGATTTTGCGGATAAAGGCACAGACGGCATTGGCGTCATCGGCGGAAGCAGTGCGGCCGGTACCGATGGCCCACACGGGTTCGTAGGCAATCACCAAACGGGCTGCCTGGGCCGCCGGAATGCCGGCAAGACCGCCCTGCACCTGAGTGGCTATTACTTTTTCGGTAGTGCCGGCTTCTCTCTCGGCCAGGGTTTCACCAACGCAAACTATGGGGATAAGCTCAGCCTTTAAGGCTGTTTTTACTTTCTTATTTATATTGGCATCCGTCTCAGCAAAGTACTGACGCCGCTCGGAGTGACCGATAATTACATAGGTGCAGGCAAGATCTTTCAGCATACCGGGCGCAATTTCGCCGGTAAAAGCGCCTTTTTCTTCCCAGTGCATATTTTGTGCGCCCAGATGAATATTGGTACCCGTTACTGCCTGCTGCACAGCCGGCAAAGCGGTAAACGGCGGACACACGACGATTTCCACATCAGTTACACTGCCGGTTAAGCCATTGATTTCTGTGACCAGAGCCGTGGCTTCCCGGGTAGTTTTGTGCATCTTCCAGTTGCCGGCGATGATGGGTCGTCTCATTCAGAATACACCCCCCTCATTCTTTATCGGCCAGGGCGGCAATACCGGGCAATTCCTTGCCTTCGAGGAATTCGAGGGAAGCGCCGCCGCCAGTGGAGATATGGGTAATTTTATCGGCAAGTTTAAGTTTTTCCAAAGCGGCTACCGAGTCGCCGCCGCCGACAATGCTCCTGGCGCCGGATGCGGCAACGGCTTTGGCCACAGCCTCTGTGCCTACGGCAAAGTTATCAAACTCAAATACGCCCATGGGGCCGTTCCAGACAATGGTTTTTGCGCCGTTCAAAGCGGCAGCGAAAACCTTGGCGGTTTCCGGACCAATATCCAAAGCCAGCCACTCCGCAGGAATCTCACCGATACTGACAGTTTTATATTGCGCATCAGCGGCAAACTTGTCGGCAACAACTACATCGGTAGGTAAGAGCAGCGTAACGCCTTTTTCCTTAGCTTTAATCATAAGCTCTTTCGCCAATTCCAGTTTGTCGGTTTCAACCAGAGATTTTCCAGGCTTATAGCCTTGCGCGGCAATAAAGGTATTGGCCATGCCGCCGCCGATGATCAGGGTGTCTACTTTGTTTAACAGATTCTCAATAACGCTGATTTTGTCGGACACCTTTGCGCCGCCGATAATGGCGACAAAAGGATGGGCCGGATTGTTTACGGCTTGACCAAGATACAAGAGTTCTTTATCCATTAAAAAGCCGGACACAGCAGGTATGTATTTGGTAATGCCGTGTACGGAAGCATGGGCCCGATGGGATACGCCGAAGGCATCATTAACCAGGATTTCAGCCAAGCTGGCTAACTGACGGGCAAATTCGGGATCATTCTTTTCTTCTTCCGCATGAAATCGCAAATTTTCTAAAAGAAGAATCTGGCCGGGGTTCAGATCGGCAGCCATTTTAGCGGTTTTTTCCCCGACGCAGTCGGGAGCAAACAGTATCTCGCGGCCAAACATGAGGTTTGACAATTTTTTGGCTACGGGAGCCAGGCTGAATTCCGGATTGGGTTTTCCCTTAGGGCGCCCTAAATGACTGGCAAGAATAATCGCTGCGTTCTGGGAAATAAGGTATTCAAGCGTAGGTAAAGTAGCCCGGATCCGGGTGTCGTCCGTTATATTGCCTTCTTTATCCATGGGGACATTATAGTCCACGCGAACCAATACTTTTTTGTGATTGATAAAAACATCACCTAAGCTTTTCTTTTGCACACAAATTCCTCCGCATCATCTCTAATTGCCCCTCATACCGCTGCTTAAACTCACAGGCCCTTGCCGATGACGTAATCCAGGAGGTCAACTACGCGGCAGGAATAGCCCCATTCGTTGTCATACCAGGCTACTACCTTTACCAGGTTTTCGCCAACCATCAGGGTGGATAGGCCATCAACGATGGAGGAGCGGCTGTCCCCGTTGTAGTCTCGGGAAACCAATGGCTCTTCCGAGTAGCCAAGAATACCTTTCAGTTCACCTGCGGCAGCTTCCTTGAAAGCGGCGTTGACGGCTTCAACAGTTGCCGGTTTCTCCAGCTGCGCCACCAAGTCGGTAAGGGATACATTGGGAGTAGGCACCCGCAGAGAAAAACCGTTCAGTTTTCCTTTCAGTTCGGGCAAAACAAGGGCTACTGCTTTGGCGGCGCCGGTGGTGGTAGGAATGATGGACATAGCGGCGGCCCGGGCGCGGCGCAAGTCTTTGTGGGGCAGATCAAGGATGTTTTGATCGTTGGTATAGGAGTGAACAGTGGTCATAAGGCCGAATTTAATGCCGAATTTATCGTTAAGCACTTTGGTAAAGGGAGCCAGGCAGTTGGTGGTGCAGGATGCGTTGGAGATTACATGGTGGCTGGCAGGATCATACTTGGCTTCGTTAACGCCTAAAACAATGGTGATGTCTTCGTTTTTAGCGGGAGCGGAAATGATTACCTTTTTCGCTCCGGCCGCAATATGCGCCGCAGCTTTTTCCTTGTCGGTGAAGCGGCCGGTAGATTCCACAACAAGGTCAACCCCCACAGCCTTCCAGGGCAGGTTGGCCGGATCTTTTTCAGCGAATACTTTTACAGTTTTGCCATTGACAACGATACCGCCGTCAGCCGCTTTTACCTCGGCCTGGAAGGTACCGTGAACCGAATCATATTTCAAAAGATGAGCCAGAGTTTTTGCATCCGTCAAGTCATTTACAGCTACAATTTCAAATTTGGTATTGTTTATTGCTGCCCGGAGTACATTTCGGCCGATACGGCCAAAACCGTTGATACCAACTTTAATTGTCATTAGAAATTCCCCCTGTCATTATTGTTTATAATCTGCTGGATGGCTCTGGCGGCGGCTTCGTCGGTAATCAGAACATCATGACTACCGGTACTGGCTACCGCCATAATGGCTTGAGCCTTTTTCCCGCCACCGGCCACGGCGATTACCGTGCGAATTCCCGCCAAATCATCCAGATGCAACCCTATGCTGCTTGTTACATATACAATATTTCCTTCGATAGTGTAGTATTGGCCCAGGGCCTCGCCTACCGCCCCCCGGCGGACAAGTTCGTCGACAATGTTGGCGGATAATCCCCGCTGTTTGGCCATTTCCGCCGCCTGCCCTATACCGTGAACCAAAATATCAGCCTGCCTGATGATTTCCGCCACAACCCGCACGTTGGCGTCATCCGCCAGTATGACTTCCAGCGCTTCCTCGCTTACCCCGTCGGGAATATGCAGCAGGCGGTAGCGTCCGCCCAGCTTGCCCGCCATCACGGCGGCGATCGTGTTAGCCTGATATTCCACTTTTTCACCCAGACCGCCCCGGGCAGGCACTACGGTAGTAGAAGGCGCGGAAAAATTAACGGCTTCAGCCACACTGGCCATGGTAGAACCGCCGCTGACAGCGATAGTCATATTATCACCCAAACACTGGCCAACTACACCTGCCGTTACTCGCCCCAGTTCCCGCTGGACGGCGCTGTCAGCCTCACTGTCACCCGGCAGGATGATAACCCGTTTGAGATGAAGCGCCTGAGTCATCTCTTCCTCCAGGCCCACCAGACCGCGGAGCAGCCGGATATAATCCGCCAATTCCGCCAGGACGACTTTCCCTTCCACTGTAACAGTCATGCCCAGTTGGGAAACATCAACAAGTCCGGCATCTTTAAGAAACTCCACCTGGGCTCTGACTACTCTTTCACCCGTATTGAGCATCATGGCCAGCGCCCGTCGCCCGACAGGTTCAGCATATTGAATACAACGGAGAATGTTATATCTGGATTCGATGACTGCCGTAAATTCCGGCGCGATTTTACGCTGTAACTGGATAATTTTTTCCACGATTAATCCCCTCTAGGCGAGTTCATGTCCCAGTTGTCCATAATATGTCCCAATATGGGTAAACAGAAAAACTGACTTTTCCCTGCTTATAAGCATAGCCTTACCACCTAGCATCCTCTTTAACCGCATTTTGAGTCATAACTGCAGGGCATTTATTGTCCCGCATGAACAAATTATGTCCCAAAACGACAAAATATTCTCCCGTTGGCCTATTTTGGGATTACCTTACCTAATATTGTATTCTTTGTGATTAAAAAAAGTCCTTCTGTTAAATTACTAAATTATTTTAATAATCACTATATATATAGTTTTCAAAAATGAGTTACAATCGTAATGCTAGGATAAGCGTAGGTTAAGCGGCAGCGTCGAAGCGTTCCTAGCATTACGATTAATAGAAAATCATTTTTGAATTCCATATAGAACGCAGACAAATTTTTTTATAAAATATAAATTAATACCGTTTCCGCTTTGATGAAGCGGGAATATTGATTTCTTCCCGGTATTTAGCCACTGTTCGCCGGGAAACATGAATCCCGCGTTTGTTTAGGATATTGCTCAACCCTTGATCGCTCAAAGGCTGAGTTGAGTCTTCCGTAGCTATCAGTTCCCTGATTTCCTGTTTAACCCGGCTGGCAGCCACATCTTCGCCGCTGACCCCCTGGATGCCGGAAGAGAAGAATGTGTGCATACTGAACAACCCATGCGGAGTGGCCATATACTTGTTGGCTACAGCCCGGCTCACAGTGGATTCATGAACCTCGATTCGTTCCGCCACCTTCTTCATGGTCAGCGGTTTTAAGTGCTTTACCCCGTGATCGAAGAAATCACGTTGCAATTCAACGATGGCCTCGGCCACCCTGTATAAGGTTCTGCGCCGCTGTTCAATGCTTTTAATCAGCCAGACAGCAGAATTGATGCGCCCTTCAACAAATTTCTTGGCTTCCCCGTCGGCATCCCGGATAACCTGCCGGTAGTAAGGGTTTATTGAAAGTTGAGGGACATTGGTATCGTTAATTATAATCATGTAAGACCCGTTGACCCGTTCTACAGTCACATCGGGCAATATATAGGCCGGCTGAATTCCCCCGAAAGCCCGGCCCGGCTTGGGGTCCAATCTCCGGATTATGTCTATCGCGTGTTGCACTTCCTGGACAGTGGCTCCCAAAGAATCGGCAATGAACTTAACCCGCCCGTTGGCCACATGTTCCAAGTAATTATCAATAATTAAAGTCACCAGGCGATAGAGGGCGCCATCCTGGATAATCCCTTTCTGATCAACTTGCAACAACAGGCATTCTTTCAGATTCGAGGCACCAACCCCCACCGGATCAAATGTTTGAATAACTTTAAGGACATCTTCGACTATACTGGGAGAGACATGCAGGTTTTCCGCCACATCCCTGACGGTACAGCAGAAGTAACCGTTATCGTCTATACAGCCGATAAGAAATCTGCCGATCTCCCAGGACGCGGTATTTAAGATAGCAAAATGAAGCTGCATCTCCAGATGTTCATGCAGGGATAAAGTGTTGGCAGCCAATAATTCCAGACTATTGTTAGACTCTGCGGTTGATAAGTTTTGCCCATGTCCCATGCCGTTTTCAAAATACTCGGCCCACTCATCGTAATTGGCATCTGCCGCATCACCGTTCCGTCCGTCTTCCGGGTTTCCGGCAGCCTCAACCTCAGCTTGGACAACATTTTCCTGTTCCTCCGCCGCTCTCTTTTCCTCCAACTCCAGTACAGGATTTTCCAAAAATTCATTCTCTACCATAGCCTCCAGTTCCACGGCTGATAATTGCAGAATGGCTATGGCTTGCCGCAACTGGGGAGTCATTATTAATTTTTGTGTTGTCTCCAGTCTGAGAGCGTAATCTATCTGCATACTAAGCTTACCTCCGGAACAATCAAAGCCGGAATTCCCCAGAAAGCCGGCAATAATGCCAAAATAATCAGTAAATTAACAATATGACATGCCGCCGGTCGGTTGTAAAGCCGGTCCCTGACCCCTGACATATTAAGGTTAAGCCCGAAATATGTCAACAAATTCGCGGTAACTGTTCACCGGTGAGCATATCCAGCATTCTAGTACCGCCGATAGCCGTTTTAATGCCGACTTGTCCGGCCGGCCGGGCGGTAACGGCGCCAATGACACAGGAATGCAATCCGTAGGGATGAGATTTCATAGCGGCAAGTACCTTTTCTGTATCCTGTTTTTCGACAAGGACTATTACTTTTCCTTCATTGGCTAAATACAAAGGATCAAATCCCAAAATATCACAGACAGCCTTAATTTCCGGCCGCACAGGTATGGCGGTTTCCTCCAGCAAAATGCCCATTCCGGTTTGAAGGGCAATTTCATTGAGCGCAGTCGCCAGTCCACCCCGGGTTGGATCCCTCAGCATGGGGACCTGCGGCGCTATTTTAAGAATGTCCTTTACCATGCCGGCTAACGGGGCACAGTCACTAACCACCGGGGCAGGAAGAGTCAGGCCGTGCCGCTCGCTCATCACCGCTATGGCGTGGTCTCCCAGGCAGCCGCTGACAATCACATCCTGGCCGGGCTTAACGCGGCCGGCAGAAATATGGACCCCGGGAAAAACGGCGCCAATGCCGGCTGTATTGATATAAATACCGTCAATTGCTCCCCTTTCCACCACCTTGGTGTCGCCGGTGACAATTTGAACACCGGCCTCGGCAGCGGCTAATCCCATGGATGCAACGATCCGTTCCAGTTCGGCCAGGGCCAGACCTTCTTCCAGCACAAAGCCGGCGCTCAAATACAAAGGTTCCGCGCCAGATACAGCCAAATCGTTCACTGTTCCGCACACCGCCAGTTTGCCGATATCGCCGCCGGGGAAAAAACGGGGCTTAACCACATAGCTGTCAGTGGTAAATGCCAGCTGTACCCCTTTGATATTCAAAAAAGCGCCGTCATGCATCTCGGCCAGAATGGAATTGTCAAATACCGGCGCCATGACTCCGGTTACCAGCTCATGGCTCAATTTACCGCCGCTGCCATGAGCCAGCAGTATCCGATCGCCAATGTTCAAAACTGCCACCTCCCTGCTCCATACTTGAACCAGGCCGCGCAAGAACCCTCGACGGAAACCATGCAAGATCCCACCGGATTTTCCGGCGTACAGCTTCGGCCGAAATGCGGACACTCCGGCGGCTTAATCTTGCCGCGCAGAACCTCGCCGCAGCGGCATCCTGCGGATTCCTGCGAGCCGGTAACCTCAACCGGCAGGGCATGGAGCGCGTCAAAATGCCGGAAGCGTTCGTTCAAATTTAAACCGGAGTCGGGAATTTTTCCGAACCCACGCCAGGAGGCATGGCTCACGGTGAAAACCTGTTCCATTACCCTGCGGGCGACCGGATTACCGTCAGCCGGTACGATTCGCCGGTACTGGTTTTTTAATTGCGCTTGGCCGGTATGGATTTGCTTGGCCAGCATATATACTCCCTGCAAAATATCAAGGGCTTCAAAACCGGCTATTACGCTGGGAACACCAAATTCCGCCGCCAAAAATTCAAACGGCTTGATCCCGGTTATGGCACATACGTGGCCGGGCAGTAAAAAGCCGTCCACTTTTGTTTCCGGCAGGCAAAGCAAGGCAGTCAGCGCCGGCGGCACCAGCTTATGAGCCGTGAGTAAAAAAAAGTTCTTCACGCCGGCCGCCACTGCCGCCAAAACTGCGGCCGCCGCCGTAGGGGCGGTGGTTTCAAAGCCAACCGCGAGAAAGATAACCCTTTTCCCCGGGTTATCCTGAGCAATTTGTACTGCCTCCAACGGCGAATACACCATCCGTACATCCGCGCCGCCGGCTTTCTCCGCCAGCAGCGTGGATGACGTACCCGGCACCTTCATCATGTCGCCAAATGTGGCGATGACGGTATCAGGCCGGCGGCTATAAGCGACAGCGGTATCCAAATATTCGTTTGGCGTGACACACACCGGGCAGCCGGGGCCGCTGACCAATTCCACATTGTCCGGCAGCACTTGCCGGATCCCGGCCCGGAATATGGCGACCGTATGCGTGCCGCATACTTCCATGATGCGCAGCGGGCCATCAGCCAGACGCTCAATCCCAGCAGTAAAATACGCCGCCGCTTTCTGAATTTCCTCCGTTTTAAGATTCATCTCTTTCCAGCTCCCGGAAAAGTTCCAGCGTGCGCCGGGCTTCTTCCTCGTCAACGGACTGAATGGCAAAACCGGCGTGAATCAGAACATACTCACCGATTCGGGCCTCCGGCAGCAGCATCAGACTAACCTGCCGGGTAACGCCGCTGATATCTACTGTGGCGATAAAGTCTTCCTTACTTATAATCCTGGCCGGAACAGCTAAACACACGATCATCGGCTCCTTTCCACACGGTATTTACCTCAGTCTATAAACTCCCACGAACTATCCTGAAAATCTAAAACGTCATCAGACAAAGAAACCGGAACCTCAAAGACGCAGAGAATACAGAAGGTTTTCCAACACTTTGCAGTAAGCTTGTATCCGCCATCTCATCATCTGCCTCGAACTGCTTAGAAGTCGCCAGGTGCTAGGCGCGACGAGGACCGGAACGCAAGCGTACTGGACGTACGCTGGAGTGAGGACCGCAGGAGCAACAACGCAGATGGCGGCTTATAAGCAGTTCCCCCCTTTAAGACAGGGTTACAAAGCCATTTTGGCCTGAATCATTATGGCACACTCCAGCCGTTTTTTCTGCAGTTCGCAGCCAAGCCGGTAAGGTTCTTCCAGCGTTTGGCTGAACAGATCGGCATTGGCGTGGCAGCCGCCGCTGCAGTAAAAGCGAGCCCAGCATTCCCGGCAAGCAGGTTTGTTCAGCACATGCGCCTGACGGAATTTCTGTGACAACCGGGTATTTTCCACTCCTTTAAATACGTTGCCGATACGGTAATGATCCCGGCCGACGAATTGGTGACAAGGATACAAGTCTCCCGTTGGGGTCACGGCAAAATACTCGTGCCCTGCCCCGCAGCCGCTCAGACGTTTGGCCACACACGGCCCGTTATTGATATCCACATTGAAATGAAAGAAATCAAATCCCCGGCCGGCGAGTTTTCGCTGCAGGTATTCCTCAGCCAGTATTTCATACTGCCGGTAGAGTTCAGGCAAGTGTTCCGGCGTCAGTTGGTAGTCACAATCTTTTGCTATAACCGGTTCGACAGACAACCGGGTAAATCCTTTGTCTGCCATATCGATTACATCCGCCGCAAAATCCAGGTTATAGGCGGTAAAGGTGCCGCGCAGATAGTAATTTTGCCCGTTCCGGGAATCCACCGCCCGGCGGATGTTGGCCAGGACGTCATCGTAACTGCCGCTGTCGTCCACATATGGGCGCATGCGGTCATGAACCTGCCGGCGTCCGTCCAGACTAAGAACCAGGCTGATATTATTGTCATTGAGATATTGAATGGTTTTGTCATCCAGCAGAACGGCATTGGTGGTAAGAGTCAGTTTGAAAACCTTGCTACTTTCCGGTTCCCGCCTGCGGACGTAATTCACTACGTGACGCACCGTATCCATGTTGAGTAAAGGCTCGCCGCCAAAAAAATCGATTTCGCAATTGCGGCGCGGTCCACTGTTTTCGATTATGAACTCAACCGCCCTTTCCCCCACTTCCTTGCTCATCAATGAACGGTCATGGCCAAAATCGCCGGCGCCGGCAAAGCAATAACCGCAGCGCAGATTGCAGTCATGGGCAACATGAAGACACAGAGATTTGACCAAAGGCTTTTCATTTAAACGGGCAGGTACGGTAAGAGACGGCGAAAACAGCGTGCCTTCCCGGCTAAGCTCATGCAGTTCGGCCAGCGCTTCGGCAATAGCCGTTTGCTCATACCGTCCGGCCAGCGCCTGAGAAACCTCCCGGTCATTATGGCCGTCAAAAGTATCCATTATATCATAAACAAGTTTGTCGATACTATGCACCGCCCCGCTGTTGATGTCCAGCAGGAGGTACAGCCCGTTCAAATAAAATTTATGTATTTGCATATATCATTTTCAACCATCCTCAAAAAAATTAAGCCCCTTTACCGCTAAGGCAAGGGGGCTGCCAACCAGGCCTATTTCTGGCAAACCTGATTGCCAACAGTGCAGGAAGTTTTGCAGGCTGACTGACAGGAGGCCTGGCATTCGCCGCAACCGCCGGTATGTACTGTTTTGGCCAGAGATGCTGTATTAACAGTTTTTACATGTTTTTTCGCCATAATGGATGTCCCCCTTTCATCGCTGGGCCGATTCCCGTATCTACCCATAAAGCTACTAATTTATTTTATACTTTTTATTGTCAGGAATCAATAGTTCATGTTCGGGATAAGGATAACTTTTACCGGCAGGTTGGACGCGCCGGGAGGCGAAAAGGTCAACCACAGCGACTGCCCGCCCGTGAAATCACCTAAATGGGCAAAATCAGTCCGGCTGTCGCTGCCAAAGAACAGCTTATCATACGGAGTTGCAACCGTATTTACTTGTTGGTGACGGAATTGGGTGTTAAGGCCGCCGGCAAATTCCCCGCCGCGGGGGTTTAAGTAAACAGAAAGATTCTGGTCGTGATAGGATGGAATATATAGGCGATATACGACACCGTAATTACCGTAATTTATGGTCCTGCTTCCGTCGGTAGCGTCAGTACCGGCGAGAAACCGGTCCTTTTTGTTATCCGCTAATGTTATGACTACGGCGCCATCTTCTTTCGGGTTGTACGCACCCTTCATTGCAATAATCCGGTCCATACCGTCAAAAGTTCCCCGGAGACGCTGGCTGTCGGCGGGAAGCACCTCAGCCTCTGCCAAAAATTTGGCCGGATCGGCATCAACAGGCAGCATCATGGTTACGACTTTAACCGGCTGATCCATGGTAAAGTCATAAATGCCGTTAACCAGCATGTTTTGGTCTACAACCGTGCTGTCCAGGGATGAATCCAAGAGGATTGTCCCTTTGGCCGGTACGCAAATGAGTTCGAAATCCTTCCGGGTGAGATAGTCCAGTTGAGCCGCTTTGCCCACTTCCAGGTAATTCAAATCAGGACCGCTAATGCCACGCTGCTTTAGAACTACGTTAGCTTCCTGCTCACCTTCGTTCACCAATAAAACGATAATCTTACCAGGTTCAGGGGTTGCATTTACATGGTGAAAAAACAGCCGGACGTCCCCGCGCACCGTATCCTGGTACATGATACCGTATGCGGGCACCATTTCCGGACTGTCGGAAAGAAGCAATTTGCCGCCGTCGGGAGTAATGGTGACCGGCATTTCTTGCAATTCCAGGATATTGGTCCTTTTTAACTGCTCAGCGCCTGCATCGAAAGCCTGACCGGATAAACCTATTGACAGTGCGGTAACGAGCACCAGTCCCGCACAGGTATAGCGAAACCATTTCTTCAATATTTACCCTCCCATAACGGTTATGTACACCGGTAATTCACCGGATATAACCACGTATTTGGTTGCCTTCCCTATTTCGAGACTGCTTAGAAACGTTCATATGCGAGGCGCAACGAGGACGCGCAGCGCGGCGTACATGGACGCGGTACGTAAGCAAGCGCCCGCAGGAGCAACGACGCAGATGGGCGTTTATAAGCAGTCTCTATAGTCATTTATTATAACAGACATGCGAGGATGGGTAAATGTAAAAAGTTAACAGCCACTGTTTATAATTATGTCAAATTATACCGTATCTCCTTTGTCGCCGGCAGCCCGGCCAGCCGCCAGCTTGTCGGCAATCTCAGCCAGTTTGCGCAACCGGTGGTTAATCCCTGATTTGCCGACTCTCCCCCCCAATGCCTCTACCAATTCCGCCAAAGTAGCTTCCGGGTTGGCCAAGCGCACTTCGGCTATTTCCCGTAACGACGGCGGCAATTTATCAAGGCCCGTCAAAGCGGCAATTGTTTTAATACCTTCCACTTGTTTCACAGCCGCATTAACGGTTTTTTGCAGATTGGCCGTTTCACAGTTGACCAGACGGTTGACTTGATTGCGCATATCCTTGACAACCCGGACATTCTCAAATGTCAAGAGAGCGTTGTGGGCGCCGATAATCTGCAAAAATGAAGTGATGGCGTTACCGTCTTTCAGATAGACTATGTAGTCATCTTTACGGTCGGTAAGTCTCGCCGGCAAATTGAAGGATCGCATCAGCCTTACCAGGGATTTGGCAAAATCCAGGTTGCCTGTAACCAGTTCCAGATGATAGGCGCCCTCCGGTTTGTTCACCGACCCGCCGCCCAAAAAAGCTCCCCGGAGGTAAGCACGACGACAGCAGGCTTTCCGCAGAATGCCGCTGTCGGATTGAATATTAATCCCGTCACCGCGCATGATGCCAAGACCGCTGAACAGGTAGTTGACCCCCGGACCCGGAATTACCCGGACATGATAAGTATTATTCTTTTTTAGCCGGCGGCCGCGGGTAACAACCACTTCCGTATCTAATTTAAATCCCCGTTTAATCAGGCCAAGAACTTTTCGCGCCACAGCCGCATTCTCGCTGCTGAAGTTCACGCCTAAATTGGTATTGCCGCCAATTACCATCGTCCCGCCCATACGCATCAACGCCGCCAATTCGGCGGCATGACAGCAATGGCTTTCCCCTGTTACCCGGGCCAGTTCATTTTTCACCTCGGCAGAAAATGACACTATCGAGTCAGTCCTTTGTATTTATTGTATTGTACTCAAATTTTGAATTGGCTCGAACTGCTTAAAAATCGTTAAATACCGTTGCATATGAAAAAAACTTATTGGAATGAAATTTGTGATTACGGTTCGATTATCATAGTCAGACCGACGAGGCGCGACGAGAACCGGAACGGAGACGTACTTGGTTGTGCGTCGGAGTGAAGACCGCAGGAGCAACGAAGTAGATAGCGGTTTATAAGCAGTTCCCATCTTTGAAGACGCGAAGTTTTTCATTCTTTCCATTTCTTAATGGTCTCGGCAATCAGGTAATAATCGAGGAGCCGCATCCGGTCAGAGTTGACCTTGAGGTCATATACCAGTTTTATTATAGTCCGGGACAGACGAATGGGATCATGCCGCACCAGGTTGGTTTCACTGATCAAATTGGCCTGAACGATTTTAACGCCAAGAGCCTCAATTTCAGCTAAATCCGCAATTACCGGATATGCCCCCTGCTGCCCATATACTTCCTGCAGTTCCGGCGCGACTTGCTGGACATTGACTACCACATAATCTATACACCCCGGGCCGATATGGTCAATAATTGCCTTCACGTGCTGTGAGGCAGTATACCCATCCGTTTCCCCGGGCTGAGTCATAACATTGCATATATAGATTTTGACGGCCTCGGTCGCCCTAAGGGCCTCCACCACCCCTTTGACCATAAGATTGGGAAGTACACTGGTGTAAAGGCTGCCGGGGCCCAGGATACACGCATCTACTTCCTTAATGGCTTCCAGCACGCCTTTTACCGGGACGGCGTCGGCAGGCTGAATAAATACTCTTTTAATTTGTTTATTGGCCAATGGTATCTGCGACTCGCCTTCTACCCGGGTGCCATCCGCCATTTCCGCCACCAGTCGTATGCGTTCGGCGGTGGCAGGCAATACCTGCCCGCGAACGGCCAATACTTTACTGGACTCTTTAAGAGCCAGTTCAACATCGCCGACAATCTCCGTCATGGCGGCAATATAAAGGTTGCCAAAACTGTGTCCGGCCAGTTCACCGCAACCGCCGAAACGGTGCTGAAACAATTTCTCCATCAAAGGCTCAGTGTCGGCCAGAGCAACCAAACAGTTGCGCAGATCTCCCGGGGGGACAATCCCTAAATCTTTCCGCAGGCGTCCTGATGAACCACCATCGTCGGCCACAGTTACAATGGCAGTCAGATTGCTGGTGATACTTTTGAGGCCGCGCAGCAGGACTGAGAGTCCGGTACCGCCGCCCACCACAGCCAGAGCGGGCCCCCGGTTCAGTCTCCGCTTTTGAAAGATGATTTCAACCAGTTTTTCCGATCCCTCCGGAACAAGAACACTGATTACCGAATGGATAATTTGCCTGGTAGCCAAAAGCATGACAGCCACGCCGCCAACGATAATGGCAATGCCGGCCAGCGCTGTCACCGCATAATAATACTTGCCGGTAGTCAGGTAAAATAACCGGAAAATGCTTTCTTCAATCACACCAATATATTTATAGTTGAATATCATTGCCAGGCCCATGCTGACCAGAATTACCCCAAGTGAAAACAAGAGCAGCCAGCGCTTGAATTTCATCCCAGGATACAGCCATTTCAATATATGCATAAAGGATTCACCTACCAGAATCGTTTTGCAATTCCTCAACCTTTCTATTGCCTCGAACTATCCTGAAAATCTAAAACGTCATAAGACAAAGAAACCGGAACCGCAGAGACGCTGAGAACACAGAGAAAAGATGAACGAAGAGCGTTAAAAAAATATAAATAACTAAGTTTCTCTGCGCCTCTGCAGTAAAACGTTATCTTAAATGAGCAGTAAGCTTGTATCCGCCAGCTCTTCAACTGCCTCGAACTGCTTAGAAGTCGTCAGATGCTAGGCGCGAGGAGGACCGGAACGGAGGCGTACTGGGGGTACGTCGGAGTGAGGACCGGACGAGCAACGACGCAGATGGCGGTTTCTAAGCAGTTCCCTACTTAAAGCGCATAAATCCTTTCTAAACTTCGGTGATGTTGTGCTTTATATCCCGATGTTCGACATTGGTCTTATAACCCTTACCTTTCAAGGATTCGTGTATTTTTTCGGCGACAAACACCGACCGGTGCAAACCACCGGTACAGCCAATCGCGATAATGAGCTGACTTTTTCCTTCTTTAACATAGTGAGGAACAAGAAAATCCACCAGACCGGAAAGTTTTTCCATAAATTGCTGGGTTACCGGCCACTTCCAGATGTAGTCGCCAACTTGCGGCTCCTTGCCGCTATGGCGCCGTAATGACTCCACATAGAAAGGATTAGGTAAAAACCGGACGTCCAGTACCATGTCGGCATCTAAAGGTATGCCGTATTTAAAGCCAAAGGATACCACGGTAATGGTCATTCGTTCATGTTCCCGGTCTTCAGCAAATAAGGCAATAATCTTTCCTTTGAGCTCAGTTGTTGATAATCCGGAAGTATCGATTATATGAGTAGCCCGGCCGCGAATATGTTCCAAACGGTCCCGTTCCCGCATGATACCTTCGCTGATCCGTCCGTGAGGAGCCATTGGATGGCGGCGGCGGGTCTCCTTATACCGCCTGATAAGTGTGGCGTCAGCTGCTTCCAGGAACAATATCTCATAAAGATATCCCTGCTTCTCCATATCTTCCAGCACTTGGATCAGCGTATCAAAAAATTCGCCGCCCCGTATATCCACCACCAGAGCAATTTTGGACACCTTTCCTCCTGACTGGGCGCACAGCTCGGCGAATTTTGGAATCAGCATGGGGGGGAGGTTGTCAACACAAAAATAGCCCAGGTCTTCCATAGCTCTTACCACCTGGGATTTACCCGCGCCGGACATACCGGTAACAATTACCAAACGAAAATTATCCATAGCATTCACCTCATGAGTGGCTTGGTTGGATGATAAGATGATAAGATGATAAATCGATTACCGGACCCGGTTTTTCCGCCGCTCCAAGTGGGACAAAACCCTTTGGATAGAAGTATTTAACACCATTTCTTCCTTTATCCCGTGCTTTTCCAATAATTGATTGGCAACGTCAAACTCTCCCACCGTAAAAGCAAAATGGCTGTCTGAGCTAACCGAAACAATTACCCCATAGCGCTTGGCAAGGCAAGCGATATGATCACAATGGGGCATACTGCCTTTACGGCTGATTGTGAGTGAACTGTTATTGATCTCAATAGCCACACCATATTCGGCTGCAGCCTGGACAATCGCTTCTTCGTCCACGGGAAATTCCGGATTACCCGGGTGAACAACAATATCCACCCAAGGATTTTTCATCGTATTAATCATCATCTCTGTATTTTCGGCCACAGAGCCTTCAGGAGCGCATAACGTGTGAAGTCCGGCTAAAACGATGTCCTGTTTGGCTAACCTGCCGTCATCCAAGTCCAGCTTGCCCTTGCGGTCAATAACGTTGGCTTCTACCCCTTTAAGTATCTTTACACCATATATTTCGCCAGGAATGGCTGTCAAGTTGCCAAAATGATATGCATGAGGTCCCCCCGGCATAGCAGGCCCATGGTCGGTCAGGGCAATCATCTGCAGCCCTTTATCCGCTGCGGCGCGGGCAATTTCAAGCACCGTGCTGTAAGCGTGACCACTGGCAATTGTGTGAATATGCAGGTCTGCAACAAACTTCATTTGCTATCCTCCCCTCTACTATCCGTTATATCACAATTATATTGCAGCAACTAAAAAAATGCAAAAAAAGAGTCTACTGCCTGACTTAATTGCAGTAGACCCATTATTCGGACACAGTCTCCGCTTTGCGGTAACGCTTTACAATATATACCAAGAGTATAACAAGACCGGTCGCAATCAATAACCCAATTATAAAACTGTCCGAGTGGTTTGAAAATAACTCAACGGCTTTCGGACCGAAATAGTATATTAGCACTCCTTCCACGAGAAATCGTTTTGCCCGGCCGACAAATGAAGCAATAAAGAAAACATCCAGGCGAACGCCAAGGGCGCCGGCTGTAATGCTGACGAACTTGTAGGGAATCGGCGACAAGGCGGCGAGAAAAATGGCCCAAACGGCGTTTTCCCGGACGTATCGCTGAACAAGCTCCTGGTATTTGGGGGGAATAATCTTTCTAGCCGCCGGCAAACCTATTTTTCTGCCGATCCAATGGCCCACATAGCCGCCGGCAACTGAGGCCAAAGTAGCCACCATACCGTAATACAGTGCTTTCTCAGGACTGGCAAGTGCCAGCGGAATCAGCACAAAATCAGGGAGAATAGGCGAACAGAATGATTCGGTGAACGCCGCCGCTATGAGGCCGGCTACTCCCCACTGTAATAATAATGCAGTTACTTCCTCCATAAGTCACCTTCCTTCCAAATCAATTTCACGTATCCGGCAACATGCCATGTTAAAATCCCTTACAGCAATAGCCCTCCAAAAGAATTTTAGAGGGCTATAAATCAAACCGAAGGGTTGCCATATACTTACAAACTTCATAATTATTGTATCTAAGAATTCAACCAAAGTCAAGGGAACATAAGTTAAACATAAGTTAAATCTTAAAGTGGGTTACCACTCCGGTTAAAGCCTGCGCCATCTGAGAAAGGTTTTGCCCTGCGATTGACAATTGCTGCATGGAAACAGACTGTTCCACCGTAGCAGACGAAACGGTCTGCGTTTGAGCGGCAATATCCCGGCTGCTGGTTTCAAAAGACTGAACAGAGGTAACAATCTGCTGACTGCCTTCCGCCATATCCTGTATCGCCACAGATATTTCCCGGACCTGACCGGTGACCCGGTCAATATGAGCCGCAATATCTTCAAACGCCTTACCGGCACTATTAACCACTTCGGTTCCTACTGTCACTTCCCGGGTACCGGAATGCATAGCGGCTACCGCACAAGTGGTTTCTTGCTGAATTTCCACAATCAGATCGGCAATTTGCTGGGCAGCTTCTCCGGCTTGTTCGGCCAGTTTGCGCACTTCCTCAGCCACAACGGCAAATCCTTTGCCGTGTTCACCCGCCCGGGCCGCTTCAATGGCGGCATTCAGCGCCAATAAATTGGTTTGTCCGGCAATAGCCGAAATGGTGTTGACAATCTGGCCGATTGCCTGGGAATGTCCTTCCAGCTTGCCAATTACTTGCGCCAAACCGCCCACTGTCTGATCGATATTACTCATCTGCCTGACTGCAGTAGTGACTTTCTCGCTTCCCGCCTGCGCCGCCTGGGCGGTTTCAAGGGATACATCGACAACAATAGCGGCATTGGCGGCAATTTGCTGAATACTGGCTACTAAATGTTCCGCCGCTCCTAAAGCTAAAGTGGCGGCTTCCTGCTGCTGTTCGGCATTATGGGTGACTTGGCTGATGGAGTCTTGGACCTGAGTAGCGGCTCTGGCCGAATCGTCGACAATGTGAGCCAGGCTGTTGGAGGAAGCGGCAACCTGCCGGGCGGAATTTAAAATTTTGCTGACAGCAGTTTTAAAACTATGCCGCATTTTATTGAGGGCAATAGCCAGTTGACTCAGTTCGTCACCTTCCTCAACATAAGAAAAGGAGCCGGCAAGATCACCTTCCGCCATATGGTTGGCAGTAGTCAGCATTTGGTTGATTGGTTTACGCACCATATAAGTCAAAATTAAACTGAGAATAATTCCAATAACAATAGCGGTGGCGGCAATTATGCCGGAAAAAATGATTTGCTTGTTCATATTGCCTAAGGAAGATGCCGTACTTTCTGCTACGATTGCTTTGTTATTAGCAACTAAATTTTGCACTATAGTTGTGATCTGATCGGAGTATGGACTAATTTTACCAGCAATCTGATAGGCTTCAGCAGTCAACAGCTGAGCCTTTTCAGCGTTTCCGGCCTTAAGTTCCTGGTGGTAGGTGCGGACTACCGGTAATAAGTCGTTCATCACCCCGTCGGAATATTTACTGGTCAGTTGCACCAGTTTTTGCACTTCCGGCCGGTCGTTTTCACCGGTCAGCTCCAAGAGCTCGTGCTCCAGTACCACCGCATTGCTGGCTGCTTGTTCCATTTGCTTGGCGAACTTCTCATCCCCGTAGGCCATGTACCCGCGTATCGTCGCAACACTGTTATAAAAACTACTTTCAATCTGCATGGCGAGAGTCAAACGGTGGTTTGCTTTGTCAATAGCGTCAAGATTACGGGAAAACGATTGGAGAGAGATAACGGCAACCACAGCCATGGTAGCAATGAGTCCAAGCATGATAAAAAAGCCAATACCGATTTTGATTCCAATTTGTATTTTTTTGATGTTCATACACAAGCTCCCCTCTTACTTTGTGACAATCACAAAAAGCTTTCTGTCAACAGTCTCTTGCTGCAGCAGGCGTCTAGACTTGCATAGTATTACAAATAGTTACATTTTATTACATTATGTATATATTACCAAATCCTTTCTCCCGTAGTCAAGAGACTTTTTCTAAATCAGCACAAATTTCTCGATTGCTGCCGCTACGCCGTCATCATTGTTGTGACGCGTCACTGCTTGCGCCGCAGCTTTCACCTCCGGCCTGGCATTCCCCATGGCAACGCCTAAGCCGGCATACTTGATCATCTCCAGGTCATTGCCGGAGTCGCCGATAGCCATGACTTCCTGCCGGTCAATTTTAAGTCTGGCGGCCAGCAGCTCCAGCGCCCGGCCTTTATTGGCCGCCGGATCGGTTATTTCAACATACATGGGTTTGGATGAAACAATGTATAGCTTATCATTGAAAACGTTCTGCAGTGTTTGTTGAATGTCAGGGATATTGTCCGGTTCGGAGACGATCAGCATTTTGGTTGGGGGGTCCTGAACCTTGTAGATGTTTTCGCCGACCGGGATAGGTTCCACCCCGGCAAGAGCGGAATACATATCGGCATAACGATCCAGTTCTTTTACGTACAGCATATCATTGACATAGGTCTGGATGTACCAGTTTTTGACCCGGCACAGCTCCGCTGCTTGCTGGGCAAGTTCCCGCCTAACCGGGATATGCAGGATGATTTCACCGGATATGCTGCATTTAATCAGCGCACCATTATAAGTAATAAAAGGCACATCCAGTTCCAGCTGCCGGGCAAAGGGCAAAGCCGACCGGTACATCCGCCCGGTCGCCACCGTAACCGCCACGCCCCGCCGCACGGCTTCCCGGATTGTCTCCCTGGCCCGGGGGGATATGGTTAAATGATCATCAAGCAAGGTATCGTCCAAATCAATTGCAATCAGTTTAATTGACATTGTATCCTCTCCTCGTATAAAATCATTCTGCCAAATGTCTCTCTAAGGAATTTACTCAAATAATGAATTGCCGCGAACTGCTTAAAAATCGTCAGATACCGTTGCATATGAAAAAAACTTATTGCAATGATATTTGCTAATTACGGTTCGAACTATCATAGTCAGACCGTAGGCGCGACGACGATTCTGATTTCGTTAGCTTAGCATAACAGTTTGTGCGGGGACCGGAACGAAGGCGTACTGGGATGTACGTCGTAGTGAGGACCGCAGGAGCAACGACGCAGATGGCGGTTTATAAGCAGTTCCCTACTTTAAGCTGAGAAATCCTTCCAAAATGAGTAAAGCCCGCTTAAGTTCCATACCGCCGCCGAATCCGACAAGATCGCCATTGGCCCCGATCACCCGGTGGCAGGGAACGATAATGGGTGTCCGGTTAATATGCATGGCGCCGCCAACCGCCCGCGCCGCTTTCGGGCGGCCGACAGCGGTCGCTACTTCGCCATAAGAAGCGGCTTTCCCGTAAGGAATGCCGGCGGCATACTGGAGAACTGCCCTTTGAAAAGGTGTATATCCTCGCCAGTCAACCGGTGTTTCAAACTTAACCGGAAAGCCGCGAAAATAAATGTTTAGTTCCCGCTGCAACCGCTCACTGCCTTCAATCTCCCCATATGGTTTGTCCTCAACTATATTTTCCGTTTTCACTTCCTGCAAAGCCTTTTGTTTATCCGGGCGGGGAAAACCTAATTCCCATAATCCGTTTTCCGACCAGACCGCCGCTACATACCCCCAAGCTGTTGACAATACTGTGCATACTTTTTGCATGGATTCATTCACCACCTTACTTTCTACCATAAGATTTCCCCGTTACATACCGGACAAACGCGGCCGCCGCCGCATTTACGTCCATTGCCGTTCCTCCTGGCTGGGATTTGTGCTATAATCATGCCACGAATTTTATTTGAAAAAGAAACTGCACTTCTTTCAAACGCACTTTGAATTGCAGCTTCATTTGCCGTCACCTCCCGAGCCGGACTTATCGCCGTCGTCCGCATTGCCGGCTACGTCTTCAATCACGTTGCCAAGCAGGCGTGAGAAGTCAACGGCGTTCTTTGCGGTGATAACAGGCTTGCCGGTCCTGTTTTCAATGTCGCGCCGGGCGTTACCTGCAACCTCGCCTCCGGAACGCGCTACACTCCTGTTTTCGTTGAAGGTTTGAGGTTCCTCTTCTTTTGACAGTTCAGTTGTCGTGGCCTCCGCGAGCATGTTCAGCACCAGTTCCAGCGTGGACATGTTGTCGCGCAGGTTTTCCTTCTTCAACCCCTTAAGCCGTTTGTATTGGCGGGTGCTCATACCGGACCAGGCCTTGGTTATCTCGTCGGTAAGGATGGCGTACTCCGCCCCCTGCTTTATGCCACGGTTATCCCACTCGTCCGTAAGTTCTTTCCGTACTTGAATAGCCTGCAGGCGCTGGTTAATCCACTCTCGGGAGTATCCTTTTTTCAGATAGGTGACAAGTGCGCGGTCGATGGTGAGCTCCGGGTCGATGGTCTCCTCAATTCGCTCGCGTCCGACCTGGGCCAGCCACAGTTTGAAAGGCTCGGCTTTAGGCGAGGGAATCGACTGGATGATCCGTAAAAGCTGCTCGGTGTTGGCTACGTCCGTGCTATAGCGTTTCCCGTCAGCGGCTTTTAATTTCAGTTGCTGACAATTTGTCAGCAACTGATTTGCGCCTTCTTCGTTTAGACGCTCTTTCAGTTTTGCCCAATAATTACTCGCGCTGCGTTGCGTCGGCTGGTCGGTTAGAACGCCGACCACATCGACGACAGAAAATAGCCATTCTTCGGCTTCTTCATCCCAGGCGGTGCGAATGCGCTTATCCTCGAAAAGCTGGATTTTATTATTATCGTCCATGGCAAGGCCTCCAATAACTCATATTAGCGTAAGTTTTGAGAGTTGAGAGTTGAGAGTTGAGAGTTAATTTTTAAGAGTTAGGAGTTGAATTTTTATTGGCCATAGTTTTGGTGGTTGCCATTAACATTTTCTTGATTTCAAGGCAATCGTTATAAACAGATTGGAATTCCGTATCACTCAAATACTCTGTTTCGGGCAAAAGTTCAAGCCAGTACAAACTCTCAGCAGATTCTTTTAATGCAATATATACCTTTGCCAAAAAATCTTTTCGACTGATGCTGCATTCCGCTTCAGCAAGATTTGCTCCAATGCTTGTTCCGCTTCGCAGCAATTGCTTTGACAAAACAAACTCTTTCTTTGTCTCCGTCAAAAACTTATAGAGCTTGATTATTCTGATCGCAAAGCACTTGCTTTTATATTTTGCCGTATTCTCAACACTCATAACTCCACACTCCGCTTTCCACGTTCAACTCTCCACTCTCCAAACTCAACTCTACTATAAAACTTTACCAAAATCCGCATGCGTTTTACAATAGATTCTACGCATTTGTAAAGATTAAATCCATATTTACATGGAGCGCCGAGGTGGAGGATTTGCCCGCCGAGCCGTCTCTTCATTGAGCGCACCGAGGTCGGAGAACGCGGGGAACGCTACTCCAGAACCGCAGAACAGAAAATTGTCATCCGCTACCGCGACCTCGGTGTACTGGAAGCCTTCAGGGAAGAAGCAAGGAAAATAGCTGTTTAACAGGCAAAGGCAGACAGCAAAATCTGCTGTCTGCCTTCATGGATACCTACGGTTCAGCTTATGTCCCTATGGACACGCACCTAAGACTGCCCTGTTGTTTATATATGTATCAGATTTTCTCGAATTGATCTTTGCCAACCCCGCATACCGGACATTGCCAATCGTCAGGAACGTCTTCGAAAGCGGTGCCGGGTTTAACACCATGGTCGATATCGCCTTCGGCGGGATCATACACATAACCGCAAACCGCACATTTGTATTTTCCCATTACTATTCACTCCTTGATAATAATTTATATCCATGAAAATAATTATACCATCCGGCGCTATAAATGCAAGCCCCAAAACAGTGTATATAAAAAAATAATAAAAGAGCCCGTAATGATCTACGCTACAGCCAATACCGATCATTACATACCCATACGCAATCTTTCGACTACCCACGAGCATTACACAACCGGTACTGACCTTTGCTCGACCGCCAGAGATACCTGCCGAACCTACTGCAATCTCCCGACTGCAATAGACCCATTTTAACGGCTCCGGGGAACCACTCCGGAACCCCTGGCAATCTTAGCTCGACCGCCATACATCCCTTTCGACCATACGACAACAGTTGGGCTGCCGCACAGCCTGACAGGACATATGACAATCTGCCCGCCGACTGATGCCGAGCCCGCAGACCCGGCACCAATCTTTGGCCGAATAACGCCGAACCCCTAAATAGAGATCCGACGCTACTCTTGGCTCGACCATTACGAACCCTTTACAATTCTATTATGGCTGTTTTTCAACAAACCATGCATCAAAATTTAAAAAAACATTCAATGATAACGTAGAGAACCTCTCCGAACCTATACCTTGTATCCACTCAGCCCATCAAGTGCCACGAACTGCTTAGAAAGTGCCAGATACCGTTGCATATGAAAAAAACTTATTGTAATGATATTTGCTAATTATAGTTCGAACTATCATAGTCAGACCGTAGGCGTGATGAGAACCGCAGTGGAGGCGTACTTGGGGGTCCGCACAGACTGCTTAGGAAAAGGCTAACTAGGCCAGAAAGGTCGGAACGAGGATCGCAAGAACAACGACGCAGATGGCGGTTTATAAGCAGTTCCCCCCTTAAGGTGAATAGCTACCCTGCCGGAAAAAATTGTAGACGGCTTTCGCCGCCAGTTTGGTCATTCCTGGCACAGCAGCCAATTCTTCTATTGTCGCTTCTTTGATTTTAGCCAAACTGCCGAAATGGTCCCACAGTGCCTTGCGCCGCTTCTCACCAATACCGTTAATATGATCCAGCACCGATGTCAAATTACGCCTGGCCCGTAATTTGCGATGATAGGTAATGGCAAACCGGTGGGCCTCATCCCGGATGCGCTGAACGAGATACAATGCCTGGGAATAGCGGGGCAAAATAAGCGGCTCGCTGATTCCTTCCCGGAAGATATGCTCGAATTCTTTGGCCAGACCAATGACAGTCACTTCCGTCAGCCCTGCCGCCCGAATGACCGGTAAGGCCGCATTAAGCTGCCCTTTGCCACCGTCGATAATGATAAGGTCGGGCACCGGACCTTTCGCCGCCGCCTCCCGGTAGCGCCACCCCACTACTTCCTGCATGGAGCGGAAATCATCCGGTTTTCCCTCCACGGTAGTCAGTTTGTACCGCCGGTATTCGGCCTTATTGGCCTGTCCCCCCTCGAATACGACCATGGAAGCAACCGTCTCCGCGCCTTGGATATGAGAAATGTCAAAGCATTCGATACGTGCCAACGGCTCAAGAATACCTAAATACCGGGCCAACTCAGCCACTGCTCCTTCGCTATGGTCGGTTTTGGTCTGGATTTTGGCGGATTGCTCTGTGAGAACGGTAGCGGCGTTGCCGGCAGCCATGTTAACCAAATCTTTCTTGGTACCCCGGCAGGGTGTTTCCAGCAGCACCCGCCCCCCTTTTATACCGGTAAGCCAGCCGGACAGAAGGTGCTGTTCCTCAAGACCGACCGGCAGAAGAATTTCCCGGGGAATAAACGCCGCCTGAATGTAATATTGTTTGATAAACGCTGCAAGAACATCCGCATCGCTTTCGTGTTCACTGTTGGTCAGCATGAAGTAATCCCGTCCCACCAATTTGCCGCTGCGGATAAAAAATACCTGGACACAGGTTCCGATTGCTGAGCGGGCCAGTCCGATGGCGTCCTGGTCACCGCTGCCGGTAACAATATTTTGTTTTTCTATTATTTTTTCCACTGCCGCCAACTGGTCCCGCAAACGGGCCGCCTGCTCGAATTCCAGGTTTTCTGCCGCGTCATCCATGCCTTGTTTTAACTTTTTCATTAAAGCATTGCTACGCCCTTCCAAAAATAGGCAAACAGCTTTTATCATTTCACTGTAAACAATTTTATCTGTTTTTCCGGCGCAGGGGGCCAGACACCGCTTGATGTGATGCTCCAAACAAGGCCGCCTGGCATCAAGGTTACGGCAGGAGCGCACCGGAAACAAGGTTCTTAAAAGCTGCAGCGTTTCATGGACTGCGCCGGCGCTGGTGTAAGGCCCAAAATACCTGGCGCCGTCTTTCTGCACTTTGCGGGTGGCATATACCTTGGGAAAATCCTCGTTCACAGTTATTTTAATGTAAGGATAGCTTTTATCATCACGCAGGCTGATGTTATATTTGGGACGATGCTTTTTGATTAAATTGCATTCCAGGATAAGAGCTTCGATTTCCGAAGCGGTAATGATGTATTCCAGGTCGGCAATCCGGGCCGTCAGCGCCAGCACTTTGGGGGAATGATGGCGGCTGGATTGAAAATAAGAACGCACCCGGTTTTTTAGGTTAATCGCCTTGCCGACATAGATGATGCGGCCTTTATCATCTTTCATTACATATACACCCGGTTTATCCGGCAAAACCGCAAGTTTTTCTTCCAGTTCGTTCACGGGGACACCTCATCCTTGCTATATATGCCGCATTAAAGAATGACATCCGAATATTGGGATAAACTGAGATTAAGCGGCAGCGTCGAAAAGCCTTATTTTTTTATTAACAGTTTTAAAAATTGTTAATAATTGTTAAATATCCATGCTATCTTGTATACATTGCTTTAAACTCTTGCTTAAATTGTTATTTCTAATTATAATCTTAATCATTAGGCCCGGCCGATATCGGCCGGGAAACGAGATGCAAATGGGAGGTCTATGCCGATGTTTGACAGAGTTTTGATCGCGAACCGTGGGGAAATAGCCATCCGAATTATCCGGGCCTGCCAGGAGCTTGGCATTGAAACCGTGGCTGTTTATTCTGATGTCGACGCAGATTCCCTTCATGTCCAATTGGCTGACTATGCCTGTAATATTGGACCGGCAGATGCTGCGCACAGCTATTTGAACGGCAAAGCGATTGTGGCTGCTGCTGAAGCGGCCCAGGCAGATGCTATTCATCCTGGTTACGGCTTCTTATCGGAAAACGCCGATTTTGCGGAATTGGTAACAAAAGAAGGGTTGGCTTTTATTGGCCCGTCTGCCGACGTCATCCGTCAGGTGGGAAACAAGGATGCCGCCCGCGACGTAATGCGATCGGCCGGAATCTCTATGTCCCAGGGCAGCGATTTGGTAGATAACCTGGATAATGCTATATGTCAGGCGGAAAGCATTGGTTACCCTGTTATTTTAAAGCCCATAGCAGGCGGCGGCGGACATGGCATGTTTGTTGTCAACAACCAGCCGGAATTGCATCAAGCTGTTCGTAAATATGATGCTTCCAGTCTTGCTTCTACTCCGTATTATTTTGAAAAATATATTTGCAACGCCCGTCATATAGAAGTCCAGATTGTTGCCGACAACTTCGGGCATATTGTTCACCTGGGAGAACGGGAGTGTTCTCTTCAGCGGCGCAATCAAAAAATTCTGGAAGAAGCTCCCTCCAGTATTCTTACGCCGGAAATGCGCCAAAAAGTTGGTGAACTGGCAGTGCGGGCAGCCAAGAGCATCCATTATACCAATGTTGGTACGGTCGAATTCCTTTTGGATTGCGGTGGGAATTTTTATTTTATGGAAATTAACCCCCGGATTCAAGTGGAACATGGCATCACTGAGATGGTCAGCGGCGTTGACCTTGTAAAAACGCAGATCCAGATTGCAGCGGGACATCAGCTGACATTCAGCCAAGCCGACGTGAAACTGAACGGACATGCCATTGAGTGCCGCATTAATGCGGAAAACCCCAACGCCAACTTTATGCCCTGCCCGGGACAAATCGACTTTTACCACCAGCCCGGCGGCCCAAACGTCCGGGTAGACAGCGGCGTATGCGCGGGTTCTGTTGTTCAACCTTATTATGATTCCCTAATTACCAAGGTAATTGCCTACGGGAAAACGCGGGGAGACGCCATCAAAACCATGGAACGGGCTTTAGGAGAGTTTATTATCACCGGTATTGATACTACCATTGACTTCCATAAGAACGTATTGCGCAATCCCCAGTTCCGGATGGGGAATGTTGACACCCAGTTTGTTTATAAACAAATGATTTCGTAAATTATAACGCAGCAGGATACAAGATAACGGAGGCGGAAATATGGAAATGCCGCAAGTGAGACACTTCAAGTGAAGTGTCTCACTTGCGTTTCAATATATGCACCTGAAGTTTTAGTTAGAAAAAACTTGAATAATGTATTGCTAAACGTTATACAATAGAATATAATAAAGAAAAAATGAAAGGTGGAACTATTGTGGCCATAAAAACAGCAAATGTTCTCGCTCGTGTCGAGCCGGACATAAAAGAAAAAGCAGAATCTATCATGGCAAAGCTGGGAGTTCCGGCTTCCGTTGTAATCAACATGCTCTATAAACAAATTGTTATGACTAAAAGCATTCCGTTTTCCCTGTCGCTTCCTGCCGCTCCGCTGGCGTTGGATGAAATGGATGCCGCCGCATTTGACGCAATCATGCAAAAGGGGTTGGATGAAGCAAGGGCAGACCGTTCCCGTCCTGCTTCTGAGGTGTTTAAAGAGTTAAGACGGGGACTGTAATTTATGGCGGATAAAACATACATCGTTAAAATCACCGCACAGGCAGAGGAACAACTGCAAGAAATCATAAAATACATTGCTTCTGAGTTAAGAGTTCCAAAAGCCGCCCTGCGTTTGCTTGACGAAATAGAAAGGGCAATTTCATCGCTTTCTCAGTTTCCGCAGCGGATTGCATTGACAGAAGAAGAACCGTGGCGAAACTCAGGCATTCATAAACTGCCTGTAAAAAACTTTCTTATTTACTTTTGGATTGACGAAGGAAATGACAAGGTACAGGTTACCGCCGTTATCTACGGCCAGCGTGACCAAATAAAACAGCTTTCTCAGATGGATATGGAATAAACAGAGGCGCTGTCCTGCAAAGGGATGACGCCTCTATTCATGATCTCGCTCCTATCAAAGAAGTAGCGTGCAACTCATGATACAGACCACTAGAAGGATGCAGAGTGCCCTCTGCGCTTAAACAGGTCCTTTCTGCAGCCGGCGTTCAAGCACCGGTTTTAAGAACATGCCGGTGTAAGATACAGGAACGGCTGCTATCTCTTCCGGCGTACCCTGGGCGACAATGTCGCCGCCCCGGTAACCGCCCTCCGGCCCCAGATCAATGATGTAATCGGCTGTTTTGATGACATCCAGATTGTGCTCGATGACAACTACCGTATCACCGCCATCCACCAGGCGCTGTAAGACCTCCAGCAGGCGGTGGATATCGGCGGTATGGAGGCCGGTAGTCGGTTCGTCCAGAATATAGAGAGTCTTGCCGGTACTGCGCCGGGCCAGTTCGGCAGCCAGTTTTATCCGCTGCGCTTCACCGCCCGACAGCGTAGTTGCCGGCTGTCCCAGCTTCATATATCCCAAACCCACGTCCTGCATGATTTGTAGCTTCCGGTGTATTTTGGGGATATTGCGAAAAAACTCCACCGCCTCATCCACAATCATATCCAGCACCTGGGCAATATTTTTTCCCTTGTAATGAATTTCCAGCGTCTCCCGGTTGTAGCGGGCGCCTTTGCAGACTTCGCAAGGAACGTAAACATCAGGTAAAAAATGCATTTCAATTTTGATAATACCGTCGCCCCGGCAGGCTTCACAGCGCCCCCCCTTGACGTTAAAGCTGAAACGTCCCGGCCGGTAACCGCGCATTTTGGCTTCCGGCGTCTGGCTGAATACCTCGCGAATGGAGTCGAACAAGCTGGTATAAGTTGCCGGATTGGAACGGGGGGTACGGCCAATGGGTGATTGATCAATATCAATAATTTTGTCGATATATTCCACTCCCCGGATTTCGTCATGGACGCCGGGACGGTTGTGACTGCCGCGGTACAACTGGCTGGCCAGCCCTTTATACAGTATTTCGTTGACCAGGGTACTTTTGCCGGAACCGGATACCCCGGTAACGGCGGTAAAAACTCCCAGCGGAAAACGGACATTGAGATTTTTTAAGTTGTTTTCCCTGGCCCCCACCACCTCCAGCCACTTACCGTTGGACTGACGCCGCGTGGCGGGGATAGCAATGTATTTCTTGCCGCTTAAGTATTGACCGGTTATTGACTGCTCAGTGGCCTTGATCGTCTCAATGTCGCCTTGCGCCACTACTACGCCGCCATGTAGTCCGGCAGCCGGACCAATATCAATGATATGGTCGGCGGCGTACATGGTGTCTTCGTCATGCTCCACCACCAGCAGCGTATTGCCCAAGTCCCGCAGGTGCTTCAAGGTAGCTAAGAGACGGTTGTTGTCCCGCTGGTGAAGGCCGATGCTGGGCTCATCCAAAATGTAGAGCACTCCCACCAGCCCCGAACCGATTTGAGTAGCCAGCCGGATACGCTGGGCCTCGCCGCCGGATAAAGTGCCGGCTGCCCGGTCAAGGGTCAGGTAGTCTAAGCCCACGTTCAGTAAAAATCCCAAACGGGCATTGATCTCTTTCAATATCTGATTGGCAATTGCCGTCTCTCTGGCGGTCAGTTCCAAACCGGCAAAGAATTTCTGACAGTCAGCCACTGTAAACCGGGTTATTTCATAGATGTTTTTTCCCCCTACCCTGATAGCCAGCGCCTCAAGCTTTAAACGGGCCCCCCTGCAGGCCGGACAGGGTTTGGAGCTCATATATTCTTCAATTTCTTCCCGGGCATAGTCTGAGGTAGATTCCCGGTGCCGCCGGCTGAGGATGGGAATAACGCCTTCGTATGTGGTGTAGTAAGTCTTATGCTCGCCATACATGTTTTCATAGTGGAAGGTGAACTTGTCGGGACCCGCTCCCCACAGAATTACCTCTTTCAGATTATCAGGCAGTTGCTCCCAGGTGTCGTAGACAGAGTGGCCATAATGCTCCACCACTGCTTCCAATTGATTCATAAAATAGGAAGCGCTGCTTTTGCTGAAGGGAGCAACAGCTCCGTCAAGCAAAGATTTGGAAGGATCAGGTATTACTAAAGCCGGATCAATCTCCAGGTTGTTGCCGAGGCCGGTACATTCGGGACAAGCGCCAAAAGGACTGTTGAAGGAAAACATCCTGGGGGCAATCTCGGGCAGACTGATGCCGCAGTCGACACAAGCAAAATTTTGGCTGAATGTCAGTTCGCCAGTCCCGGCGGCGGCGACGTTCACGACACCGCCGCCCAGATCAAGCGCCGTTTCCAAAGAGTCTGCCAGACGGGTTTGGACCCCTTCCCGCACAACAATCCGGTCAACAACCACCTCAAGGGTATGTTTTTTATTTTTTTCCAGATTAAGCGCCTCGGTGACATCCCGGATTTCACCATCAACGCGCAACCGCACAAAACCCTGCTTACGGATATCTTCCACTATTTTTTGATGCTCGCCCTTTTTTCCCCGTACCACCGGCGCCATAATGGTCAGCCGGGCCCCTTCCCCTAAAGCAATCAGCTGGTCTACTATTTGGTCCACTGTTTGCTGGCTGATGGGCTTGTTGCATTTAGGACAGTACGGCCGTCCCGCCCGGGCGAACAAAAGACGCAGGTAGTCGTAAATTTCCGTTACCGTGCCGACAGTCGAACGGGGATTGCGGCTGGTGGTCTTTTGGTCAATAGAAATAGCCGGTGACAGGCCTTCGATATAATCCACGTCCGGTTTGTCCATTTGACCAAGAAATTGACGGGCGTAAGCCGACAGGGACTCCACGTACCGCCGCTGTCCTTCAGCGTAGATGGTGTCAAAGGCTAACGAGGACTTGCCGGAGCCGCTGAGGCCGGTGATAACAACCAATTGGTCGCGGGGTATGATGACATCTATATTTTTCAGGTTATGCTGTCTGGCCCCTTTGATGACAATCTGTTCTTTCACGATGCTTCCCTTTCATTTTTCTAGATCAAGCATATTAGCACAGGAGCGCTTTACCAAGCGCCCCTATGCTTTTATATTGGCAAGTAAATTAATATTCAGTTAAGTCAATTCCCTTTTAAAACCTCAATAGCTTTTTCCAGTTGCAGGTCTTTGCCGTTTTCTTTAAAGTCAGGCATCTCAACTATGATATCCGGCTCAATCCCCACGCCGTTTATGGAACGGTCCCGGGGAGTAAAGTACTTGGCAATGGTAAGTTTAATAGCGGAATCGCCGCCTAACGGCAATAGCGTCTGTACCGACCCCTTGCCAAAGGTCTTGGTACCGATCAGTTTTCCTGCGCCGGTATCCTGCACTGCGCCTGCTACGATTTCTGAAGCGCTGGCGCTGCCGCCGTTAACCAGGACAACCAATGGAAACTTAGGTGTTTCCAGATTAGAGGAAAAGGTTTGCCTGCTTCCGTCTTTAGCAACGACGGAAACCACCGGACCTTTCGGGACAAAATTGTTGGCTACTTTTACGCTTTCTTCCAGCAGCCCGCCCGGATTGTTTCTAAGATCCAGAATAACCGCCTTCATACCTTGCCCTTCCAGTTCCTGCAGTTTCTTGAAAAGGTCGTCGCCGGTATTTTCATTGAACATGGACAGGCGGATATAGCCGATATCGCTTTCCATCATTTTGCCGTCAACGGTCTTAAGCTGGATATTGGAACGGACCAGGGTGAAATCTCTTAAGTCCTGTCCGGCGCGGCTGATGGTTAAGGTTACTTCGCTGCCCTCCGGACCGCGAATCAAATTCACCGCTTCGTCAAGTGCCATGTCTTTGGTATCCCGGCCGTCAACCTTAACAATCCGGTCCCCGCTCAAAATACCGGCCTGTTCTCCCGGCGTTCCCTCAATGGGGGCCACAACCGTCAGCAATTGGTCCTTGACGCCGAGTATGATGCCTACGCCGCCAAATGACCCTTTCGTCCCAATGGTAAATTCTTTATACATCTTGGGGTCCATGTACAAGGAATAAGGATCGCCTAATGAATTGACCATGCCTTTAACGGCGCCGGACATTAGAGTATCGGTAGCCGTTTCTCCCACATACCTGGATTTTACCAGTTCAATGGCCCGGAAAAGTTTTACGGTAGCGGCAATATCCGTCGAATCCATCTGCGACAAGTACCGGTTAATTTCATTAATGGAGTAGGACTTGACTATATCCTGTTTGCCGCTAATAATGACTGGAGCAGCGGAAACAGGAACGTCACTCCGGGCGGCAGCCGCCGTGAGCCATTCATGTCCGACGGCCGCAACCGGCTGGTGCGCCGTCAGGGATGACCCGCCAAAGGCCATGCTGACCGCGAGAATGCTAACTATAATAAGTTTCAATTTGATGTTCTTGATGAGTCGCATAAATCTTCCTCCTCTATCTTTAGTTCACTTTTTTCGGTGGCGGGCAGTCTTACTTAAAGATGTTTTCGGCTTCGGCGCGGGTTCTCCTGCTTTTTGCTTAAGTTCTATTATCATATCCCTGAGTTCGGCGGCCCGTTCAAACTCAAGCAGCTTAGAAGCCTGCCGCATCTCTTTCTCCAAGTTGGCCGCCAGTTCCAGCATTTCGGTGCGGTTCATGCTGCCGATACGGTCAGTTTTGTATTCAACACCGGTTTCAGCCACCTTGGTGGTTTCAATAAGTTCTTTTACCCGTTTCTCAATGGTTCTCGGAGTAATGCCGTGTCTGGTGTTGTACTCTGTCTGAATCATCCGCCGGCGCTCAGTCTCGCCAATAGCCTGCCCCATGGATTCGGTAATGGTATCGGCGTACATGACAACCTTGCCGTGAGCATTCCGGGCCGCCCGGCCGATAGTCTGAATCAGAGAGGTCTCCGAACGCAAAAAGCCTTCCTTGTCGGCATCCAATATAACGACTAATGATACCTCCGGCAGGTCAAGGCCCTCCCGGAGTAAATTTATGCCCACCAGAACATCAAACTCACCGGCCCTGAGATCCCGAATTATCTCGACCCGTTCAATAGTGGCAATATCCGAATGCAGGTAGCGGACTTTAATACCCATGTTTTTCAGATATTCAGTAAGGTTTTCCGCCATCTTTTTGGTCAGGGTAGTCACCAGCACCCGCTCATTGGCAGCAGTCCTGGCTTTGATTTCAGCCCATAGATCATCCATCTGTCCGGCAATAGGCCGAACATCAATGACCGGATCCACCAGCCCGGTAGGACGTATAATCTGTTCCGCCACTTGTTTGGCGGCTTTCAGCTCATAGGCCGCCGGGGTGGCCGAAACATAAATAATTTGATTAATTCGCTGCTCAAACTCATTGAAGGTGAGCGGGCGATTGTCAAAAGCGGAAGGCAGCCGGAAACCATTTGCCACCAGGGACTCTTTCCGCGACCGGTCCCCGGCCTGCATCGCCCGCAGTTGGGGCAGGGTCGCATGGGATTCGTCAATCACAATCAAAAAGTCCTGGGGGAAATAATCCACCAGCGTGTAGGGAGATTCTCCCGGCCGGCGATTGGTCAGATGCCGGGAATAGTTTTCGATCCCGGAGCAATATCCCATCTCCAGCATCATTTCCAGGTCATAATTGGTGCGCTGCTCCAGCCGCTGAGCCTCTAAGAGCTTGCCCGCCGACTTTAGAAAAGCCAGTTGCTGTTCAAGCTCGGCCTCGATGTCCCGGATGGCCCGCAGCATGTTCTCCCGCGAAGTGACATAGTGGGAAGCGGGATAGATAGCGATATGCTTACGCTCAGCCAGTATCTCCCCGGTCATGGTGTCCACCTCCAGGATGCGTTCCACCTCGTCGCCGAAAAGTTCGATCCGCAGCGCTTTTTCCCCGTAACCGGCGGGAAAAATTTCAACTATATCGCCCCGTACCCGGAACTTACCGCGGGTAAAATTTATATCGTTGCGCTCGTATTGAATGTCCACCAGCTTACGCAGGATATCATCCCGGTCCTTGACTTGTCCTTGTCGCAAGGATAACATTAAATCCCGGTAGTCTTCCGGCGAACCTAAACCGTAAATACAGGATACACTGGCCACGATTATAACGTCCCGCCGCTCGAACAGGGAACTGGTAGCCGAGTGTCGCAGTTTATCAATCTCATCATTAATCGAAGCGTCTTTTTCAATATAGGTATCAGTCTGAGCGATATAAGCTTCCGGCTGATAATAGTCATAGTAGCTGACAAAATATTCTACGGCGTTATGGGGAAAAAACTCTTTAAACTCGCTGGCTAATTGAGCAGCCAGGGTCTTATTGTGAGCGATAACCAGGGTTGGTTTCTGAACTGCCTCGATTACTTTCGCAATGGTAAATGTCTTGCCGGTGCCGGTAGCTCCCAACAGTACCTGAGCCTTGTCCCCGCTGCATACGCCGTCCGCCAGCTTGGCAATGGCCGCCGGCTGATCACCGGTAGGAATAAAGGGGGCTTCCACGGTAAACGGAATTCCGCCCTCATTGTGATTGGTTGCCAGTTTGGGAACAGTCGCCATTCTATTATCACCTCTAAGACGGTTGAACAGTCTTCTTTATCTTTTGGGTAATTTCCGTTTAATCCAGTCAAGCAAACCGAATCTTTCGCTTTTCATTTCGACATAATAGGATTCATCCCCGTCAGGGACCAGAATAACGCCCAGCTTTCTCTCGCCGTTTTTGAATTTGACTTGCCGGCTGTGCCTTAGACCTTTCCGTTCAAATTCCACAGTGAATTCCGCCGGCGCATAACTGATGGCAGCCGCCAAGTCATAGCGGCTGTTTATCGTTATTCCATCCAGACTGAGAAGAATATCTCCCGGTTTTAATATTTTTCCGGCCGGGGTATCCGGAATAGCATTAAGAATTTTAACCCCGTGGTCAGGCGGGATGAAATAAGGGCGCTGCGTCAATTCCCGCCGGTTGTCAAGCTGAATCAGCGCCTCGTGACCTAAAGGCGACAACAGGGCGGCCAAAACCTTGAGCCAAGAATACTGGGCGGATAATATGGCCAATATCAGCAATAAAACACTATAGAGCGCCAGGTGTAATGCCGATCGCCGCCGTCTCTCACCGGGCAGGCTGGACACGGCAATATCGGTATAGCCCAGGGCGGCTACCACCGGCAGCATGGCATAAATCAGGCTTTCGCCAGCCGGCGGTTCCACCCCCAGCGGAATAAGCGGCCACCATTCCGGCATATAAAGGAGTCCTTCCGACGCACTATCCGCCGGAATAGAAATAACAGCCAGGAGGGCCAAAGGCAAAGGCCAAAAGTTCTGCAGGCTGAAAGCGCCCACAATCCGGCCATCCTGCCGTTTTACAATCAGCGGCACGGCACTGTAACCGCCGCTAACAGCAATCAGCACGCTCTCGGTAATATGGAGAACGGCTACCAGCCCTAATACCTGCGGCACATTGACGTCCGGCCAGCCAAACAGAATATTGGCCAGGGCGACTAAGCCCCCGGCGTAAGCAAAACATAAAAACCGCATGTTGATGAGCATCAGCGCCAGTGCCACAGGCCAAATATAGTTAAGACCCAATTTGTTGAGGGTGACACCGGCAACAGTCAGCAAAAAACTACCGACAATACCGCCAAGCAGTCCATAAAATCCGGCAAGCAGCACTTGCCGTACCAGGCTATAGGAATAAACGCCGAACATTTTCTGCTGACTTTGCCGCATCTGCCGGTATTGCCAGCCTACCAAGGCCAGTATCACCCAAAATATGGGTTGCTGCAAAACCGACAAAGCCCGGTCGATAATCAGCAGCAGTATATTCGGCCAGGGAAAGGCGGTAATTCCTGTAATCACGCTTTCACCTCTGCGAGTCATGGATTTTCCTAAGGCAAACATAGGTCCGACACAATAGTACCATACCTGTAAGTAAATTACAAACAAGTTAAGATGATAAGAAGATGTCGATTCTTTAACGCGATAGAAACAAAAAGGCCGGTCCGCTTCGAACCGGCCTTACACAAACTAGTTTATAGTTTTCCTTTCAAAACTTCGATGGCTTTTTCCAACTGCAGATCCTTGCCGTTTTCCTTAAAATCAGGCATTTCAACCTTAATGTCCGGTTCAATACCAACGCCGTTAATGGAACGGTCGTTGGGAGTAAGGTATTTAGCAATGGTAAGCTTCATGGCTGAACCACCGTCCAAGCGTATAATCGTCTGCACCGATCCCTTGCCAAAGGTCTTAGTGCCAATCAATGTTCCGGCCCCCGTGTCCTGCACTGCTCCGGCTACAATCTCCGAAGCACTGGCGCTGCCGCCGTTAACCAGTATGACCAGCGGATACTTGGGAGCAGCCAAATTGGAAGAGTGGGTTTCCCGGGTACCGTCTTTTGTTACCACGGATACCACCGGCCCTTTAGGAACAAAATTGCCGGCTACTTTCACACTCTCTTCCAACAGACCGCCGGGGTTATCCCTGAGGTCCAGGATAACAGCTTTCATTCCCTGCTTTTCCAGTTCCTGCAGCTTCTTACCAATATCGCTGCCGGTATTTTCATTGAACATGGACAGCCGGACATAGCCGATATCGTTTTCAAGCATTTTACCGGTGACAGTCTTGATTTGGATATTCGAACGGGTCAAAGTGTATTCTTTGGCATCCTGCCCGGACCGCAAAATACTAAGAGTAACATGACTGCCTTCCGGTCCCCGGATCTTGCTCACTGCCTCGTCAAGAGCCATGTCTTTGGTGTCAAGCCCATCAATTTTGAGAATCTGATCCCCGCTCTTGATGCCGGCTTTATCCCCGGGCGTCCCTTCAATAGGTGCCACCACCGTCAACATTTTATCTTTGATACCGATAACAATGCCTACTCCTCCGAACGACCCTTCCGTTTCAATCATAAATTCTTTATACATCTTCGGGTCCAAGTATATGGAGTGAGGATCGCCCAAAGAATTGACCATACCTTTAATGGCCCCGGCCAACAGAGCATCAGAAGGCACTTCTTCCACATACCGTGATTTAATTAACTGGATGACCCGGAATAGTTTCAGAGTGCCGGCAATGTCCGTGGAGTTAATATGCAGCATGTATAAAAACGCGCCTGATGTCGCGACAAATGTAAAAAGGACCAGCAAAACAGCTCCGATTATAATCTTACGGCGACTCAATAAACACACCTCTCTCGCTTCTTACCGCCCCTTTACGTTGGTGGCGGAGCAAAAAACTACTTTAACTATATGTAAAAAACCGGGATAATATTCTACGTCAACAGATTATTAAAAATTTATAAATACCCCAGCGGATTCACGGGTGTACCGTTTTCACGCACTTCGAAGTGAAGATGAGGCCCGGTAGAATAGCCGGTTGATCCTACATGGGAAATGGTCTGCCCTTTATATACGCGCGTACCCTCCCCCACTACCAAATCATTGTTGTGACCGTATAACGTAGATATGCCGTTGCCATGGTCGATAATTACCGCATTGCCGTAGCCGCCCATCCAGCCGGCATAAATAACCACCCCGCCGTCTGCGGCCCCAACCGCATCACCAAAGTCTGCCCCAATGTCAATACCGGTATGGTACAACTGCGTGCCGAAAATAGGATGCGTCCGCCAGCCGAAAGGTGAGGTAATCGGACCCGATGCCGGCCAGATCATAGCACCGGTGGCACCGCTGGGACCTCTACTGCCGGCCTGGATTCTACGGATCATAGTTTCAATCTGCCGGGATGTTTCCAGCAGTTCCTGATAAGCCTGGTTAGCAACATCCCGCTCGGTAACCGCGGTTTCCAAAACTTTCTCCTGTTCCTGTTTGCGGGCTTCAATTACCGCTTTCTTGGCAGCAGCTTCTTGTTTCAATTGCTCAATGGCAGCCTTGTCCCGTTCCAATTCAGCCCGTTTTTGCAGAACCAGTTCGCGCTCGGCTTTCACTCTGGTAACCAGCGTTATATCCAGATTAACCACTCTTTTTAGGAGTTCAGCCCGGGTCGTGAAATCATTAAAATCCACCGCGCCGAACAGAACATCCAGATAGTTTACCTGACCGTTTTTATAGATATCCCGCATGCGTTTGTTCAAAATCTTAGTGCGTTCAGCAAGACTGGCCTCCACCTTAGCCAAAATCTCAGTGTTTACGGCTATTTGCTGCTGAGTGGCCTCCAGCTTGGACATTATAGCTTTGTATTCATTGATGGTAGCATCCAAGCTGCCCTGTATCACTCTCAGCTGTTCGGAAACACTCTCCACCTGTTGCTGAGCCGCGGCGGCGCGATTTTGTTCATTTTCCATCTGCTGCTGAATGCCCTGCAATTCCTCCTGTTTCTGCTGGATTTCATCCGCCGCCACCGGCGCCAGGGGACTCGCCATTCCCCCCACCAGCAACGCAGCCAAACCAATTGCCAAATAACGTCTCATCGAAACCTTCTCCTCCTGGACAATCTTAAACTTTTATAAAAAACTGAAGTATGAACTTTTCTTAACGACTACTTACTTTCTTCCTGCTCCAAGACTTCGTTTTTTTTAATCGGCTCCGCTAACAAATACCTCGAACTGCTTAGAAATCGTTAGCTGCTAGGCGCAACGAGAACCGGAACGCAAGCGTACTGGTTGTACGCTGGAGTGAGGATCGCAGGAGCAACGACGCAGATGACGGTTTATAAGCAGTTCCCTACTATAACAGCCGAAAACTACACCCTCATGAAGCGGCGTAATGATATACTACTCCCCAAAGCGCCGATAGCAGTCCCGGTCACAAGCAAAATGATGCTGACATTTGTAAGAAAAGGTTGTTTCGGAATAAGCGGCAGAAAAGCCAGCGACTCATATACTTTAGCGGTTAGGGCGGAGTAAGTCTGGTTCAGGATGAGTACAGCGATGAGCGCCCCGCCAAACCCTAAAACCATGCCCTCAATCATGAAAGGCCAGCGAATAAACCAGTCGGTAGCGCCGACATATTTCATGATGCCGATTTCCTTGCGCCGGGCAAATACTGTTATGCGAATGGTGTTGGAAATAATGAACAGCGCCGCCAGCGCCAAAAATACAATCAGAATGAGCCCCAAAATACGGATCATGCGGGTCAAGCTAAAAAGCTGCTCGATCACTGCCTGGCCAAATTTGGTATTTTCCACTCCTTCCAGCTGTTCAACGCTTTGGGCTACCGGCTTGACCTGCTCCGGCTTGTCCACTTTCACTTCAAAGGCATTGGGCAGGGGATTGGTTTCTCCCAAGGCAGTCAATAATTCCTTCTGTTCACCCAGCCGCTCCTGGAAACGGGCCATGGCCTCATTTTTATCAACAAACAGTACCTGTGTAACTCCTGGAATCTTTGTTATGCGCGTACCGATTTCCCGCATATCCAGATCGGATAAATCGTCCTGCAGATATACGGAAATTTGTACTTGATTTTCAAGAGTGGAAGCGATATGGTTCAAGTTAAGAACCACGGTCAAAAACATACCCAAAATCAAGAGCGACAATGCTACCGTAGTAATAGAAGCTATGCTCATCAGGCTATTGCGGCGCAAAGAAGACAAGGCTTCCTTGATAAAGTACTCAACAGCCCTAATCTTCATAGCCGTATACCCCTTTTTGCTGATCACGAACTATACGGCCCTTTTCTATCGCCAAAACCCGTTTCCTCATACCATCAACCACCGTTTTGTCATGAGTCGCCATGACAACGGTGGTGCCTGCCTTGTTAATGCTGTCCAACACTTTCATAATTTCCCAGGAAGTATCCGGGTCAAGGTTACCGGTCGGCTCGTCGGCGATCACAACCGCCGGATTGTTGACAATCGCCCGGGCGATGGCTACCCGCTGCTGTTCTCCGCCGGACAATTCCGCCGGATAAGTGCGGACTTTATGTCGTAACCCGACTAATTCCAGTACGTTGTACACCCGTTTTTGTATTTCCCGCCGCGGGGCTTCAACAACTCTCATGGCAAAGGCAACATTATCATAAACCGTTTTATTGGGCAGCAGGCGGAAGTCTTGAAAAACTATCCCTAAATTACGCCGGAGATAGGGAACATCGCCGGGCGACATATTGGCAACGTTGCGTCCGTTCACTACAATTTTCCCACTGCTTGGCAATTCCTCCCGGAAGATTAGTTTTATGAATGTCGATTTACCGGCGCCGCTGGGACCCACAATAAATACAAAATCACCGCTGGCGATTTCGACCGTTATATCTGCTAATGCAACTAAGCCGTTGCTGTAAATTTTCGACACTTCACTCATGTAGATCAACAGTTGGTACCTCCTGTACAGTATGAAGCAACATTTAACTGATATTCGACATACATAGCAAAAAACCTCCTTGCTATGCAAATCAGCTGCTTTCTTTGGAAACAAATGACAATTTATATCTATTCCGGTCAGCCAATGCCGCGAATTGCTCAGAAATCGCCTGATACCGCTGCCAAGGCGAATAGTTGCGGCAATTTACTTCAGCAGGTCGGTTACATACAAAGTTGTAAATCCCAGTACACACAACAAGCCAAAATACCACCAGGCAACGGTAAACCGCTGAAAAGCCGTGAGTTGATAATATTGCTCATCCTTCTCTTCCTCTCCCTGCCACAACTGCAGGAGAGAAAACAGGAAAATTACCAGAATAAAAATATTATACGTATATAAAAATACCACGCCGATAACCAAGCTTCCCAGCCACCAAAGGCGGGGTGAAATGGCTGCGGCGATCCGTTCACCATCCAGCGGCGTACAGGGAATCAGATTGAAAAGATTAAGAATACAGGCGGTATAAGATAGTACCAGCATCAACACGCTATCTGTCCAAAGATAGAATGCCAGGCAAATCATCGCGCTGATCGTTCCGGCAGCCGGGCCGCCAATGGCGATGTTCGCAGTCATTTTGGCATTGAGGGGCATTTTGTTGAGATGAATGATTGCCCCAATAAAGGGGATAAACATAGGACCGGCAGCCTTAATACCGACAACGCGGGAAGCCAGAACATGACCCAGTTCATGCACCAGGAGCAATATGATAAATCCGGCGGCGAACTGGACGCCGAAAGCCAGTGCATATACGAGTAAAGATAGAACCATGGACACAGCGGCAGACATAGTGCCACCAAGCTTTAAGACGGCAATCAGCCCCATTAGCCCAACCCATAGCCGGCGAACTACCCGCCTGCCAAAATAAATTACCTTCCACTGGCTCACACTTTCTCTCCCTCCCTTCTTCTTACGTATGCACATAAAAAACGACTCTCTACATACATATGCATGCAGGAGCCGTTTTATTTATTTTATCCTTTCTTTCTGATGACTGCCCGTTTGACAGCCGCCACGATATCATCGACAGTCAGGTGATATTTTTGCAAGAGGGCGGCGGGAGTGCCGGATTCCCCGAAGGTGTCTTTCACGCCTACTCTTTCCAGCGGGGCCGGAGCGTGTTCAGCCATCGCTTCGGCGACGGCGCCGCCTAAACCGCCGATAATGGAATGTTCTTCGCAGGTTACGACGGCGCCGGTGTCCCTTACGGCCGCCACGATGGATTCAATGTCCAGCGGTTTAATTGTAGCCATATTTAATACTCTGGCGCTATATCCCGCCTCAATCAGCCACTCAGCCGCAGTACGCGCCGGCGACACCATCAGGCCGCAGGCAATAATGGTCACATCTTTGCCATCGGCAAGCTGAACGGCTTTTCCCAGTTGAAATTCATAGGATTCGCCGAACAGTTCCGGCACCCCGGCTCGTCCTAAGCGAATGTAAACAGGTCCGTCATATTCAGCGGCGAAATCCACAACCCGCCTGGTCTCAGCAGCGTCGGCGGGAACAATGACAGTCATATTGGGCAATGAACGCATGAGGCATAGGTCTTCTAACGCCTGATGGGTCGCCCCGTCTTCCCCTACGGTAATTCCCGCATGAGTGGCCGCGATTTTTACATTAAGACGGGGGTAGCATATGGAGTTGCGAACTTGTTCAAACGCCCGCCCGGCGGCAAACATGGCAAAAGTCGAAGCGAAAGGAATCTTTCCCGCGGCAGCCAGCCCGGCGGCCACGCCCATCAAGTTCTGCTCCGCGATACCTACATTAATGAACCGGTCAGGAATAGCTTTACCGAAAACATTGGTTTTCGTCGATTTGGACAGGTCGGCGTCAAGAACAACCACGTCTTTATTTCGCTCCCCCAATTCCTTCAACGCAACACCGTAAGCTTCCCGGGTTGCAATCATTTTACTCATGAAAAACACCTCTATATTTTATTTCAGTATTCACGCATATTACGGATTGCCCCGAACTGCTTAGAAGTCGTTAGCTGCTAGGCGCGACGAGGACCGGAACGGAAGCGTACTGGTTGTACGCTGTAGTGAGGACCACAGGAGCAACGAAGCAGATGGCAGCTTATAAGCAGTTCCCCTCTTTAAGTCGAATATCCACTAATCATTTATAGATCCCATCGTACTCAAAAATGTGTCGCATTCCTCGCGGCTGGGAGCTTTACCGTGCCAGTCAACAACGTTTTCCATCTGGCAGACCCCTTTGCCTTTTACCGTTTTAGCAACAATTACGGTAGGCTTGTCCTGCACTGTCTTGGCAGTTTCAATCGCGTCGTAAATGGCATTGAAATCGTGTCCGTCAATCTGAAGCACATTCCAGCCGAATGCCGCCCATTTTTCAGGGATAGGCAGCGGCGACATGACTTCACTTACCGGTCCGTCAATCTGAAGACCGTTAAAATCAACAAAAGCCGTCAGGTTATTAAGTTTATAATGGGCAGCAAACATCGCCGCCTCCCAAACTTGCCCCTCTTCCAGCTCACCGTCTCCCAGGAGGACAAATACCCGGTAGTCCCTTGCGTCCAGTTTAGCCGCCAAGGCCATGCCGCAAGCCGCACTTATGCCTTGTCCCAGAGAACCGGTAGTCATATCCACTCCCGGGGTATGTTTCATTTCCGGATGTCCCTGGAGACGGCTGTCAACTTTACGCAAAGTTAACAGCTCTTCCCGCGGAAAAAATCCTTTTTCCGCCAGTACAGCGTACAAAACAGGCGCACCATGCCCTTTGGACAGAACAAAGCGATCCCGGTCAGGGTCCTTTGGCTGCCCCGGATCGATTTTCATTTGGGCGAAATACAAAGTAGTCAGAATATCCGTTGCCGATAAGGAACCGCCAGGATGACCGGATGCCGCTTCAGTAATCATGCTTACAATGTTGCGCCGTACGGATGCGGCGCGGTTGGTCAGCTCTCGGATTTGGTCCGGATTAAGCTTAGTTGCCACAATTTAACCCTCCTGTTTGCGCCTGTCTTTCATCATCTCATGGTTTGACATCCGAGATCCACAAAGCAAGCTTATTTAGATATATTTAAACTTGCCGCCACACGCGAGCGAGGGTTAATGAGATTTAAATCCTTCCCCCAACACCTCGTGAGCGTCAGCAACGATAACAAACGCTTTACGGTCAAGCTTGTAAATCAATTCTTTCATATAGGACACCTCACTGGTGCTGACGACGCAGAATACAACATCCCGCTGCGTATTGGTATAAGCGCCCCGCCCCGAGAGAAATGTCACCCCGCGCCCCAGTTTTTCCAGGATGGCTTTCGCCACCTGCGCCGGACAATTGGTCATAATGACAAAAGCTTTGGCGGAGCTGGGCCCTTCCTGCACCAAGTCAATGATTTGAGTAGTTACAAATAGGGATATAAGTGCGTATAATGAGAGTTCAGCACTGTTGAAGACCAAGCCCGCCAAAGCTATGACAAAAAAATCCACCCCTAACAATGCTTGCCCTATACTGACGCCGAATAACTTATTAATAATTGCGGCTGCCAGATCAGTGCCGGCGGTTGTGCCTTTAAACTTAAATACAAGCCCCATGCCGATACCGGACAGTACGCCGCCGTACAGGGAATTTAACAGCAAATCGCTGGTTAATACGGGGGTAAACGGCGCCATGATGTCAATGGCAGCCGCCAAAACTGCGGCTCCAAACAAAGTGTTTATCCCAAACCGGGCGCCAAGCACTTTGACGCTTCCTAAAAACAAAGGAATGTTAAGGGCCAGCATAGTCATCCCCACCGGTAAACCGAAGGTATAGTGCAGCACGGTAGCCAGGCCGCTAACGCCGCCAGCCGCCACTTTGTTGGGGATAAGAAACATATTGAGGGCCACAGCTGTAACCGCCGCCCCCAGGGTTATCCCCAGGTAACCGCGCAACCATGCCAGTTTATGTCCCATTTAGGTACTCCCTCCTTTTATTTGTCGCTGCTCAGCTTATAATCGCCACGAACTGCTTAGAAATCGTCAGATACCGTTGCATATGAAAAAAGCTTATTGCAATGATATTTGCTAATTACAGTTCGAACTATCATCGTCAGACCGTAGGCACGACGAGAACCGGAACGCAAGCGTACTGGTTGTACGCCGGAGCGAGCACCGCAGGAGCAACGACGCAGATGGCGGTTTATAAGCAGTTCCCTACTTAAAGTAAATAGGTCATCGTTGTTTATCGCCGATCAGGGTCAGCGCCAATTCGGCGTTATGGAAGGCCTTGTTGCGGAGATGGCTGATGCGTTCCTCCCGCTCCCGTGAACGTTTGGGATGCTTTTTCTCATCCCATAATTCCTGTATGCGGGTCATTAGAGTGTCTACGGTTATGGTTTTCAAGGTGCCGACGTGGCGTTCGCCGAGAGTTTCCAAAAAGCGGTCAATCTTAGGGTCATAGGATATGCCGGCCGTCGGCACATGCATAACTGCGGCAAAAATGAGGGCATGGAGTCTGACGCCAACAAGCAAATCAAAGTTCCCTACCAGCGACAGCAGTTCGCTGGTAGTATATTCCTCATCCAGCACAGCCGATTGCTGCCGCATTCTGGCGGCGATCTTTTGGGATACGCTGCGGTCATCCGGCCACTGCATAGGCAAAAATACCACCTTGGCACCAAATTCCTTCACCATAATGTCGGCAGCCTGCGCCAATACTTGTTTATAGTGGCCCCAGTCCTTCCATTCCCTGGCAGATATGCCAATCAAGGGAGCCACACCCTCCTGACCATATTTCCGCAGAATGGAACGTCCAATCTGCTTATCGACAGGGTGCATGGCCAGTACCGGATCGGCGGTAACATAAATAGGAGGAGCCTTTACTTTCAGCCGTTTAAGTTCTTCATAAGAACCTTCATCCCGGACAGTGATAAGGTCTACCATATTGCCGATATATTTCATGGCGCCTTGGGCGATGGCGCCTTGTACCGGTCCGATTCCCTGAGCGTACAACATCACTTGCTTGCCAAGTTTTTTGGCTAACATCATAATACTAAGGTAGTAGTATAAACTGCGGTCACTGGTTACGTCCTGCAGGAGACTTCCCCCGCCGCTGATCAGGAGGTCGCTCCGCCTCATGATTTGAATTATTTCCGGGTAATTAAGGCGATACACGGCGTCCACACCGTGGCGGCGCCGTGTGTCCTCCGGATTGCCGGAAAGAACAGTGATTTTGATGTCTGGTTTAAGTTCGGTCAAGGCTTCAATCATGGCTGCCAGCATGGCTTCATCGCCGGCATTGCCAAAACCGTAATAACCGGAAACGACAATTTCACTCATGGGTAGCAGGTCTCCTTCTCCATGCCCGTACCAAAGAGAATACCGCATATAAGCCAACAAGCGCCATCAAACCGATAAGCACTCCCAGAACCAAACCGTCCAGACCTCTGATGAAAGACATGTATACCGGAGTTCTTAAATGAGCGAATGTTTCGATCAGTGATCCCTGGGCAATCGTAGCCGTTACGATGAGCAAATATTGGGTAAACCTTGGCCAACGCTGATATATGGACATAACCGCCAGCAAAAAAGCGGTATGACCGATTAACTCCTTTTCCCGGGGCCGGGCGTACAGCATTTGTTCCAAAAACATGCGCAGCTTCTGCTCGACAGCGGGAACAGGAACCCCGGCGGTATGACCGGAACGTCCCACATATACCCAAGCGGCAAAAACGGCCGCGCCAATAAACAGCAAGGTCTTCACGTCAATAGGATGGTTTAATATTTTTACAATTTGTCGCCATATACCTTTAATTCCGGCCGTTTCATCAAAATCAAACAGATTGTAACGGGAAAAGTATACGACTGTAATTAAGACCAGCGGCATAACAAAGGTTAGTTTTACACCCCTGTAAATCTCCATTTCCAAAAAGAAACGAATGTCGCTTAAAACCGCAGCCAAGTACATGCCGCCAGCCAGCGAAATCGCCGTCGTGGCTATTAGAGCGCCCATCCCGTTGGTTATAAGTGATCCTATACCCTTCCGCCCCGTCAGTTCACCGGCTATTTCCTGTTTGCGCCAGCGGTCAATTTGCCAAGTCATGCCTAACACCGGGAAAATCAGCGCACTGGCCAAGGCAGTCATTTGGCGGGTAAGTGTACCGCCGCCCTTCAGCACCGGGAATATCAATACCGCAGCCAGGCCAATAAGAAGCAGGCCCTGCCAGCGGAGCGGCAGGGGAACTATCAAAGATAAAAGTAATACGCCGGCGGCAGTCGCCCCCAACATTACTAACGCCAATAGCCAGGGCTGGGGAAAATAAGGCTCGAATGTTCCCGCCCGCCCAAAGGCAAAGCCCTGGGCGGCAAGAGCTTTTTTCACGCCTGAGATATAGGCGAGGTTGGTTTCATATAAACTCATCCCCGGTTCGGCTTTTTCGAACCGGTGCAGCAGGTTGATACGAATGTTGCGTTCCAGATTCGTGGTCGTTTCCCACCGGAGGATTGCCTCCGATATTTTCATTTTCAGCTGTTCATCCTTCGGAATGGTGTACACCCTGGCAGCCTTGTAATGAATCGCCGTTGCCAGGTCCAACAGCCCCTCCTGCTTTACAAATCTCAGTTGGAGAGGATGCTCAATCATCGCCAGAGTCAACCCGCGGTCCTTAAAATTTTGAACTGTAAGGGGTAAAAGGTCAGGATAGCCCAGCACTTCATCACCGGTAAACATCACTGCCGACACTTTGCTGCTGTCAACGGCTTGCAGGCGTTCAAACACCGAATTGACATCGCCGGGGGTGACTTTGGTGTAATTCGTGGGACGAGGCACCAGATAATACCCTTGATTGACCACTTCTCTAAGTTCAGATTTAGGCAAACCCAAATTCCATTTTATAACTTTTTCGTAATTGGCCTTGGCGGCAAGAATCAATCGTTCTCCTTCATTCAGTATAACTACCCTGCCGGGACCCAAGCGCCGGTTCAGATCTTCCCGGACTTCAGCAAACACTTCTTTATCCTGAGCAGTTATATAAACATCTTCGGGCGCAATTCTTCCCGCCGCAACCATATCCCGCCAAAACGGATCGGTCAGACCGCCGGTACGGCTTTGATCCAAAATGTTCGCGCCGGAAAATACAGCTGCTTTGCCTCTTTTGTCAAGTTTCTCCAGCGTAGACTCATAGACAGCAAGGGAAGTAACACCCGCCTCTTTAAAGTCTTTAAAAGCTTTAGCCGGCGGAATACCTTCAATCTGTGCCAATTCAACCAGATCTTCATAATCCATTACCATCTCAATAGTAGTATTTTTCTCTTCAACCAGGTGGCGCTGCCAGTTTATTGTGAGCGCCGCCAACAGGCCGATTATAATAATTCCTATTAAAATCCGGTTATATGTAAGACTTGTCACAAAATTCCTCCACCTTACGCTTTTATTCAGTATTCCGGGAATAAGTATAAGACGGTTAATATGATATTTTCGCCATTTTATCCAGATTTATACGGCTTAGCATCTCATAGCAACTTTAACCATATTCTGCTGCATAATTACAATCTCCTGCCAGCTTAAGAAAAATTTGAACCGTTTTCAAAACTATGAAAAATTAGAGCAGTCACTGGCAAAAAAAATGGCCCGTACGGGCTTTAGCGAGACCGGTTATCAGTATGAATTACCACTTTACCTTCCTCGGTAACAATATCGCGGACCGTTACTTTAAAGGGCAATTTACTCAAATCAACTAACGGTACTTCCGTCAGCAATGCGCCGCCAATATTTCCCACCGGAGAGTTGTTAAGCCAAAAGCGCTCGGCAACAAACTTAATTTTATCTTGCTCGCCTGTAATCCTGCCTTCCAGTTTCACGTCCACCCGGGCGATCCCGCCAAGGGTCAATTGGCTGTTTACCTCTACTTTTCCGGGGGAAACTGCCACGTTGGCATTTTTCACTCCTTTGACGGAGCTATTGAGATATTTCGCCAGTTCGTCCTGAGTGACCACAGTGGTAAGGTCGATATCCCTTACCCCTTGTATGACAAGCGCCCGCCGGGTGATTAACGCCTCCATATCCAATTGAACGTCAGTCATTAGGACATGCATATCGGCCAAAGCGATCTTGTCAAGTTTTACATCCTGAGCATCAATGTCGACCCGGTCAAACCGGCCGCCCAGCATCAAAAAAGCCGGACTTTTTTCTACATGGGCAGCCACCTGGCGGCTGCCGGTTAAACCGGTCATTCCCTGGGCAACAGCATCAGACACAATTTTAGACAGCATCACTTCCGCTATCACTGCCAGGAAAAGAACCAGCAAAATGGCAATTATCCAGCGTTTGCTCATAAGCTCCGCTCCTTATGCGAGAATCTCCATTCTAGCTTTTACTGCTTATGTTATTTTTAAGATAGGCTTCAATAAACAAATCGATTTCGCCGTCCATCACGGCCTGGACGTTGCCGGTTTCAGCCCCGGTACGGTGATCCTTAACTAAATTATAGGGATGAAACACGTAAGAGCGAATCTGGCTTCCCCATTCAATCGCCTGATACTCGCCGCCGATTTCCGCCTTTTTTTCTTCCTGCCGCCGGCGTTCCAGTTCAAACAGTTTGGCGCGTAAGAGGCGCATACATTTATCCCGGTTCTGAATCTGGGAACGCTCACTTTGGCATTGAACCACGATGCCTGTGGGCATATGGGTCATACGCACCGCCGAGTCGGTCTTGTTAATGTGCTGGCCGCCGGCGCCGCTGGCCCGGTAAGTATCCACCCTCAGGTCAACGGGGTTGATGTTGACTTCCACCGAGTCATCGATTTCCGGCATGATGTCAACGGCGGCAAAGGAAGTATGCCGCCGGCCGCTGGCATCGAAGGGGGAAATGCGGACAAGACGGTGTACGCCTTTTTCCGCCTTCAGGTAGCCGTAGGCATTACGGCCGGCTACCTGTATCGTCACGCTTTTCACGCCGGCTTCATCGCCGGCCAAAAAGTCGATGGTTTCTATCTTGTAGCCTTTGTCTTCCGCCCAGCGTACATACATCCGCAGCAACATTTGGGCCCAGTCCTGAGCCTCAGTTCCGCCCGCCCCGGCGTGAAGAGTCAAAATGGCGTCATTGCCGTCGTATTCGCCGGCGAGAAGAAGGTTTAGTTCCAGGCGTTCCATATCCTTCGCCAGTTCTTTTAATGTGGCGTCAATTTCCTGGTACAGGGAATCGTCTCCTTCTTCCATGCCCAGTTCCCAGAGAACAGCCAGGTCGCTCTGACGGTTGGCCATTCCCTGATATTCGCTAATACTGTCCTTGAGCCTGGTCAATTCCTGCATAATTTTATGGGCTGTATCCGGGTCGTCCCAAAACCCGTGAGAACCAATGCGGTCCTCCAGTTCTTCTATCTGTTCTCCCTTACCGGCAACGTCAAAGAGAAACCCTCATTTCATTTAATCTTTGGGCCAACACGTCAATGGGCCCTTTCAATTCCTCCAACAGCAATACTCTCAACTCCAGCCTTTTTTATTTCTCTGTGTCCCTCTGTGTCCTCCGTGTCTCTGCGGTTCGTTCCTTATTCTTAGACTTTATTGATTGCGGCCGCAGCAGTGTTTGTATTTCTTACCGCTGCCGCAGGGGCACCACTCATTACGGCCGACTTCTTTCTTGTTCACGATGGGTTGCTTGGGAGCCTCTTCCTCGCCGTGGCTGGTTTGGGCTTCCTGCAGGTGGTCCTGCAACTGGGTTTGCGAAATAATATTGACATGGAACATGTAGCGGACAATATCTTCCTGAACATGGTCAATCATCTGCTGGAACATATCGAAAGCTTCGATTTTGTACTCGATAAGCGGGTCTTTCTGGCCGTAAGCCCGCAGTCCGATACCCTGGCGAAGCATTTCCATGGCGTCAAGATGGTCGATCCACTTGGTGTCAACCACTTTTAGCATGACTACTTTTTCCAGTTCCCGCATGTTGTCTGCTCCGAACAGCGCCTCCCTGCCATCATAAGCGGTAGTTGCCACCCGCACCAGTTCTTCTTTAAGCTCCACCCGGCTTAGTTTGTCGAGGTCATCAACTTTCAATTGTCCCTCGGGGGCAAAGAAACCTTCGCAGTACTCGATCAGTCCGTTATAATCCCATTCTTCCGGATAGATTTTCTCGTTGGCGTAAACATCCATACCATGGTCGATAATCTTTTCCATCATGAGGAAGATATTATCCTTCAGATTGTCGCCAACCAAAATTTTGCGGCGCTGGCTATAGATAACCTCCCGCTGCTGGTTCATAACATTATCATATTCAAGAACATACTTTCTAATGTCAAAGTTTTTGGCTTCGACTTTCTTCTGCGCCTGCTCAATGGAGCGGGTAATAAGGGAGTGCTCTATCGGCTCGTCTTCTTCCATACCCAGTTTATCCATGATGCTGGCAATATTGTCGGAGCCAAACAACCGCATGAGATCATCTTCCAGCGACAGGTAAAAACGGGAAGATCCCGGGTCACCCTGACGTCCGGACCGGCCGCGGAGCTGGTTATCAATACGCCGGCTTTCATGCCGTTCCGTACCGATAATGTGAAGTCCGCCCAAAGCCGGAACACCGTCTCCCAGTACAATGTCGGTACCACGGCCGGCCATATTGGTGGCGATGGTAACGGCGCCCATTTGGCCGGCTTGAGCCACAATCTGGGCCTCCATTTCATGGTATTTGGCGTTTAGTACGTTGTGGGTAACGCCGCGTTTTTTCAACATGGAAGACAAGTCTTCCGACTGGGCGATGGAAGTTGTACCCACCAGCATAGGTTGCCCTTTGGCGTACCGCTGGACAATTTCCTCCACAACAGCCTTATATTTGGCCCGCTTGGTCTTATAAATAACGTCGGGCAGGTCCTCGCGAACGGAGTTTTTGTTGGTGGGAACGACGATAACATCCAGGCCGTAAATTTTGCGGAATTCCGGTTCCTCGGTTTTGGCTGTGCCTGTCATGCCGGCCAGCTTGCCATACATCCGGAAATAATTTTGGAAGGTAATTGCGGCCAGGGTTTGGCTTTCCCGTTCAATCTTGACTCCTTCCTTGGCTTCGATAGCCTGATGGAGCCCGTCAGAATAGCGCCGGCCAAACATCAGCCGGCCGGTAAATTCGTCAACGATAATAACTTCCCCGTCTTTAACTACGTAATCCTTATCCCGTTTCATCAGGGCATGGGCTCGCAGCGCCTGATTGAAATGGTGGGAAAGTTCCATATTGTCGCTTTCGTACAAGTTGGTTACGTTGAGCAGCTTTTCCACCTTGGCAATGCCGGCTTCGGTGGGAAGGACGGCATGGGCCTTTTCGTCAATGGTGTAGTCTTCGCCCTCTTTAAGTTTGGGTACAACTTTAGCCAAAACATAGTATTTGTCGGTTGATTTCTCGCCTGGTCCCGAGATAATAAGCGGGGTTCGGGCTTCGTCGACCAAAATGCTGTCCACTTCGTCGACGATGGCGTAATGAAGCGGCCGCTGCACCATTTGTTCCGCATGAATTACCATGTTATCCCGCAGATAATCAAAGCCGAATTCATTGTTGGTGCCGTAAGTAACGTCGGCATTGTACGCCATACGCCGTTCATCATAGTCAAGGCCATGAATAATAAGGCCAACCGACAGCCCCAAAAAGCGGTACAATTTCCCCATCCACTCGCTATCCCGGCGGGCCAGGTAGTCATTAACGGTGACTACGTGAACTCCCCGGCCGGTGAGGGCATTTAAATAAACCGGCAAGGTAGCTACCAAAGTTTTCCCTTCACCGGTACGCATTTCGGAGATTTTACCCTCATGCAGGGTAATGCCGCCAAGTAACTGGACGTCAAAATGTCGCATGGCCAGTACCCGGCGGGATGCCTCCCTGACTACAGCGAATGCCTCAGGCAGAATATCATCCAGAGGCTGGTCTTTTTCCAATCGACGCCTGAATTCGCCTGTTTTAGCTGTCAGGGATGCGTCGCTCATATTCGTTAGTTCAGGTTCAATGCCGTTAATTTGCGCGACGATTTTCTGCATGCGTTTAATTTCTTTTTCGTTATCGTCACCAAATAGATTCTTTATGAACTTTAACAAGTTATCAACTCCCGGCAATACAAATACAAGAAATATTAGAAATACAAGAAAACATGCTCTAATATATGATTTTAACAGAATGGGTATGAAAAGTCAAAAACAGCCGGCATTCAGCCGGCTGTTTTTAACCTTTGTATTTTACTATGCGAGTTTTTGTTAACCTGCGTGATGGTGCCCGGGGGTACTGACAATACCGCCCTTATTCACTGGTTCAATCTCGTTTTCTACCCATACCGGGTTGTGGTGCTCAGCTTCATGGAGAGGTTGAGTGCCATCGCCGAACATGGCCAGGAATTCACCCCAGTTGTAGATTCCAAGGAATATGTGAACAATCATGAACAAACCGAGGAAAATTCCCAATACCAGATGGGCCTGGTCAAACCAGTACATTACGAGTTTGGGAGCGACCGGAAGGAAGGCGTAAAGCACCCAGCCGGTAACAATCAGGATGGCACCGCCAAACAGCAAACAGATACCGAAAATCTTTTGACCGGAATTTATCTTACCCATTGGCGGCACAGGAATTATCTTGCCCAGGAGCATTTTCTGGGGATAGCCGCCCTGGACCATCATCCAGCCTTTATCCCGTTCATCCCAGGTGAAGATCCTGCGAGTAAAAGCCACGATCCGGTCCAATGCAAATAGGGAAAATAAAATGACGGAAACGGATAGAATGACGGCACCCACAATATGGATTTGCATGAGCAGATTCTGTATATCGTCGTTGAAAGGCTTAAGCCAGATAAAGAAACCGGTTACAGCCGCCGGTAAAAATCCAAAAATCAGTCCCCAATGAAACAGTCGGGAAATCAAAGGGTGCTTTAACACCCGCGGGCCGTGCTCATCATGTTGACTCATATTAGTTTTCTCCTCCTTTACCCTAACTTGGTCCGGTTAACGTACTTGGTATGAAACAGCTCTTCGGCCAAGTGGCTGAGGGGTTTTTCCGCGAACTTGGCGTACACATCCTGCACAGCCTTGTTGTTGTGGCTTTGACGAATTTTAGCTTTATTGTCATCTTGGTAGAGTCCCTTGGTTCTCATTTTAATATATTTGGTCCGGTCCTGCACTAAATCGGTGGCCACATAGGCGCCTGTCCACAAAACAGCGCCGGCTACTCCCAAAACACCGAGAAACTCCCGCCGGGTAACTTTCACGGCTTTTTCAATATAATCATAACGGGCCATACTAAACCTCCTATATAAACAATTAACTTATCACTTTAAGTTGGACAACGAAATCAGAATCGTCGTCGCGCCTAGACGGTCTGACTATGATTGATCATAAATGATTATTAAGTTGATATTCAATAAGTTTTTCTCATATGCAACGGTATCTGACGATTTTTGAGCAATTCGAGGCAATCCATGACTGAGAAATACGAGATTCAACACGTTATGACCAGGGCAATATGGCTTTCGCCTTGTCCAGCCAGGATGTGCCCATCGGGTTGATCGGCTGGCCGCCGCCATTGACACAGCCCCCTGGGCAGTTCATGACCTCAATGAAATGATAGGGCGATTTGCCGGCTTTAACCTGCTCAAGAAGCGGTTTCACATTATCCTTAATGCCATGAGCCACAGCTACTTTCAGCGTAATTTCCTTGCCGGTTTTGGCATCTTTCAGCGGGACGTCGGCTTCCTTCACGCCGGCAAGTCCCCGGACCGGTTTAAATTCCAGTATGTCAAGCTCTTTGCCGGTAATGACGAAATACGCAGTCCGGAGGGCGGCTTCCATTACACCGCCGGTATTGCCAAAGATAGTACCGGCGCCGCTATATTGGGCCAAAGGATTGTCCTGATCGGTAAATTCCGGCACAGTCTTAACGTCAATGTTCAACTTTTTAAAGAGACGGGCAAGATCCCTGGTGGTAAGCACTACATCCACATCCGGATACTGTCCGCTTTTGCCTTGCGTAGTCCAGTAGTGGGCGGCACTTGCAAACTCGGGGCGGGATGCTTCAAATTTTTTCGCGGTACAGGGCATGATACCAACCATATAAATGTCTTCGGGCTTTATTTTCCAAACTTCTTTTGCGCCGTAAGTCTTAGCCAGGGCACCGGCCATCATCATCGGCGACTTGGCAGATGATAAATTGGGAATAAGTTCAGGATAATATAATTCGGTATACCGGATCCACGCCGGACAACAGGAAGTAAATTGCGGCAATGGACCCAGATGACCTGCCGCCGGCTCGCCCAGGGCGTAGTGACGGATCTTGCCGATGAGTTCCATGCCTTCTTCCATAATTGTCTGATCGGCGGTAAAATTGGTATCAAGAACCTTAAAACCTGCTTGCTTTAATGCGCCATAAAGCTTCTCGGTGACCAGACTGCCCGGCTCCATCCCGAATTCTTCGCCGATGGCAACCCGTACGGCCGGTGCGATGGTACCGACAACAGTCACTTGCTTGTTCTTCAGTTTGTCAATTACCCTGTCAACAGCGTCAACTGTATCCTTCGGCGCACCAAAAGGACAGTTCACCAAACACTGACCGCAATTAATACATTTTTCGCTGTCAATTTTATGCACAGCACCGTATTTGCCGTCGATTGCCGCTGATGGGCAGAACGCCTTACAGGAATCGCAGCCTTTACAGGTATTGCGGTCGATTTCAACTACGCGGGTTAACTCCTGTGTTTGAAATCCTTTCAAATATGAAACCTCCCTATAAAAAAATAAAGTGAATGAATTCGCCGTAATATCTTCGAAATAGTCTTTCGAAGATATTACTTGTGATTGTGAATAAAAGAACATTCACAATCGTTTAGTGCCTTTTAACAAAAAATAAATAATAAATATTTAATTCTCTCTTAAAAATGTAATTTATTTATACTTGGTTGTCAATAATGTATTTTCACAATTTACTAACTTTATAAACAAATCTTTAATTTTAACAACAAATCGTATTTTTTTTCACCAAATTGCACATAATAAATATATATAATTGTAAATATTTACCGGGAGGTTACAAATGAACCGTGATGTGAAAAGCGTTCTTGATGCGGCCGGCCAGTTGGCGGATATGAAGGACATAGATTATAGAAATACCCTGGCAATTTCCGTCCTCATTGAATTGCTGATTGAGAAAGGCATAATTTCAAGGCAGGAATTCGGGCAAAAAGGCCAGGAGCTGGAGAGGGCATCCCTGGCGGAAATTATTATAAAACGCCGGTCGGAAATGCGCTGACTACTGAATTCTGAATTCTGAATACCTATAAGCTAAGCCGGGCTATAAAAGCCCGGCTTAGCTTATATTAATATTCAGGTTCGATAAGCCCGTAATTACCGTCTCTACGTCGATAGATCACATTGACCTCTTCCGTATCCGCATTCCTAAATACATAAAAATCGTGATGGATAAGGTTCATCTGCATAATCGCCTCGTCCAGGGCCATCGGTTTCACGGCGAACCGCTTGGTTTTTACAACTTCAGCTTCTGCAAAAGCTTCAGCTTCGCTTGCCAAGGTTGCCGCCGGTGTCAGATCGGCTTTAAAACCACCGGAACGGAATTTCCGCGAAAGTTTGGTTTTATATTTTTCAATTTGTTTTTCCAGCTTCTCAATCACCAAATCAACGGATGCATACATGTCGCTGGTGGCCTCTTCGCCCCGTAAGAGCAGTCCGTTTACAGCGGCTGTGACTTCAACGATGTGGCGACCTTTCTCCACGGTGAGGATTGCAGTAATATCACCCAGGCTGGCGGGGTCGAAATACTTGGTAATTTTGCCCACACGCTTGGCGACGTAGTCTTTCAATGCTGATGTAATCTCAATGTTCTTTCCACGTACTGTAATTGCCATACTACGCATCCCCTTTCTGAATTCATAACTTTTCACCTTAAGTAGGGAACTGCTTATAAACCGCCATCTGCGTCGTTGCTCCTGCGGTCCTCACTCCAGCGTACAACCAGTACGCTTGCGTAAGGTCCCCGCACAAACTATTATGCTAAGTCAACGAAATCAGAATCGTCGTCGCGCCTACGGTCTGACTATGATAGTTCGAACCGTAATTAGCAAATATCATTGCAATAAGTTTTTTTCATATGCAACGGTATCTGACGATTTCTAAGCAGTTCGAGGCATTTGACGACTTACAACTTAAGTAGTTACCCTTGTTATTTAGTATTCCCTATTAGTATAAAAATTCCTGTCCAAAAGTTCATAAAATTCAATAATTATTTAATTTGTAAATTAAATAACCCGGCGTTACCGCCGGGTTGGGACAAACAAGCAATTATACTTTATATACGTTGGCAGCTTGCGGTCCGCGTGCGCCTTCGACAATATCAAATTCTACTTGTTGACCTTCATTCAAGGTTTTAAATCCTTGATCCTGGATAGCGGAAAAATGAACGAATACGTCGCCACCATCTTCCCTTTCAATAAAACCGTACCCTTTTTCCGCGCTAAACCATTTAACTTTTCCAATCATTTGAAACTCCTCCTAAGATTGAACTACAGGCCAATCGTTGGCCACAGATGGGATTATAACATAAATTGGGATTCATGTCAATGTAACAATGTAACTTCCCGGCGGGAGGAGCTATAATATTTTCGACAGAAAAGTCTGTGTCCTCTCTTCTTTCGCGTTTAAAAAAATCTCATTCGGATTACCTTCCTCAACAATTCGGCCCTCATCCATAAAGATGACCCTGTCGCCTACCTCGCGGGCAAAACCCATTTCGTGAGTAACCACCACCATGGTCATTCCTTCATTGGCCAGAGCTTTCATAACATCCAGCACTTCTTTAATCATCTCCGGATCAAGGGCGGATGTGGGTTCGTCAAACAGCATAACCTTGGGACGCATAGCCAGGGCTCTGGCAATAGCCACCCGCTGCTGCTGCCCGCCGGACAGTTGGTCCGGATAGGAGTTAGCTTTATCGGCAAGACCGACTTTCGCGAGTAAACCAAGAGCGGTTTGTTCCGCCTCCGCCCGGGACACATTACGTACTTTCGCCGGCGCTAAGGTGATATTTTCCAATACGGTCATATGCGGGAACAGGTTAAATCGCTGGAACACCATGCCGACTTCTTCCCGGACTTTGTTGATATTTGCTTCGTTATTTAAGGGAATGCCGTCAACAATAATTTCCCCTTCCGTAGGCTGCTCCAGGTAATTGATGCAGCGTAAAAGCGTACTTTTCCCTGAACCGCTGGGGCCGATAATAACCACTACCTCCTGCTCGTTGATATGGGCGCTGACCCCTTTCAACACATGCAGCCCGCCAAATTTTTTATGAAGGTTGTTAATGCTTATCATCAATTTTGTACCTCCGCTCAAGATAATCCACCAGGCGGGATATGGTCAGCGTCATAATAAGATAAATAAAAGCCACTGTCAGCCAGATTTCAAAAGATCCATACGTGCGGGCAATAATCATTTGACCGCGACGGGTAAGCTCTTCAAAGCCGATAACCGATACCAAAGAAGAATCTTTTAACATGGCAATGAACTCGTTACCCAAAGGCGGAATAATCCGTTTAAATGCCTGTGGCAAAATAATATAGCGCATAGTCTGGGCCCAAGTCATACCCAGCGATCGGCCGGCCTCCATCTGCCCTTGGTCGATGGACTGGATACCGGCCCGGAAAATTTCGGCCAAATAAGCGCCGCTATTAATACTGCAGGCGGTAATGGCGGCAAAAAAAGGATCAATACGCTGACCTAATACTAGGGGCAAAGCAAAGTAAATAATGAAAATTTGCACCAGAAGCGGGGTACCGCGAATAAAATCCACATAAACCGCAGCCAAAGCTTTGATTGCCCAAACCTTCGACAAACGGGCCATACCCATAAACATACCGATAAATAAGCCGAAACCAACACTAAGAACGGTGATTTGAATGGTAACGCCCGCCCCCATTAATAACAGGGGAAACGAGCGGACAATCAAGTCAAAATCAAAGTTCAATTATCTCACCCTTATAAATTCAAATTATGTATACAATCCACCAAAAATTATATGCGGCCAGGCCTGGAGTGTCAATATGTTTTAGCCAAAGCAAAAAAGTATACATGTAAGCCTGCCGCAGTTCGGAACAGCACGAAAGCCCCAGCAGCACGAAAATTAAGATAGAAAATAGTTTAGGCGCGACCCGGAAGTCGCGCCTTTGCGTACAGGAATCCCTTATTGGGGAGGTTTTTTGCCGAACCATTTTATGTAGATTTTTTCATACTCCCCATTTTGCTTCAGTTCGTCAAGGGCCTTGTTGATCTTGTTGCCAAGTTCAGTATTTTTCTTGGCAGTAGCAATACCATAATCTTCCGAAGTGAGCGGTTCGCCAACAATCTTGGCGTCTTTGCCGCCGGCCTGAGCAATATAATATTCGTTGACAGGCAGGTCATTCACAACAGCGTCTACACCGCCGGCTTTAAGTTCCAAAAAGGCTTCGGGAGCAGTGTTGAACTCGCGGATTTTAGCGTCTTTGATCTTTTTCGCTTCGTCGGCGCCGGTTGTACCGATTTGTACGGCAATCCGCTTACCCTCTAAATCTTTAAAGGATTTCAGCGTGTTATTGTCGCTTTTTACCACCATAGACAAACCGGATTTGTAGTAAGGTTTGGAGAAGTTTACTTTTTGTGCCCGTTCCGGCGTGATCGTCATCGCGGAAATAACCATGTCGATATTTCCCGCTTCCAGTGCCGGAATGAGACCATCAAAGTTCATGCTTTGAACTTCAACCGGTATTCCCATTTGCTTGCCAAGGGCTTTAATCAGGTCCATGTCAAAACCGACATATTCCTTGGTCTTTTCATCCTGGACTTCAAACGGAGCAAAGGCGGTGTCTGAACCTACTTTCAGCGTTTTAGCCGCAGACTGCTCCGCCGATTTTGCTGCCTGCTGCCCGCCACAGCCGGCAAGCCCTAAGGTCAACAGGAACATGGTTAATACAATGAGAGCAATGGTCTTTTTTGTCATTTGCGGTTCCCCCCTCGACATAATAGTACAAGTCGTAAATAATTATACGTCTAGATGTCGGATTTTTCAAGAAATTTTTTAGAAGACGCACCTTTTCTACTAATCTATATAGTTTTCAAAAATGAGTTACAATCGTAATGCTAGGATAAGCGTAGGTTAAGCGGCAGCGTCGAAGCGTTCCTAGCATTACGATTAATAGAAAATCATTTTTGAATTCCATATAGTAAAGGTGCCGACGAGCAGCCGAAGGTCTGCCCGGCATGCGGCCAAGGCCGGATTGGGGTGAAGCGCACTGCGGGCGCTGGCCAGTAAAATTCCCCTGGACTTTCGATAATTGCCGTGATATATTATAATCAAAATGGACAATATAGACAAAATGGCCATTTTGATTAAAGGAGGTGTCGGGCATGACCGTTTCCGCCAGCGTCGCAAAACAGAAGTTCGGGCAGATCATCGACGCAGCTCGCGTCAAGCCGGTTATTATCGAAAAATCCGGCAAGGAGGTCGTAGTCGTCCTTTCGGTTGAACGGTTTCGGGAGCTTCAGGCTTTGGAGGATGCCTACTGGATTGCCCAGGCGGAGGAAGGGCTAAAGAGCGGGCTTATGGGGCCGGAGAAGACCGCGCAGTTCTTGAAGGAGCGGCTGGATGCCGAATAGCTACGTGCTGGACCTCTCCAACCGGGCCGGGAAGGCCCTGGCAGACCTGGAAAACAAGCAGTTTAAGCAAGTGGCTTTGAAAATGCTCTCCCTTCTCCGCAACCCGTTCCCCAACGACTCCGAGAAGCTGACCGGCTCCGACTATCGCCGGGTGGATATCGGCGAGTATCGCATTGTGTACGATGTTCAAGACGGTGTTGTCCGAGTGCTGGCAGTAGGCCCCCGCAACGACGGCACAGTCTATAGGCGATTTTAGCCGGCCGCACTGAATGTCCGATAAGTTCGCAGATAGATCCTTTCTGTTTTCGCGCCTTCACAAACGATAAGGGCAGTATACCCCGGTTGCCTTCTATTTCTACTGCGAGGAGCTTCCGTTATTTTAGCCATTGCACTCCGGCTCCTCTCCCAGAAAGGGCACAGCGCCGTATCGCCCAGCCAAATATCCTTTTTCGATATTTTCATCCTTACGAACGCCTATATCAAGTAAAGAATAAATGTCGGTAGCACCCGTTTCCGGGCTCTTCTCCACAAACCAAACCTGATCACGGCGAAATAGGGTTTGCGTCAATAAATTGGTATTATGAGTGGAAAAATCAATTGAGCATTGCCTGTGTTTTGGTCGGGATCATGAAATTTTTTCACAATATTTTCAACCAGCAACGGATGAAGCTGGCCTTTTTTGACTGGTACAATGGCGAAGACGGCACCGATCCTGTCTTACGTGCCGGTATTGCCCACCTTTGGTTCGTGACTATCCATCCATTCGAAGACGGCAACGGGCGTATCGCGCGCGCAATCACCGATATGATGCTCGCTCGTTCCGAACAAAACACACAACGTTTCTACAGCATGTCGGCGCAAGTACGGCAAGAAAGAGAGGACTATTACGATATGCTGGAATATGCTCAAAAAGGGACACTTGACATTACAGAGCCGTTAGAGTGGTTCCTGGATTGCCTGGATCATGCCTTTGATAGTGCGGAGATAATATTGGCAGATGTACTCCGTAAAGCAACATATTGGAATTCTTGGGCCAACCTTACGCTTAATGACCGCCAGCGTTTAATTCTAAATAGACTCTTAGATGGTTTCGAAGGAAAATTAACCTCAACAAAATGGGCTAAATTAGCCAAATGCTCACAAGATACAGCTTCCCGTGATATTAACGACCTCATAAATCAAGGGGTTTTAAAAAAAGACACAGGAGGCGGTCGCAGCACCAGTTACTCCCTAAATGAAGAAACCAATGCACCAATACTTTCTGTTGACTAAAAAAGTAAAAGCCCGGTTTCCCGGGCGTTATAGTTGCAAGAATTATTCTTGTTCTTTTCTGGCTATAAAACAGTCGCGGCAATAGATAGGACGGTCATTGCGGGGTTTAAAAGGAACTTGCGTGACTACACCACATTGAGCACACACCGCTTCATGCATTTCGCGCTGGGTCCCTTGAGCTTCGCCGCCTTCACGGCTCCGCCGTCTGTTACCACGGCACTCGCGGCAACGAGCAGGTTCATTTTCAAACCCTTTTTCTGCATAGAACTCCTGCTCTCCTGCTGTGAAAATAAAATCTTTTCCACAGTCTTTGCACTTAAGAGTTTTGTCCTGAAAAGCCATTAACGAAATCCCCTCACCTTTAGAAATTAAAAACCGCTGCTTAGCCGACCTGGTCTTTGACCCCACACTCGCCTGCTGGAAGGTTCGCTACCAGATTCCCATCCCCTCACTACTACCTCTCTCGAATTATCCATCTCGCCGGGGTTTGAATGCACCCTTTCCCACATTCAACTTCCCGCCTCCCACTTCTCAACTCGGCAGGACTTACATCTAAGCCGCACCATGCTCAAAGCCATTTTGACTCCTTACGTGGATCGTTTCGCCTGCGACTGGCATCGATTTTCAACCACAGACCTAAGCAAACTGGTTCTTAGTTTAAATTATAAAATTCATACCCCAAAAAAGCAAGCGTATATTTTTCACTATACGGCACGTTCTAACCCGTTAATGTCTAGAGTTTGAAAATATCCTCAATCTTCACACGAAAACCCGGCAACAATACTGAATCTACGACACCTGTCCCTTCCGCCCGCGCTGCAGGAACAAACTTCCCGTCCGACAACTGATATACCTCAACGCTGTTTTCCTCGGGGTCAACAATCCAATATTCTTTAACACCGTACTTTTCGTACACCTTATACTTTTTACGCAAATCATAATACGCTGTAGACGGCGATAATATTTCCACCACCAGATCAGGCGCGCCGTTTACTTTATCCTCGGCGGAAATTTCAACCCGTTCGCCGGCGATGAACAGAATATCCGGTTGGTAAGTTTCCTTGGCAGCCAGATACACATCCCGCGGCGCTATAAACAGCTCGCCGCTATTGTTATTTTCAATAAATCGCTCAAATGCAATGGCAAGTTTGAGTAAAATCTTTTGATGCCTTTTCCCCGGCGACGGCGCCATCACCAACTCTCCCCCAATCAACTGGTATGGCGCTCCTGCCGGCAGCCGCGCGTAATCTTCATAGGTATACCTTCCTTTTGTCCCGGCTTCATACGGTAAAGCAGCCTCGTTACATTGAGATTCAGCAGCCATAGCGACACCTCCCGTCAATTGATTGTAAGTTTATTATATCAAAAAACAGATGGCTTTTCATCCCCAATTGCCAGCTGCGCCAACCATGGTTCTAATTCATAATGAAGATAGTCCCTTACTAAGACCCAATCCTCAGCCTCCAACGCCGTCCAAACCAAATCGGTAATGCGGCAGAGTTCGGTCTGTCCCTCGGGCCCCAGATGCGATTCCATTTTTTGTAAATCTTGCACAAGCAGGGATAAAATAGCTTTACAGCGATAGGGTTCCAGTTGAAAAGAACTCTGATAATAATGTTCGGCAGTATTGCGTAAAGATATCAGTATTTCTTTAATTTTTTGGCTTTCCGGCATACAATCAACTTCACCCGCTTTTGTCTAAATCTTCCTTTTATTTTGCAAGGAGAGTACGGTTGCATCAACTTGTGATGAAATTAGGGTAAGGGCCTGTTCTACCCGCCGGAATAATTCTTCCCAGTCGGCAAGCTGCTGAGCTGCCGGGCATCCTTCCCGGTGTTCGTAGACCTGGCGTAAGTAGCAGGCATCTATATAGAACGCAATAAATGGATAAATATTCGATTTGCGAAGTTTGGCAAATGCCTTTTGATAACATTCGATAGCCTCCGCCACAGTCAGCCCGGCGCGAAACTCTTCATTATTAAGGGATGTAATTTCCTTTATGACTTTCCCGGCGGTTTCACCCAGGCTCTGGATAGCCTGCAGCAAGCGTTTAGGGTTTGCAGGTGTAAATTGCTTATGTACCCGCGCAATATTCCCGGCAACGTCAATGGTGCGCCCAAAGTACTGTGTCGCAGCCTCCCGCAACGGCATGTGCATCGCTCCGTCCAAATAGGCGCCGCCCTCAGTGGCGTTGATTATCGTCTTATTTTTGTAAACTGTCGCGATCCGGCTAATGAAATATTCCCGCAAGTCTTTCAAAAAACGGTTGGCTTTTAACACCTCGCCGTTTTGACCTTTCACCCAATAATACGACGACTGGGGATCATTTTCGTTATAGTTTGTCCTTACACCCGTAGCATGACTGCGCCCTTCAGCGAAGGCCATATCCTGACCGATAAATATGATGGGATCAGCACCAATGTGATTGGCAAATTCAAAGGCGACAGTAGCACCGCTAAGGCTGCGCTGCAGTACAGTGACCGCTGGCAGGTATTTCGCCAGTTGAGCCAGATCATCCCCGCCCGATGCCCGGCAAAACAATTTAGGGCCGGGGTAGCGGGCGATAAGATCTTTATCGGTGTCATAGGTGGCAACCAATGTCGAGGCAGTACCAATATCATGACATAATACTTGATACATTGCGGGATTGGGATCTATGGCCACCAAAAAATGGGGAACAATGCCCCGCTTGTTTAAGGCGCCAATTGCCGTACTGGCCGCAATAATGACGGCTTTATCCAAATAGTGGTGCAGTAAATCAACATTTTTGTCCAAGGACGGGCCGGAAGCGACAATAATTGCCGGCATACCATTAAACATATCGGTATATTGTCCGTTGCCCGGACTACTGAAAATATGCGGCAGATTGCGCCAACAGTTTTCCAGATACAGCAAACCATATTTCAGGGCAAAGCCGACATTCAGGGCTAACTGGTCCATAACCTCCCGCACCAACTCATCTTCCAGCTGGCGGAAAAATTCCGGAAATAGCTGCATAACGGCAAAGTGCCGGCAAACAGTAATGGTATCCAATACGTTTGTCCGGATATATTCCACCGCCGCCCCAACTATATTGCGGATGTTTGGGCCTGTCAGGTAAACAATTCGCTTGTCCGCCATCCAGCGCATATCAGGCCATAATTGGGCGGCAGCCCGGGCAAAGCTTTCCTCGTACGAATACTCTATAACAAAAATCCGGCAATTTTCCGGCAGCTTATCCAACAACGCTTTAACATAATAACCAAACCCAAATCCATATACCAGATAAGCCGTATTGGGTGTGAGCCTGACCCATTTCAGCCAGTTTTGCGCTTCTGCTTCCGGATCGTAAACACTGTGCAAAAAATAATTCCGGCCGGCGCCCGTTTCCGCCTGCAAGGTTAGAGACCCGCTATGAGCTTTAACCGGCCGGATTTCCCGGATATGTCCCACCCAATCATCCTCCATTATTAATCCGTCCTAATCATTTTAAAAGCTAACGTCAAAAACTAATCATATGATGAAGCAAAATGCCTCTCATAGGATGCACCTGGCATTTTCCTAACTGAGAGGCATGGGCGTTGCCAAATTCTATTAGGTTTCTCTATTCATGCGGCGACCGACTGAAAATGCTTCCCCCGTACCTTCATAGGCTTGGGAAACAGACCGTTGTTGTTTGGCGCGATTCGACATGAACTGAAGTTTTTGTCCGGCAAGCTGATTTAGTTCTTGAATATTTTTTAGAATTTCAATTCCCTCTTCCGAGTAAATAAACTCTGTATCATTCCTCTCAGCAATGATGGTTTGTAGTTTTTCCCGCTGGCTCATTAACTCGGACACCAGTTCCAGATGCTGCTGTTCGGCAAACTTATTTATTTCGATTGTGAGAAACTGGTAGTCAAGCCACAATTGACGGATACCTCTAGTTAATACATCAGCCATGGCGTTGCCTTGCGTAGGCTTGGTCCGAAGCATCAGCGCCACGTTCCTTACGGGCCAGCTTCATCGCTTGCAGCCAGGTATCCCGCAACTCAGTCACCAAGCCTTTAGCTTCTTCCATTTGCGCAACATCTTTCTTTACATTACCCATCTGTAAGCGGTATTGTATATAGTCGTACAGCGCCATCAAATTCTTGGATATATCATACTGCATGTCCAAAGTTGTCATAAGCTCGCTGATAATCTGCTGGGTTCGTATATTGGCATTATGAGCTTTTTCCACCTTGCCTTCATTAATAGCATGAATGCATTCATTGATAAACCGAATTGCTCCATTATATAACATTAAGGTAAGCTGCTCAGGCGGCGCGGTTAATACTTGCTGATTCTTGTACACGTCGGCAGTCGTAAAAGCGTTCATGAATGGGCCCCCTTAATCAACCACTGGTAAATTGCGACAACCATGAACTTTGCTGATTCATTTGCTGCACCAACTGATCCATAGCGTCAAACTGCCGGTAATACCGGGTCTCAATATCGGTTAAGCGATTTGTCAGATCCGAGATCCGGCTGTTATAGTCCTTAATTTGTTTCGCTAGTGACTCTTGGATGGATTTCGCAGTGTAATCACTACTGCCGATATTGTCCATAGCTGCTTTGAGGTCATCGCGCAACCGATTGACGACCCCTTTTGTACTGCTAGTGGTGCCCGAGGTAACAAACAGTTTGCTTACTGCCTGCGGGTCATCTGCCAGGGCCGTACGCAGCTTGTCCTCATCCAGGTATAATTTGCCGTTTTCGTAATAGCCGCCGGTAGTTATGCCTAAAGACGACAATGAGTTGTATGTTCCGGTTATGCCGGAAACAGGAGTATAAATATCCGTACGCATTTTGTCTATTGTAGTGTTTAAGATTGAATCATGATACAGCATGCCGCTTTTGGCTTTGGCTTCCCACGCTGTGATCTCGGAATCCTTCATGTCTCCTTTCTGGGTGTCTGTTAACGGCAGGTAATCCCGGTTGCGTTTTTCATTTACTTCGGTATTCATGCTGGACAAAAGTGAATTGTAGGAATCAACAAATGATTTTACATTTTTTACAATTGTGTCGACATCGGTGGATACACTAACGGAAGTGGTGCCGGCTGATTTCAAAGTGTAACTTACATTGGCAATTGCAAAATTATTAGTGGCCGCAGTAAGGTCAACACCATCTAAAGTAAATGCGGCATCCTGGCCGGCAGTAACCGTCTTTAAGCTGCCGGAACCATCAACAAACTTTAGCACATCCTTCAAAAACGCCTGGCCGTTAGCATCGGTACCAGTAAAATCAATGGTTGCGGCGGCGCCGGTAGCAGTGGAATTAATAAAGACCCGGTCTAAGTTGGAATCATAACTGGCTTTTACGCCGGCCCCGGCGGCATTGATGTTGACGATCATTGTGTTAATGCTTTCACCGGTTTTAACAGCAATCGTCTTGCCATTGATTACAATATTAAAGTCGGCGCCGGGCAGACTGGGATTCCCGGCAAACTGGGCAGACAAGGAAGTCTTGTCAGACTGTGATCCCAATGAATCCGCGCTGGTGACATTCGCGCCGGCAGCCAGTTGGGTAACCACCAGGGTGTGACTTACCGTTGCGGCACTGCCGGCTGCCGTCATGGTCGCAACCGACTCATTCGATGATGTTGCCTGTAGCGGAAGAACCGTTGCACTCTGTGTGTAGTCAAAGAGCTTGGTATACAAATCGTTAATGGAATTATACGTTGTACTATAATCGTCTTTTTTCCATTCCAACAGCGTCTTGTTCTGGTTGAGTTTGTCCAGGGGAATACGTTGAGCTTGCATCAATGCACTCACCATGGAATCAATATCATAACCTGAACCTAAACCGGATATCCTTGTAACCATTTTTTACTCCTCCAATAAATCAGATTTTACGCTTGTTTATCCAGCAGAACTCCAACATAATGCCTGATCTTGGCGATCATATCCAAAAATTCGTGGGGTGGAAACTCTTTGAGAACTTTCTGAGTCTTCACATCAACAAGTTTGACCATAAGAGATTTAGTTTCCTCATGAACTTCAAATTGCAGGTCGGCATTCATTAATTGCATCAGTTTTGTCAGAGCCTGAGCCTGATTTTTCACTTTTGCAGCATCGGCTGTCTTGGCATCTTTATCGCCGCCAACATTACTTGTTTGCAAAAATAAATCCTCAACTTGTATAATAGAATTCTCATTTGCGGTTTGGCTGTCAGTACTGGAAGACGAACCCGTAGAATAGTTGCCGGCCGGCAGATCTTGACCCTTTATCGTTGTAATATTCACTTGCTCCACCTCAAAATAGATCTTTACAAATATTATCGAAAGAAAATAAAAAAATCTTTAGCAAAAATTTTTCGATTATATGATTTCCCAATCATATTCCTGAAAAAAATAACTCTATTACCTACATAGAATGAAATAAACAATGAAAAGCTCATGTCAGTATATCGAACCTAGCTTGTGTATTTCACTACAAAGATTCCTTATTTTTTCATTATCTATAGGATCGTCTGTCAATTTCATTTTTAGATTAGCTAAGTGTTTTCCAAATTCGGTATGCGAGTCCTGGTATTTCTGATCTTTTGCTTGTTCAAGATATACTTCCAAGAAAACTCACGTTCTGGTAAACAATCGTCCCCTATTTCACAAAAACCACCGCTAATATCAATACATTCATAACCATGAGTTGTTTTGACCGGAAATGGGCATTGAGAATGTGAACAATAACCTTCTCTTTCTTTCTGTATATATGCCATTTTAAACCTTCCTTAATCAAAACCACACTTTCAAAGTATGGCTCTGATTAAGCCCGATAAGGGGCCTAATCCCGGGCCGCACCACCTTAAAATACATGATACTGTCGTCTTCTGCATTGATTACCGGGTTATATCCCTTATAGATACTGAAAGCCAAGTGAAGCCATTAATTGTTCAGCACAAAGCTGAAAGTCTCTCTCATTATCAATATCAACTGATCTTTCAGCAGGCATGATATAGCCAATTGTATTATCAGTGACAAATGACCTTGTCTGTATTAATTGTTTTACATCTGCCAAATATAATGCTCCGTTCAAAAGGTATGTTTTAGGCAAATCTTGCCGCCGCATGTACTGTCTGTTGGAACGAATTAAAGGAGACATAGTCGACGTTTCATTAAGCTGAAACATCCAATAAGGCGATTCCTTCGCCTCACATATGGATACACAACATGATGCTTCGTGACTAAAGCAATGTTTAATACACCCGTCAATATCTCCAACTGTACGCAGAGGCGATGTGGGTTGCAAAACCAGAACATAATCATATGGCTTAGAAAGAGCTTGTACAGCGTGCAAAATCGGTTCTATACCAGGAGTATCGTCGGCAGCAAACTCCTTGGGTCGCTGAAAAGGCACTTCACACCCATACTGTTTGGCGACCTCGATAATTTCCTCGTCTTCAGAAGATAGAATCAGCCGGTCAATATATTTAGATTGTAAAGCTTCGGCAATGGTCCAGGCTATTAATGGTTTCCCCGCTAGCATTCGGATGTTTTTTCGGGGGACACCTTTAGAACCGCCGCGGGCGGGGATTACAGCCAAAATGGATTTTTCGTCGATCATCCGAACACCTCAATATATTCCACATTTACCTGTTCATAATCACTCATGCGGCCGATATCCATCCAATATTCCCTTATGGGAAAAACAGCGGTCGGTAAACGGTTGGAAATAATTTTATTAAATAATTCCGGCATGTCACAGTACCCTCCGTCGGAGATGAAACGGAGAACTTCTGGTTGTAGTACATAGATTCCGGCATTGACAAAAAACTTGTGAATAGGTTTTTCATCAATATCCAGCAGCCAATGACTTTCAGTCTTTACTACGCCAAAAGGCACCTGAAAATCATATTCCCGTACACACATGGTTGCCGCAGCATTATTTTGTCCATGGAAATCCAGCAGTTGCCTGAAATTGACCTTTGTAAGTAAATCACCATTCATAACAATGACCGGATGGGCAGGTTTCTCCGGCAGCAGGGCGAGAGGTCCAGCTGGCCCCAATCGTTCATTTTCTTTTAAATATCGGATGTCCACATTCCATTTACGGCCGTCCCCAAAATACGATTCGATCATGTCACCTTTATAATTGACGGAAATAAAAAACCGGCGAAAACCGTATTCAATAAAGTTGCCAAGTATGGTTTCCAATATCGGTTTATTCCCCACCTTTAATAAAGGTTTCGGGCAGTCTTCAGTTAACGGTCTTAACCTGGTGCCCAGTCCGCCAGCCATCAGAATAACAAAATTGTCATAATAACTGGTCTGAAGCAGTTCATCCAGTCGCTCTAAGCCGATTACCCTGCCTTTGTCGTCTAACACTGGAATCTGACGCAACCCTGTTAAATGCATTAGTTGAATTAGCATCTCCCGATTGTATGTTCGGTTTATGGAGCGAGGCTGCCGGTTCATTAGAAGCTCAACTCTCTCACCCAAATCCATTCCGCGAATGATTCCCCGCCTTATGTCTCCATCGGTTACTGTCCCGAGCAGATGGTTTTCCGTATCAACCACTAACGCAATTTGTAATGCTGCTTTGTCAATGACCTCGATGGCTTGTCTTATCGTTGCTTCAGGACCGATTAGAACATTTTGCCATTTTTTCACTTTTTTCCCCTCACTTTGGCTGGTATTCCCATAACACAACAGTCATTCGCAACATCAGAGACAACTACCGAACCTGCCGCGATTAAACAATTTTCTCCGATATTTATTCCCTGCCGCACCGTCGCACCTGTACCAATATGAGTGCAGTCACCAACGGTTATTCCACCGGAGCACCGCACTCCTGGCGCAATATGCACATGCTTTCCCACTACACAATCATGATCTACCATGGCACCAGTATTCAAGATGCTATTGTCATGGATTGTACACCCCGGTTGCACGATGGCCCCTGCCATAATCTGTACGCCTTCCCCGATAGCGACTTCATAGCCGATAATAGCAGTTGGATGTATCACTTTAGCAAACGAGTATCCCTGTTCTTTAAAATACAAGTAGATACTTTTTCTGGCTATTGTAGATTGTACTGACCCTAAACCATTCACCAGCAAAATATCATTTTGCGAATATGACAAGACTGTACTGTCATCGCCAATTACCGGGATTCCCAATATGTCATGGCGACTCTTCTCGGAATCCCGATCTACAATACCTTCTATCTTTAATCCAGCGTGCAGGAGACAGTCGACCAGCACTTTTGCATGCCCACCTGCGCCAACAATAATGATAGGCTTATTTACTTTATAATTCAATTTTTTCATCCTTATCAAAGTCTCGCTGCGCTTTTCTATCGAGGCACTCCCAATAATATAACGGCGATACACCATCGCCCGGCCGTTTACAAGTCACATTCTCCGCGGTAAAAGGTTCACCATAGGCGATTTTCCGAGCAGCTACCAGACTCTTTCTGGCAATCAGGCGATTTCTTAATTCCGCCGGGGTCGGAGATTTTCGACCATCTCCCAAAGCCTGCTCTACCTCCCGGACTGACCGAACCAAGTTTTTCAATTCTTCCGGTTCAAGGGAGGCTTGGTGATCCGGACCGGGAAGGTTTCTATCCAGGGTAAAGTGCTTTTCCAACACTACGGCGCCGCGGGCAACAGCAGCTATAGACACTGCGATACCGGCAGTATGATCCGAATAGCCGACAGGCAGACCAAAAGCTTGCCCCAAGGTGTCCATTGCTTTCAAATTTACTTCTGCGAAAGGAGCCGGGTATTCTGTTGTACAGTGAAGCAGGACGACATTTTTTTTCAAAACTTCCTGTCCCGCAAGTGACGAATAAGCTTTTTGAAAAGCAGATATACCAGAAGGTTCAGTCTGTGACATATAACCGTATGCCAATACTCCCAAGGCTGCTTCAATATCACCCAAGGTGCTCATTCCGGTGGATAGGATTATCGGCTTGCCGGTTCTGGCGGCGCAAAGCAAAAAGGGGGCATTCGTAAGTTCGCCTGATGGAATTTTTATATATGGCACATTCAAATCGTTTGACAAGTAAAACAAACTATCTTCATCAAAAGGGGTAGATAAAAACATAATATCCTGCTGCCGGCAATCATTGCTTAATGCTGCAAACTCTTGAAAACTAAATTCAAGTTTCTTCAACATTTCATGCTGCGTTTCATTTGAATCAGTAGTCAAACATTGATAATCCGCCTTAGGTGCTTTTTTCGCCACCAGTTTCTCCGTTTTGAACGTTTGGAATTTAGCCGCATTAGCTCCGGCATCCGCCGCTACTTTGATTAGTTCTTTTGCCAAGTCAATCGAACCGTTATGATTCACTCCTATTTCGGCGATAATAAAAGTCTCTGTCATCAGTATGTACTCTCCTTCAGCCGTTCTGAGTACTTGTCGCCTGCCACGCCTCTATTTTTCTCAGAATCAGATATTAATCTCTACTCTTGACAAAGTAATCTCCCTTTAGCCTTGTTCTATATATCATAGAACTGTTTCCTAATGATGCCGTCTAATTTTATTTCTTTCAGCACCTTTTTTATGCGAACAGCCGTATCACCGCAACCGTACGGTGACCTTACAGCAGCAATCTGTTGAATGAATTCCGTCGACAACGCCTTCTGAATGGCTTTAACAATATCGCCTTTAACTTCGGGACAATCAATAACCGATACTGCTCTTATTCGTCCCTTTTGACGGTCGCCGATATTAACCGTCGGCTTCTTAAAAGCAGGCACTTCAATCAAACCGCTGGAGGAATTGCCGATAACTACATCAACATAACGGATCGCGCTCAAATAGCGTAATTGTCCCAAGGATGCAAAAGCCACGCATCTTTGGGGATTCTTATTCACGTACTCGTCAATCAAGTTATTAATCACTTTGCCGCCAGTATCCGCGTTAGATTTTGTGAATATTACTTTTGTCTCCGGATATTCATCCAACGCCTGAAGCAGTTCCTCCATCGGCGCATGAGGACCTCTCATATCAAGCGTGACTGGATGGTAGGTAACTAAAAAATTCTCCTTAGCTAAACGAAACCCAATGGCTTTTTGAAAGTCTTCTTTACTGAGCAGTTTATCTTGATGAATGTTATCGAGACCGATTGCCCCGAAGTTAAAGACCCGATCCGGGTGTTCTCCCAACTGTATAACCCGCTTTCGGTATTCTTCGGCAGCCACAAAATGTAAATGGGCCATTTTGGTAAGAGAATGCCGGATGGATTCATCAATCGCTCCTTCGGTGGTCTCGCCGCCATGAATGTGAGCGATAGGAATCCGATGTACCATAGCTGCCTGGGCTGCTGCCAAGATTTCAAAACGGTCACCCAGTATTACAACTGCATCAGGTTGTAGTCTGGCAAGCACATCAGCAAACCCTATGACTCCCAAGCCAATCGATTTGGCAATACTGACTGCGCAATCCCCTGCTAGCAGGTTTTCTACCTTTGCCGTTATAGTAAAGCCATCCTCTTCAATAATTTTATAAGTAAGTCCAAATTCGTTGGATAAATGCATTCCCGTCACGGCAATTTGTAGTTCTAACATAGGATCGTTGGCTATTTCCTGCATCAACGGCCGTAATAAACCATATTCTGCCCGCGACCCGGTCACTATGCATATTTTACGCCTATTCGTCATTCTTTTCACCATTATATATGACTAAACTCACCCAGCAAGTTTTTCGCCCCTCCCTGCAATTTTAGCTTTGGCGAAAACCCCTAAAGGAGGCATCTTTGTCAATATACAAGTTCTGTGCACTTTTTACGGATTTTTGTAGCTGAGCCCGGAAATATTCTTCAAGTAGCTTTTTATTAGCATTATATAATTCCAGGTGAAAATCATCGTCAGTTAAATTCGTAAAGTTAACGCATAATAGATCAGAATTCGTATGTTTACACTCATAAAAATCTTCACAATTTTTTAGTAAGCCGGTTTCAATTGCATGATAGTATAAAGGTGAACCTGGATAAGGGGTGACAGGTCGAATTGTTCTCATTTGAGCATGATCGTCGTATTTCAATAAAAAGTCCACACCCTTACGTAACGACTCTGCGTTCTCTCCAATATGTCCGAAAATTATATTATATCCTGGACTTATACCGGCCGCCAGCGTATTTTCAATTCCTTCTGAAATTTGCGGAACAGTAAGACCTTTCTTCATTATTCTCAGTGCATTTTCATCCAATGATTCTATACCGTAGTTGATGAATACACATCCCGCTCTTTTCATTACAGCAAGCACATTAGGCTTTGCATAGTTTAGCCTGCCATTACAACACCAGTGAACATCTAATTTCGCTTTTATAAAAGTTTCGCACAACTGTGTTGTACGTTCAACCGAACTCATCAGCAACTCGTCTGAGAAAGCAATATACGCAACATTATAATCTCGCTTTAATATTTCTATTTCTTCGACGATATTTTCAGGTGATCTAGGTCTAAAACCTTGATCCATACGATAACAAAAATTACATTTAAAAGTACAACCTCTGCCGGACAAGACAGGTACACAGCGTTCACTATTTTTTATATTTGGCATTCTTAATAGGGTATAGTGATCCATAGGGAATAGCTCCCATGCCGGCAAGGGAATCCTATCAATATTTTGAATTAATTCTCTTGGCGGTGTTTTTACAAACTTATTGTCAGACATGTAAGCAATGCCATTAACCGATGAAAAGTCTTTTTTTGCTTGTAGCTGGTCCAGCAGTTCGATAATTGTTGTTTCTCCTTCTCCAATCACAATCGCGTCAGCCTTAGTTTTCTTCAAAAAGTATTCGGGTTCAGGCGATACAAGATGCCCGCCCAAAATGAAAAATGGTCGATTTTTTGTGCTGTTTACTGCATTGGATAAAGCCAATATTTTGCGATATTGATAGTAACCGCCACATGCTCCTATTCCAACGACATCAAAATGCTCCTCATTAAGTAAATTAATCAAATGGGACTCAGGCCAGTGAAAAATATCTTGACTGTAAATACGTACTTCATGACCTTGCTGTTTACAGACTGCAGCGATATAGGCCAGACCCTGAGGAAACCATGAAATATACGAATCATTGTCATAGGCAATTAATAACAGTTTCATTATTTTTTCCTCTCTAGTTCAACTATTTCAATTCACACTGAGAGCAAGCCCGCGCTGCTAGGAAGGTTGACCAGACTGGCTTCGATCTTTTCCGCTACAGGCAATTCCATACTTGGGCAATCTTTATACATTGGCAGTTTATTTATCAAAGTCCATGCCGGCCGCACCATCAGTCCGTTACCTCGAAACATAGTAATCAGCCTATTTCGTAATTCGATGTCCGTATTTTGCAACAAAATCACATTTAACCAATAGTTACTCTTGGAAAACCTAGGTTCCGTAAAAAAGGTAACACCGTGTATGTCTTTTAGCGCTTTAGCATATAAGTCGGCAAGAGCTCGCTTGCGCTTGATAAATATAGCCATTTGCTCCAGTTGAGCACAACCTAACGCAGCATTTATGTTGGGCATGCGGTAATTATACCCTACCATGTCATGATAAAAAGCCCAGTCGTGGGGAACTTTCGCCGTAGTGCTAAGATGTTTTGCCAGCCTGCCTAATCTTTCATCATTCGTCATGACGGCTCCGCCGCCACCGGTAGTTATAATTTTATTTCCATTAAAACTTAACGCTGAAACCACTCCATGGTTACCGGTGTGCCTGCCTTTATAATACGAACCTAAAGATTCCGCAGCATCCTCTACAAGCATTAACTTATAGGTATTGCATACTTCAACGAGTGCATCCAAGTCTACTGAGTGACCGAAAGTATGCATCGGCAACACCGCTTTAATGCGGCGACCGGTAGTTTTATTATAGCAACTTCCATTTTTTAGAATTGCAATCTTCTGTAAATACTTGTCTAACCGAATGGGGTCAATTCCCAATGTATGTTCTTCACTATCAGCAAAGTGGCAAACCGCACCGCAGTGGGATACAGCATTGGCAGTGGCGACGAAAGTAAGCGCCGGAACCAAAATTTCATCATCTGGTTCAGTCTCAATTACTTTCAGACATAAGTGTAACGCAACTGTCCCGTTTGCAACTGCTATTGCTTTTTTCACCCCAGTAAAATCAGCCAATTTGAGTTCAAACTGATCCACAAACTTTCCAACTGATGAAACCCATCCTGTATCGATGCATTCCTTCAAATATTTCCACTCGTTACCTTGAAAGCAAGGCTCATGAAGACCTATATTCTGTTGATAAGGAAGAACTGCCTTAACGGATTCAACGATCCTGGTTAAGTCAGTATCTGTTTTCATATGTTATACACACCCGCCTTATAGCTGTTCAAATTGTTCGGGTCTGTAAACCACTCCACGGTTTCCTTTAAACCTCTTTTCAACCCTTCTTTTCCTCCATATACCGGCTCCCAGCCAAGCAGTGTCCTGGCCTTTGCATTATCCGCCCATAATCTTTCAACTTCGCTTTTCTCCGGTCTTAAGCGCTGATTGTCAGTCTCAATCGTCATATTTACACCCATTATTTGACTAATTAAAGCTGCAACCTCGCCAACCGATATTTCATAATTGCTGCCGATATTTATAATCTCACCTATGGCTTGATCAGCCTCTGCAATTGCAATAAAACCCCTCACAGTATCTTTAACGTAGTTAAAATCGCGTGTAGGATTAGTTGCACCCAACCTAATGTCAGATTTTCCATTCGCCAGTTGTGTAATAATGGTTGGTATTACAGCCCTGGCTGACTGCCGTGGACCGTAAGTGTTGAAAGGCCGGATGATGGCGACAGGCACATTAAAAGAACGATAAAAGGACATAGCCATTTGATCCGCCCCGATTTTAGATGCAGAATATGGCGATTGTCCTTGCAACGGATGATCTTCGGTTATCGGCACAAATTGAGCTGAACCATACACTTCACTAGTGGATGTGTGAACGACTTTATTTATCCCAAGCTCTTTGGCCGCCTGAACAATATTTAAGGTGCCTTTGATATTTGTGTCTACATATGTGTCGGGAGAATGATAGGAGTAAGGAATAGCAATCAGGGCCGCCAAGTGGAGCACAACCTGACATCCTTTCATCGCAGCCTTCACACCATGTGGGTCACGAATATCGCCGGCAAAAACATCCAGCTCCGACTTGATGCTGACAGGAGAAGCATCAAGCCAACCCCACGAGTTGAAAGAATTGTACATGACAAACGCCCTTACGTCACAGCCCTGTCGAATAAGTTCCTCAGTTAAATGGGAGCCAATAAAACCATCCGCCCCGGTAATCAGGATCTTGTTTCCCTGCAACTTCATTTTTTCACCTATTCTGTTTGTATTTCATCTTCACAGGTTTTTTTATTCTCCATAATGGTTTCAATGTTTTGTTTTAAACAAGCCAGGTAGGCATGTACTTCTATCATTTTTCTCGTAATAATATTTCGGACAGAGTTCAATTGTTCTTCCTCGGAACCGGATAACCCATTATCCCAAAATCCGTGAAATGCAACAAATAAGGACTGCAGTTCGGGTTCGACAATTTCTTTATAAAGTGCCACAGACTGTAATTGTTTGTCCAAGGCTTGTATCTTCTTAAGAGTTTCAACAGCCGTTCTTTTGCTATTTTCATCTTTAAATAAGTCAATATCATTTATCTTCGAAAAAAGCTTGGAAATCTTCCCTGTTATTCGGAGACCACGTTTAACCTGAGGCAGCAGTTTCTTCAAAGCAAGCTGAAAATCTTTCGCCGGAACTTCTTGCAGTACTGTCTCTATTTGCGCTTGAATATCTCCGGCAGCAGGCAAACTATCAAGTACCTCTTTGAGAGTTACATTTTCAACCCCCTCAATACCTAGCCCACCTTCAGTAGCATTGACGAACCGGACACGGCCTTGATAGTAGCGTACTTCATCTTCCAAGGTAAGTTTAATAGTATAGTAACCTAAAGGGGAAATTACTTCGTTACCGTAGATATCCTTCTTATGATATACCTCTAAGTTAGTATTATTAGTATCAGCTGTCTGACCGTCGGCGTATATTTTGTTATTATATGAGCACATATCCTGTCCGACAAATATGATATTACTACATTGCAGTTCCGCCAGGGCGCATGCGGCTGCATTTGCCACCGATGTGCCAATCGGAAAGAGGATTAAAGGAAGATTGGATTGACGATAAATGTATGTACCCAAATTATCCGTCCGACTTATCATTCTTACAAGCGGTCCGGGATATTGCGGCGCAATCTCATGATATAGCATGTTCATAAAAAAAAGCGGTACACTAGTGTCCGAAATATCGTCAAAATACGCCTTTTCCAGCGAGTTGGAATCAAGCCCCATGCGAAAGTGAGGTCTTATACCCCTATTGTTAAGTATATGAACTGTTTTACCTACAGCGACTATAACCGCTTTTTCTTTTGCCTTTTCTAAAAGGTGAATATTTTTTTCCAACGATGGGCCTGCCGACACAATAATAGCTGTCTTTCCCTTGAAAAAATCGATGAAGTTTTCCATCGCATGGGCGGGAACGGTCATATTCAGTACACTGTTTTTTGTCATTGCCAATATATGCCGTTGCATGCTCCGGATACCGATCTTGCTTAAGCGTACCTTGTCTACAACCCGTTCAGCAAATTCCCTATGGTATTCAGCAAAAATAGTTCTATAGCTGACATGATTGCCAAAAAACACACACGTATTCTCACCCATGGACACTGTGTCGATGATAGTATCTACAGCGATTCTAGGCGGGCAGTTGACAGCTAATATGACTTTGTCCAATGCGCGTTCCGGAATCAACTGAGAAAATTCAATTTCATGCAGTAAATGCTTGAATATGGAAAAAGTTGGCTCTACAACGATTAATTTCTTTAAAGAACGAAATCTATCAAAAATATACGGAAGAGCTTGTCCCGAACCCAGACCAAAAAGAACAATGTCGTCCGTTTCATCTTCCGCGTCTTGAAACATCCATTCCAATTCATGGTCGATACTATAGACGCTATGCAAAAAGCATCTGGAACTACCATTTGACAGCAGATAAGAACCCTCACATTTATCTACATTATCTACTTGAACAACAATCAAAGAATCTTCGTCCGCTTTAATGCGCTGAGCCAATAAAGGATAATTTGCTTCAAAAAACTGTATGTTTTTTGCGTAATAGCTCATGCCAGCGCCTCCGGTTCCGAATACAACATATTATGAATTTCAAAAAATATTAAGTCTGCTAACAGCAAATAATCCTTATTTTCCAGAGCAATCATACAGTTTTGAGCAAGGATATTAACCTTTTGCGTATAATCCGAATCGTTGCTTATCGCTGCTAACTGCTCCAGTGCCACAGTCGTCGCCTTTATAGCATCCTGAATTTTATAGTCAAAAACCAATTTTCGGATTTGAGCGGATTGCTCCAAAATTTGCTTATGCATGTGATCATTCTCCTAATTGAGGAAATCATTACATAATCTAAATGTAGATATCATAAGGAGCTCAAGAAAAAATCTTGAGCTCCTTATATATAGAGTTATTGAAGATTCTTACCGCAGAAGTTGCAGAACCCCTTGCGGCAATTGGTTGGCTTGCGCCAGCATGGCAGTAGCGGCTTGGTTCAGAATGTTGTTCTTAGTAAAGTTCATCATTTCCTTGGACATGTCTACGTCACGAATACGGGATTCGGCAGCAGACAGGTTTTCGGAAGCAACACCCAAATTGTTGATAGTGTGCTCTAAGCGGTTTTGATAAGCACCGAGTCTAGCTCTTTCATTGGAAACTTTGTCAATAGCTTGTTGATAAACACTGATTGACGCGTTGGCCGAAGCTTGAGTGCTTATTCCTGCTACACCAGCGGATATGCCAAGCGCACCTGCACCCAGAGTTATGATATTAACGGATATTACCTGACCAGTGTTAGCACCGATATGGAATTTGCCGGAGAAAGTACCGTGAAGAAGATCTTTGGTATTGAACTGGGTGGTATTGGCAATACGGTCAATTTCGATTTTGAGTTGGCTTACTTCTTTCTGCAATTGACTACGGTCAGTGGAAGTATTAGTATCGTTGGCTGATTGGACAGCCAGTTCGCGCATACGTTGGAGAATGGCATGAGTTTCATTCAGAGCGCCTTCAGCGGTTTGGATCAAAGAGATACCGTCTTGAGCATTTTTGGAAGCCATGTCGAGACCACGGATTTGGCCGCGCATTTTTTCGGAAATAGCCAGACCGGCAGCGTCGTCGCCGGCACGGTTGATACGGAGACCGGAAGACAGTTTTTCCAGGGATTTAGAGGTAGCGCTGTTGTTGATGCTCAGCTGACGCTGGGTGTTGATTGCGGAAATATTGTGGTTGATAATCATTAGGGATATTCCTCCTTGAATTTCATTATTGGGGCATCCTTGCCCAATATTGTTACGCCCTGCGCCTGTCCCGTCATCGGCCGCTGGCAGGAAGGCGCCGCCAGACGTCTCTATTTATATATCGTCATCATTCGGCAAAATATTAATAGTGTCTTTGAAATTTCTTTGAAATTTCTTTGATTTTTACCATCTGTTTTTTATGTTTTTATGTTTTTTATACCATTTAATATCTCAAGATTTGGTCCCTCTTGCGCCGCTTTCTTATTCTCGTCAATTATGGCCTGATAAATTTCGCCGCGATAGATTTTTATATCTTTGGGAGCATCGATGGCAACGCGCACGCTTTCGCCCTTGATTTCGACAATGGTAAGGGTTATGGTGTCGCCGATGATGATCCGCTCCCCGGTCTTTCGTGTCAGAGCCAGCATATTACTTACCCACCTCCGCGGTATCGATCTTCTTAAACAGCTTGTGGCGGGTAGTGTATTCCGTTCTTTCAAGCACGATTTGTTTTCCCTTCCTGCTTTGTCGGGTTATAACCAGGGGAGCTAACAGGTTGGCCGTCATGTTTTCGACTTTTGCGGGAAAAGTGATAATGACATAGACTTCCGGCGTATTCTTATCACTTAGTTCCAAATTAGCGATAGTTTGGTCGTCAATCTCAAACTCATAATTGGGGAAAAAGGAAAAAGGTTCGGCCAGCAAGAAGGTTAAATCCGGGTCGGTAAGTGACTGTAAAAAGAAAAACGGACTTTCCGACTTATAGGGAAGAAGAGCAAAAGCTTTTTCCTGGGGAAATCCTGGCAGACCCTCGGGAAAATTTATTACTTCCCGCTCACTGATCTCTATTTCACCTAATCTTGTGGAATTTATGATCATTTATGCTCACCTCGTCAATATAATAATACATTATTGAGCTCTTTAAATGCAAGAAAGCGCCGGAATTTCTTCCGGCACTCAGCTTGTTAAGCATACACATCCCACTTCTCTTTGGTTGTCCACATTCTGATGCTGTTATATCGTGACGGCCGGATATCCACCTGTCCCCACGCAAAATTATTTTCCACCCTGCCGGGATGGAACGCAACGTTTACTTTGCCGGCTTGCGGTTGAAACTCCAGTTTATCCGGCGTATAGCGAATTTGTGGCCGTTCAACATGAGTCAATTCCACTTCGGTTTCAGGCGGCTGCAGGCGTTCATAGGCAATATCGGCAGCAGCGTTTGTTTTCTTTTCATTTTGCGCCATCCGGTCGCCATCCTGGGATATCCTGGCGGCAAACTCAGCCGCCTGCCGCATACCTGCCGCGGCAATATCATGAGCCATATCCGCAAAGTTTCTTATGCCTCGGGAATACCAGCTGGGATACTGGTCAATGTCCAGTCCGCCTCTAACCCGCGTAATTTCCACCTTGGCCGCTTCGGAATTCATCGCCATGGCCGGCAGGGTACTTTTCAACTCAAGCTGAGGGGGCTTGATGTTCAGTTGGATTTGGGCATACTGCTGCCTGATATTAACGCGGAGCATTTAATCATCCCCACTTTGCGAGCATTCCTAGTTTAAAAAGTCGGCTAAAGAAACCGGCATAATGCGCGCACCTACGGAAAGAGCGGTGCGGTATACGGTCTCGGCTGTTTTAAAATCAACAATGCCTTTGGAAAGGTCCAAGTCCTCGTTGGCGCCGATATCGGCGTTAATTTGCGTATTAAACTTGGTCAGCATGTTTTCCGCCATCTCGTAGGCAACGGAACGGGAACCGATTGTCGTCTGGGCTTTGAGAACCTGGTCGTGGATTTTGTCAATATTGCCAAGACCTGTGCCGGAAAGCCAGGTAAGATCGGGAGGATTCTTTTGAAACTCCTGCTTGATTTGGATCAACATATTAAATACGTCGCAGATTTTTGTGTCATTGGTGCCATCCCCGTCCATATCCACAGCTGTCAGGGCATGGGTATCCGGATCACCGAAAAGATCCTGACCGGTAAGGTTGACACTGTCCTGAGCAGGAGTTACCGCTCCCGGCTTGATGACCATGGATATTTTTTGCGTGTCGCCGTTGTAAACCACTTGATCCGTTTGCGGCGTCACGCCATCTGCCTCAAACAAGCCTGCAGCCGTGGCGACTGCAGCAGGGACGTTCTGCCGCTCAAACGGCGGTTTACTGTTCATCCTGTCGGCTTGTCCGGCAAAAATATAACGGTCGCCCAGTTTCGTGTTGCCGAGCTCAACCATATGATTGATAAGTCCGTCCAGTTGTTCCGCTATGGTCTCATAGGCAATTGCCGGGTTCGGTTCTATACCCCCGATGACAAGTTCGCGAGCGCTTTGGATGACATTATTTATATCATAGAGCGCTCCGTCAGTGGTTTCCATCCATGATCTGGCATCGGAAACATGCTTGGTATATTCCTCATTTTCCGTCAAACTCACGGTAAACCGCAGGCTGCGCATGGTCTTGACCGGATCGTCGGAAGGCCGGTGAATGGCCTTGCCGTCGGCAAGCTGCTCCTGGAGGGTGTATTGCTTGTTGAGAGACTTATTTAAACTGGACAGAAAGTTATAATAAACCATATTATTGGAAATACGCGTGACCATTCTTCTCCGCCTCCTTATCGGCCGACAACGCCGGTGCCGTTGATTAGCTTGTCATAGCTTTCGTCCAGAGCGGTGAGGACTCTGGCAATGGAGCTATATCCCTTCTGAAACCTGATCATATTGGATAATTCCTCGTCCATGTTCACGCCGGATACCGATTCCCGGGCGTTGGTAATCTGGTCCACCAAGGTTTGCTGATTATCTGTAAGTCTCTTGGCGTTTTGCTTCTGAACGCCCAAAGTTCCCACCGATGTTTGATAATAGGAGTCCAGGGACATACTGCCGATAGTGGCGGAAATATCCGTTTTCAAACGGTTGCCAAGATTAACGGCATTATCGCCGGCGGCGACACCCTGGAAGGAATCATTGTCAACCGTGAACGTATACGTGTTGCCAACAATATTATCAGTGTCGGTGGCGATACGGATTCGTACTCCGTTGGGCAAAGTAAACACATCGGCCGTGCCCGTATCCGGCGTTAATTGAGTCACGGCGCCTGCCACCGAGCAGGTCACGCCGGTCACCCGGCCGTCGGCATTAACGCCGCTGATGGTCACAGTATAGCTTAGCGGCGCGGCAAGGGGTAAAGTCCCTGTAAATTTTCCGCTTAGACTGGCATCTCCCCCGTTATAGTTACTCTTCGTTATCGCCAGAGAACCAAACTGGGTCCGGGCAGCCACTTTGGAAGTCCCGTCTGAGGGAGCAAGCAAAGCCGGATTTACCTGCAAGGCATTAATCCACTGATAATTTGCCGGAGCAGCGGTACCAAAAATAGCGGCAAAATTTGTTGCATCATTGTAATTCTCAGTGGCAGTCCCAAAAAAATTTATGTCGGTGTTGCCATTTAAATCAATGCCGCCCCGGTGCACATCGTTAAATTCCTCTAACAGAAACTTGCTCACGCCGGCCAGCTTGTCCAGATAACCTTTTACGCCGTAAATATCCGAATCGCGAACATCCATTAACCCGCGAATTTCTCCGTTGGAAAAATTGATAACCTTAGTAGGATCGTCCTTAAACACGACGTTATAGATTTCGTAATTATACTGCCCGGTGGCTTCCGGGCCTTTTTGAATATCCAGTTGATTGACATTATGCCCGTCAACCAGCACTCCGCCGGTAGTTTGCACCACGTAATTCCCGTCACTGTCTTCCCGGACATTTACGTTGATGATCCCGGACAGCTGATCAACCAGATAGTCGCGCCGGTCTCTCAGATCGTTGGCATTACTGGCGCCGCCCATTTCCTGCAGGGAAATTGATTTGTTCAGCGACAAAATCTCGGCTGTAATCTGGTTGACCGTGCCGACGCGCTTGTCAATCACATCATTGATATCATCCACCGTACTCCACAGCTGGTCCTTGGCCGTTTGGACGGCATCCGCCAGTTGTACGCCGCGCTGAATGACTTCCGACCGGTTGGCGGCATTTGAGCCATCGGTAGACAGATTGCTCCATGCCGTCCAAAAGGAATCCAATATAGACTGGATGCCGGTATCGGAAGGATCACCAAAAATAGTTTCGATTTTTCCCAGGTTATCCTGAATGGTTTGTCCGTAGGATAAAGTGGGGGACTCGTCCCACATCTGCCGGTCCAGCAAAACGTCCCTGGCCCGGGTAATGGAAGTAATGGAAACACCGGTGCCAATCTGTTTAGGACCGCTGCCGGCATAGATAGTCTGGGAAAATGTAGCCGCCACATTCACCCGCTGGCGGGAATAGCCGTCGGAACTGGCGTTGGCGACGTTGTGGCCGACGGTGTCCAAAGCCATCTGTTGGGCAAATAAACCGCGTGTTACCGTATTAAGACCGCTAAACGTAGATCTCATTCATTTCCACCTTCATTTCAAATTTGCATCTTTAAAATACACAAGCTATACTGTTAATAATCGATACTATTAAGGAGTCAGAATCAAGGAGTCAGAATTCAGAATAGGCGTTAGCTGTCTTCATTCTGGTTTTTGAATTCCGGCTTCTGACTAGAGTAACTATTCAAGCGCCTGAGTAGTGACTCTATACTTTCCAGTCAAGTATGGAGCGGGGTTGGGGTTGACTGGCCTGCGGGCTGTAAGTGGGCTCGGCTGCAGCCTGGGTCATGACATTGATACTGAAATTAATATATTCCAACGATTGATTAATTAGCTTGGTGTTTAACTGATTTAAAGCGACCAGTTCTTTTACCAGGCTTGCAATCTGCTCCCCGATTGATTCAATCCTGGCAGCCGTTTGTTCATCCGCCAATTCCTTCACTTGCATCAGGGTGGGGTTGGCAGCTGATAAATTATGCCGGGCAATAATTTGTTCAATCGCCGCTTGCCGCGACTTTTCCAGTTTGCCAGCCTCAATAATCAACAATTCCTCCTGCCTGGTGATGGATTCGACTTCCTGAATATTTACCGCCACAAGAGCCTCGCGTTTTTGCCGGCTTAATTCCAGCAGGGTCTGATATAGCTGGATGGTTTGGTGCATGATGGTAATCAGCTTTTCCCAAATGGCAGTCATTCTAAGAGAACCCCTCTCAATATTAAAATAATTAAAGTTTAAAGTTTAACGGCCAATTTTCGAATAGGCTATGATCTGGTTGGCAATATCCTCGGCACTGACTTTGTAATTGCCGGCGGCGATACGGTTTGCAAACTCCTTTACCTTGGCTTCTCTCACTTCAGGCAAATCACGGATGTTTTTCAATATCTGGCTGAACTCCTGCGCCTGGCTGGACAGCACAACCTCATCCGGGCGCTGGGAAGAACCGGGGCTTAGGGGTGAAGCCGGTTTTGCGGCGCTCTTGCTCTGTCCGTAGACTTTTGATACGTTTTGGATATTTTTTATATTCATAAACTCGCACCTCTTGAGGAAAATCTCACTATTATTATCGAAAAAAAATACAGGGATATTAATCCCCGTTTAAAACTTTTTAAAACTTTTTTTCAATCTCTTTTTTCGGGTTGTTAAGATTTCCATACATGCGCGAATACTCTTGGTGGGAAATTCCGTCCTTCTTGCTTTTTTCTTCCTTTTGCTTCCATACATCTAATTGGTCCATGAGGCTTTTACTGCATTCATAGCAGATCCGCCCGCTGCTGATTAATTCGCCGCAACTCTCACAGGGGTAAAGGATTTCCCCGACAATGCGGCCGCGCCGCAACAAATGCAGGATTATCTTATGCTTGACGCCTGTTGCTTTGTGTATTTCGTCAATGGTTGCTTTATTTTTATCCCGTAAATATTCGACGACTTTCTCCGCATCCTCCTCTTCCTGATGGTAACAGTCAGGGCACATTTTGTATGAGTTTTCCAGGTACACCTTGCCGCATTCGGGGCAATTCGCCAGTTCCATGCCATAGTCCTCCTTTGACACTTGTCTGATTACATTCTATAATAAAAGGTAATATTTGTCCTAGGGCTTTTGTCTCATTTTTTGTAAAAAATGGCGTTTTTGCTGTTTATATGCAGGATTATGTTGAATTTTAGCAAATTATATACTTGCTCTAATTACGGCCCTTGATTTTATCAACTTTAACAACTTTAACAACTTTAACAACTTTAAGATGAAAGGCAGCTTGTCATGTATATGTTGACACTTATGGAAGACCCGGACGTTTATCCCGACGGCGGGGAAGCGTCAAACAGTATAATTGCAAGCCTATTGCATCTCATCGAACTGAAAAACTTCAAATTATTTCTCCATAGTCAGCAGGTGGCCAATTATTCTGTCAGTGTGGCTGCCAAGATGCGTCTGTCCCCAGAGGAAATTGAGCGGATCCGTTTGGCTGCGCTGCTGCATGACCTGGGGCATTTGACCGTTCCCAATGCGATACTGGCTAAAATGCCTTACCTCTCCACCCGCGAAATGAGCGTATTTAAGAATCATTGCAATGCCGGCAGCGCCATGTTGGAAAATATCTCCTGCTGTCAGGAGCTTATTCCCTATATCCGGCATCATCATGAGCGTTTTGACGGCAAAGGATATCCGAAAAGACTGAAAGGGGTTAATATTCCTCTCGGGGCCAGAATCATCGCCGTAACCAATTACTATGACCGGTTTATCAATCCTTGCACTCACTTTTGGGTAAAAACGCGGGATGAAGCGGCACAGGAGCTGTTCAGCCTGTCCGGCATGGCTTTTGATCCTGATGTGGTGAAAGCTTTTGTCGATGCATTGGGGTAGTGGCTGCCTATTAAGATGGGGAACTGCTTAGAAACCGTCATCTGCTTCGTTGTTCCTGCGGTCCTCACTCCAGCGTACAACCAGTACGCTTGCGTTCCGGTCCTCATCACGCCTAGACGGTCTGACTATGATAGTTCGAACTGTAATTAGCAAATATCATTACAATAAGTTTTTTTCATATGCAACGGTATCTAACAGTTTCTAAGCAGTTCGTGGCATTTGATGATTTGAGCACGATACGGTTAGGGATAATGAGGCTGTTTAAGAAAATGTAGGTGTCTGTTGTATATCTTACGTTTGTCGTCATAGGAACATAGTAAGCTGAACACTTTCCGGCTAATACAGTCAAACCGAAGGGGCGCGAGGATTTTTCAATAGTCTCTATCTTGCGCCGCTGGCTAGGGTTAGGGCTTTTACTTTAACGGCGCCGGCTTGTTTTAGGACTTTGGCGCACTCGTCCAGGGTGATGCCGGTGGTGAAGATATCGTCGACCAAGAGAATGCAGTGGCCTTTTACGTCCTCGGGGCGCGTTACGCGAAACGCGCCTTTTATATTTTTGCGGCGTTCGGTGAGGTTCAGTTCCCATTGCGGGGCAGTCAGGCGTATTCGTTCCAGGCCGTCCAGCCAGTTTAATCCCTGCTTGGCGGCCCATGGTTTAAATATTGCCTCGGTTTGATTAAAACCCCGTTCTTTCAGCCGTTGCCTGCTGAGGGGAACCGGTATGACACTGCGCGCCTGCATCCCCCCGCTGCGCTCCTTCATCCCCTGTTCCACCACATAGGTCAGACTGGGGGCATGCTGCTTTAAGCTGCGAAATTTCATGTCCCGGATAAGACGCTGCAGCGGTCCGGTATAATCGCTCAGTACCAGGCATTCGTCAAGATATTTCAGGCGATGTTCCGCCAGCGGGATCTGTCTTACGGACATTAATTCGCCAAAACACCGGGCGCACCACGCGCCGTGAATCCCGACCCATTGCCGGCAGGCCGGACAGCGGGGCGGAAAAAGAATGTCCAAAACAGCGTTCAGCCAGCCGCCTAGCATAATCCTTCTCCCCGAATCCGCTCAGCCAGAAGGGAATAGCGTCTGCGGGTACGGTCATTGCCGACAGCCGTCTGTAACGCGGCCCGCGTCCCCAGCAAAATAACCCGTTCCCTGGCCCGGGTGATGGCGGTATACAAAAGATTGCGCTGCAGCATGATGTGATGCCCCGGGGTTAAGGGCATAATAACCACCGGATATTCACTGCCCTGGCTTTTGTGTACGCTCATGGCGTAGGCCAGGGTAAGTTCATCGTGCTCACCCCGGTCATATACCACATCATCATCCGGGTAACGGACAATGACTTTTCCTTCCTCGATGGCTAAAATGAAGCCGATATCGCCGTTGAACACCCGCTTGATATAATTATTGCGGGTTTGCATTACTTTATCCCCTTCCCGGAACAACTGATTCACGCCGATAATGGCGGCCTTGTTCTCCGTATGGGGGTTTAACGCCGCCTGCAGCAGTTTATTAAGGTTTTCAACGCCACAAACCTGCTTGTGCATGGGGGAAAGAACCTGTACTTCCCGTTGAACGTCAAACCCTTCCTTTGCCAGCTCCGACCGGCAAAGTTCAACAATGGCGTCGGCGACTGCCGCCCCTTCGTCAATTTCGCGAAACTGGAAATCCAGACTGCTTTTGCAATCCGGAATATAGCCCCGGTTGATGCGGTGGGCATTTAAAACAATCATACTCTCGCCTGTTTGCCGGAAAACTTCAGTAAGTTTGACCACGGAAATGACACCTGAACGGATAATATCCTTTAATACCGAACCCGGCCCAACCGCCGGCAGCTGATCCACGTCACCCACCAGAATGACCCGGCATCCGTCCGGCAACGCCCGCAAAAAATGGCTCATCAGGGTAATATCCATCATGGAAGTCTCATCAATAATAACAGCGGCGGCGTCCAACGGATTGTCCTCATTGCGGGCAAACAGAGGATCTTCTTCACCGCCGCCGCCCGCTTCCAGCAGGCGATGAATGGTCATGGCCTCCCGCCCCGTTGTTTCACTTAACCGTTTAGCCGCCCGCCCGGTGGGAGCGCCCAAGACGATTTTAAGCCCCTGATCCTGAAGCAACTTCAGAATTCCTCGTACGGTGGTGGTTTTCCCTGTGCCGGGCCCTCCTGTCAAGACCAGTATGCCATGTTCCAAAGCAGCTACCAGCGCGTTACGCTGGGCGCCGGCCAGCCTAAGGGAGGAGTCGGCCTCCCAGGCGGCTACCAGGGCGGCAAAATCTTTGTCGTTAATTGCGGCAACTTTTTTCTTAAGCTCCAGCAGCCGCTGGGCAACGTATCTTTCGGCCCGGTACAAATAGGTTGGGTACACCAGGAGCATCCCGTGGAAATCTTCGGTACGCAGTTTCCCTTGCTTAATAAGAGTGCCGACAACCGCAGCCACTTCAGCCGAATCAAGGCCAAGGAGTTTTGCCGTCTCTTGCGTCAGCATCTCTTCCGGCACACAGCAGTGGCCGGCCTGGGCGATTTGCAGCAGGGCATACTGGACGCCGGCGGCCAGCCGGGACGGGTGATCGCGTGAAAACCCCAGGGCGCCGGCGATCTGATCGGCGATACGAAAGCCGATACCGGACACTTCTTCCGCCATTCGATACGGGTCTGATTGCAGCACGGCAATGGCGTCGGCGTCATAACAGGCATAAATTTTGGCAGCGTATGCGCCGGAAACGCCGTTCATTTCCAGAAACAGCATAACTTCCCGCAGCTCGGCCTGGTCGGTATACGACTTGTGGATCATGTCCGCTTTTTTGCTGCCAATTCCTTCGATCTCCACCAGGCGCTGAGGGAAAAATTCAATAACTTCCAGGGTTTTGGCCCCAAAATGTTTCACCAGCCGGGCCGCCATCGCCGCGCCCACACCCTTGACGGCGCCGGAAGCCAAAAAACGTTCTATGCCTTTTTCGCTGGTAGGAGCTATCCGCCGGTACGTATCAGCTTTGAACTGCCGCCCGAAGCGCAGGTGTTCCACCCATTGGCCGGCGAGAATCACTTGTTCTCCCATCAGCGGCGCAGGAAACTTGCCGACGACCGCGACTGTCCCCCGCTCCTGTCCGCCGGGCCGCAAGCGAAATACGGTGAAACTGCCGTCCCCGCTCTGGAAGGTGATGCTGTCCACAATACCTTCCAGCGACTTGTCCACCGCGTCAAACATATTGGTTTGTTCTGCCGCCGGTTTCTCTTCAGTTCCCAAGTCGTCACTTCCGATTCTCTCTAAATTTGCAAGACAATAATTTACAAAATTAATACAGAATTAACATTTATCGACTAGATAAGTTTTGCTTGGCTTGCTAATATAAATTCGAAGTGATATTTAAAAATCCTTCGAAATTCCTATATAGTCAGGACCTTAGTCCGCAGGAGTTTTTAACAAAAATGCAGTATTAGTTACATAAATTTACAAAATGTGAGGAAGGGTTGTCGAAATGGAAGAGTATATGTATACTTATCACTATTATCGCCGGCGCGCGGTCATGCGCCCTTCGCGTAAGTCAGGCTACATTTTCCATGCTGCGTTGTTATCATCAATACTGTATATCACTACCGCATTGGTTCATCTGGTCCGGTAATTATTTTATAACAGCAAAAGAAAAACTGCCATACCCTGCTGATAAGGGCATGACAGTTTTTTTCTTTACAGGCGTTCCGTTATAATTTTCGTCAGATCGCTAATACTGGCAGTAAGCTTTTCCAATCGCCCTTCCATGCGTACCAGCAGAAACGCGGCTACCACCATCGGAAAACCATAGCCGGACATATAGCTTAGCAGTTGTTCCATCCTTCATCACCTTATACCAATTCAACGGTATCACTGGTGCGGACGCGAGCCTCCGCATCCTCTACCAGGTCAACCCCTTTGACCGAAAAAATGTTTTTACTGACGATGTCGTTCATTACAGTTCGAGCTTCGGCTAAGGTCAGGCCATCCTTGGGGTCAGGCAGGCTCAGTACCACTTCTTTGCCTGCCGCGTTGCGGAAAACAAGTTCCAGGGTTTTCGCCATAGTTTTTTACCTCCTCTCCTTCAAGTCATTGCCGGTGCAAAAATTACTGGTCAACGAGATTGCCGGCATCCACGCGGGTAATGTCACTCACGGTATGCTGCTGAAGACTTCCCAGTCCTTGACCGATTGCGAATAAATCGTCGTCGCTCACTCCCGCCTTCACATTGGCGAAAGTACGCTGCCGATAAACAGGATTACCGGCGGTGTTCAGCCCGGTCTGCACCTTAATCAGCAACTTGCCGGTCTGCGGTACTTTTACTATTGCCATCAAACTCACCCCCTCTCGCTTTCATACATTCCCGCGAGGGATTTTTTTAAACGGGCCAGCCCCCGCTGCCGCAGATTATGAATTGCCTGAACCGACACGCCCAGTTCACCGGCCACATCTTTCAAACGTTGATCCGTCAGCAATGTCCGGGTCAAAGCCAGCCGCTGTTTTTTCCGGCAGGCCGCTCAGTGCCTGTCTCACCTTGACCGCGTTTAGCTTGGCTTCCACTGCCGCCGGCACATCCGCATCTGCCGCCAATAGATTCAGGAGGGGCAATGCGCCGCCTTCGTCATCGTCCCCGCCGCCGTTCAGGGACATTTCCCGCTCCCACCGGCGGCGCTCCCGCTTGAACAGATTCCAGACGGCGAATTTAACCCGGCTTTCTATATATCCCGCAACAGGCACTCCGGCCGCAGGTTGGAAACTACGGACAGCCTGAACTACAGCTAACCACCCTTCCCCCATGGCGTCTTCATGAAGTCCTTTCAGATGCGGCTGATAGGCATGTTTTTTGACCAGCCCGGTAAACCGGCGGCATATTTCCGCCATTGAGCTCCCAGCGTCCGTATCTTGCTGGGCCGTAATAACCAATGTATGCAAATCCATTCTTCCTCACCCTGGGTGAAGAACCGGTCCTTCGTAAATTAGCGCCGCCTTAACCGTACCATTCCGGCGAAAAAAGAACAAAGGCCAAGTGACGGCAAGTCGATAGTCTCGTTGTCGCCACTTGGCCTGGTTTTATTCCGATAACGATCCGGCTGAATTACGTCGTGTCATTTCGCAAATGCCGCAGCAGCAACATATACAATTATTTAAAGCCAAAGAAAATATTTATGATCGACAAGCGCTTACAAAAATATTTTTTATCCTACTATAAAAATAGGCCTGTTTTTTTCGTCTTCTATAGTGTAAAATATTGTCATAGCTATATGACAAATGTTTATCTGGCGGATGATAGTGTGGATATTCCTTTAAAAGTCTGCCCGATTGAATCTCAGGAGGGTATTGCAATAATTATTAGAGGTGAAATGAAACTATGACTAACGAAGAATTTCAAAAACAAGTGATTGACCAGATAGGTAAGATCAGCGGCCGATTAGACTCAATAGATAATCGACTTGATAATATAGATAGCCGACTTGATAATGTGGATAACCGACTTGATAATATAGATAGCCGACTTGATAATATGGATAACCGGCTTGATAATATGGATAACCGGCTTGATAATATAGATAACCGGCTTGATAATGTGGAAGGACAACTTTCTGAAACGAATCAAATTGTTAAAGCACTCCAGCATAACCAAGAAGAATTTAACGCTCAGCTTCATTCATTAGGAACTACAGTAAACAAAATCGAAGGCAAATTGAATAGTCTTAATGAAAAAGTTGAGACTCTTCAACTGGACGTCAATTTCATTGTCCGTAAGACTGCCGAACATGATACTGCTATTATAAAACTTGCAAAATAACATCTTGGCATTAGAAAACCAAAGAACCGGTCCTTCGTAAATTAGCGCCGCATTAACCGTACCATTCCGGCGAAAAAAGAACAAAGGCCCAAGTTACGGCAAGTCGATAGTCCCGTCGCTGTAACTTGGTCTGTTTTTATTTCAAGCCCATGCCTGCCGCAGCTTTTTTTACCATGGAGATATGCCGACACACTGGAAATTTTCCAACCGCCAATCGTGCCGAGAATCTGCCAGGAACGCCAAGAAAAAGCCTGGATACATAAATGGAAAAACCGGCCTGCATTAGGCCGGTTTTTCCATTTATGTATGTTTATAATGTTTAAAGGACAGAGCCACGAACTCTGTCCCAAAACGAATAGAGGAGGTGAAATTCATGTGGATTTCTCCACGGATACTTGTCTGGTTGATTATCGCTCTGGCGATAATCTTACTTAAACCAGCACAAGTAGTTATCTGGCTGAGATAACCTCCCTATTCCAAAGTCAAACGCTCCTGTTCCCGCAGGGGCGTTTGATGTTTATTTCTATATTTATTATAACCGATTTATCCAAAAAACTTCAATACATATTGAAAATAGTGATAAAAATCAATTGGTAAGCTCCAGCCACTCACTATACTTCGCCTCAAGCGCAGCTTGCGCCTTACTGTATTGTTCCGCCAGTTCCCGGCTAAGGCCGGCGTCGGTGTGGCTGTCAGGGTCGTTCAGCCTTAGCTCCAGCTCGGCCAGTTCCGCTTCCAGGCCGGTGATTTCTTCTTCCAGCTTTTTTGCCAGTTTAGCCGGGTCAGGCTTCTTCCCGCGATAGGCGTCCCTGCCCTCCGGCTTTGCCGGTTTGCTCTTAGCTTGAACGGCTTTCGCCGCCGTCCTGGCAGCTTCTTTAAGAGCGGCAGCCTTTTTATCCCGGTAATAGCTGTAGTTGCCCGCATACTCGGTTATACTTCCTGCCGCCAGTTCCACAACCCGGTCGGCGACTTTATCCAGGAAATAACGGTCGTGAGATACGGTAAGGAAGGTTCCGGGAAAACTCATAATAGCTTCTTCCACGGCTTCCCGGGCGGAAATGTCAAGATGATTGGTCGGTTCGTCGAGAATCAGGAAGTTGGCGCCGGTAAGCATCAGTTTAAGCAGGGCTATCCGTGCTTTTTCACCGCCGGAAAGGTCGCCCACCAACTTATAGACTTCGTCGCCCCGGAACAGAAAGGCGCCTAAATAGTGCCGCGCCCGCTCTTCACTAAAGGCGAATTCGTTCATAATCTCATCCAGGACCCGGTTATTGGGATTGAGTCCCTCGTGTTCTTGGGAAAAATACCCTATTTTCACCCGGCTGCCCAGTTTAACCCTGCCGCTTAAAGGGGCCAAATCGCCTGTAAACAGTTTTAACAGCGTTGTTTTCCCCGCCCCGTTTGGTCCGACCAGGGCGACACCCTCACCCCGCCGGATTAAAAGCGACACCCCGGAAAAAACTGGTTTATTCCCATACCCGGCAGCAGTTTCCCCCAGCTCCGCCACCCGTTCGGCGCATTCGCCCGGCGGATTAAAAACGAAGAAATCAAATCCGCCGGCTTCCCCGGGCCGCTCCAGCCGATTTAAGCGCTTTAGCCTTGTTTCCCGGCCTCTGGCCTGTTTCGATTTGATCCCGGCCCGGTAGCGGCTGATATATTCCTCGGTTTTGGCAATCATAGCCTGCTGTTTATTATAGGCCCGTTCCAGCGCCTCGGTGCGTTCAGCCTTTTGTTCCAGATATTGGCTATAATTTCCGTTATAGTCTTGGATTTGGCCGTCTTCCACAGCCAGGATACGGTCAACCGCTTCATCCAAAAAGTAGCGGTCATGAGAGATCACCAGAACCGCCCCCGGGTATCCGGCTAAAAATTCTTCCAGCCATTCTACCATACCTAAGTCTAAATGGTTGGTAGGCTCGTCTAAAAAGAGAAAGTCGGGCTGCCGGATCAGAGCCCTGGCCAAACTGATTCTGGTTTTCTGGCCGCCGGAAAATGCCCGGGGATTTTTGGCTAAATCTTCATTGGTGAAACCTAAGCCGAAAGCCACTTTCCTGACGGTATTCTCGTACTCGTAGCCGCCGCCCCGTTCGAACCGGTCAACAACCAAACCATATTCCTTCATGAGGGAAGCCAGGTTATCCTTGTCCTGTTCTAAGGCGATCGCGGCTTCAAGCCGCTGCATTTGCTGCTGGCAGGCAAGAATGTCCTGAAATGCCGTACAAAGTTCTTCATAAAGAGTGTTTTGCCTCAATTCTATATCCTGCTCAACATAGGCCGCCTGTTGGCCGGGAGTCAGAGCGACCAGTCCGTTGTCCGACGTTTCCAATCCCAGCAGAATGCGAAACAATGTGGTTTTCCCGGCGCCGTTAGGACCAATAAGCCCAACCTTTTCACCACGGCGAATCTCGAAACTGACATTTTCCAGTATTGTATGAGTCCCGAAGGACTTTGACAGGCCTTGCACCTGCAGCAGACTCATGCTTCACACCCTCACGGCAAGAGTGATTGAAAACCATCTAAGCATTTTGAACCACTCTCACGTTCATTATTGAATTGCATTGCATCTATTATTTTACCATAAAGATTCACATGTCGATATACGGGGACAAGCTCCGCCTGTCGAGACTCTCTTGCTTTCGCGCAATGTTTTCAGTCTTTCAGTTAATTTATCCATAATAACCTCCGTTCCGTATCTCGATTATGATTTTACCTATTTAAGAAATATTATCAATCCTCTTTATGATAATTATTTTAAAAAAATATGTGATATAATCACAATTAAGATAAGTTTTAATAAGGATAAATATGGATATTGGACAAGCCTAAACTTGAACCTGATCTACGAGCTGCTAAAAAGCTTAGTTGAGAGGAACGAGAAATTATAACCAAATTCTTCGAAAAAGTGAGGATGACTGACTATGACTGACCGTGAATTACTGGAATTGCTTTTACAAAAAGTAACCGGGATTGAAATCGATGTCTCCAGCCTTAAGCCTGATGTCTCTACCCTTAAGTCCGACGTCTCTACCCTTAAGTCCGACGTCTCTACCCTTAAGTCCGACGTCTCTACCCTTAAGTCCGATGTCTCCAGCCTTAAGTCTGATGTCTCCAGCCTTAAGTCCGATGTCTCTACCCTCAAGTCCGATGTCTCCGAAATGAAAACCGATATTTCCAATCTGGAAGGGCAAATGATTGAAACCAACCGAATTGTCCAAGCACTGCGCCATAACAATGAAGAAATCAATGCTCAGCTTCATTCCATAGGGCATAATATAAACCAACTAACCGGACAAGTTGCCAACTGCGCTACGAAAGAAGATATTGACCGCCTTGCTCTTGATATTGCTTTTCTGGTTCGCAAATCGGCTGAACATGAAAGTGATATCAGAAAGATACGCTTGGCGGAATAAGCACACCGAAAGATGACTAACAATGACTAACAATGACTAATGAGGAATTTCAAAAATTAGTCATTGAAAAACTTGTCAGCTTAGAATCCGGCATCAAAGACTTGGGGAAAGACCAGAATTCCCTTGCACGAAGGCAAGTGGAATCTTAGCCACAATCAAACAATCAATCTTCCATAAAATGTATTGCCAAAATTCCAATTTTTTGCTAAGATAGGGTCAGTATCGAACATATGTTCGATACTGACCCTATCTTTATCCTTCTCTACGCATTAATCATAAACCTAAGGAGGCAACAATGAGCGATTATTTTCCCACCCCTGAGACCTTTGAGCGAATCGCGGCTATTATCCCTGCCTATAATACCAGCGGCGATTCCACTATAATAATCTCAACTGATGGCAAATCCACTACCCTGTCGGCGCGCGTTCCCCGCGTTATCCTCCGTTTGGCCAGAAGCCGGGCCATAGATCTAAATGAGTTAAAAAACAAAGTACGCGCATTAACTCAACGGACTCTGCTGCCGCCGCTGCCCATTACCCCCAGACTGGTGCTAATTCCGGTGAAAACGCGGCTGCCAAGAATCGCGGGGGATGCAACATACGGCTATATTAATCTTCACACTGTCAAGGAAGTATACCGGAGCAACAACAAGCCTTATCATTCACTGATCAAAATAGCCGGTCAGACTGAGATACCCGTATTATGGTCCGCAGCCTCGGTAAACCGCCAACTGGCTCTTGCCCGTTTGGCTGCTGCCGAATCCGCCGGCTATCCATCCTTATACGGCGGCAAAACTTTGCGCGAGTCCAATGCTGTTTATAACCCGGAAATCCATTTATTGGCCGCCAAATTGGTTGACATATTCTACGATATTCTGGCTTTGAAACAAATTACTCTGCTTAATCAAACTTCACTGCCACCTTCTTCGTGTCCTGGCGAAGCAAAGCACTGACACTAACGATAAATTCTTTGGCAGTAAGCCGGCTGGTTAGGTCCAGTACGTGAACGACTCCCCCCCGGCACATGGGTAAGGCTTCCTCAACCGGTCTCGCAACGTGAGGTAAACTTATAAAGGTAAAACACTCGCTTTGGGTCGCCATCCGGGTTAAAATAGCCAGGGTTAAATCCTGAGATCCCAAGTCAATCACTACCGCATCGCAGTGTTCCTCGCCGGCAGACTCCAGTTCAAGTATCAAAAACCGCATTAGATCCTCAATTTCATTTTCCATGTTTTTCACCAGAATGAGCAGACTGGAATTGGGGTGGCATACCAACTCCATATTGGCATACCATTCCCACAGGTCTTTAATAAAGTGCCACAACCCGTACAAAGCCAGTGATACTACAATTACGCTAGCGGTGTAAGATAAAAACAAACTACCCTACCCCCTTCTACTCTTGGATAGAATAGTATATGCAGTTAATAAGGCTGTTGATATTTAAGATAAGTATGTATGATTCCTATTACTCGATTACCACAATCTTGTTTTTGATAGCGTATAAAACTGCCTGGGTTCGATCGCCAACGCTGATTTTTCGAAAAATATTGGTTAAATGATTCTTAACGGTTTTCTGGCTCAAATAAAGTTTATCAGCAATTTCTATGTTGCTCATGCCTTCACCGACCAGTTTCAATACTTCAATCTCCCGGTAAGTCAACCGCTCTTCTTTCCGCTTGTCAAGCATGGAAACAACTTCGTCCCGCCTGGAAATCTCGTCAAAAAGACTCCGGGTTAACGTTGGGTAAATGAAGGACTGACCCTCGTTTATCAACCGGATGGCTTGCACAAGCATGCTAGGTTCAACATCTTTCAGGAGATAACCCGCCGCTCCGGACCTGACCACTTCAAAAACATAGTTTTCGTCGTCATGGATGGTGAGAATAACGACCCTCATTCGCGGCAGGCGGGCGCGAATTTCGCGGGTTACCTCCAATCCATTCATCTTGGGCATATTGATATCCAGCAAAACAATATCGGGTTGAAGATTTTTCGCTTGTTCAATCGCATCTTCGCCGTCAATCGCTTCCCCGACTACGCAAAAGTCGGCTTCCAGAGCCAGTACATTCTTAATACCCTGCCGCAAGAGCGCGTGATCATCAGCAATCAATATTTTTATCGGCAACAAGCGCTCACCCCCATAAACTTTTGCCGCGATTACAAAATGCGACAGATAGTATGCAATTATTCCTTTTCAACTGTAAATTCGCTTTCTTTTGTCAAAATCCTGCAACCCAGTATCGCCAAATCTTAATAAAAATTCTATAACTGTAAAAAAAAAGGAGCAGAAGGAATATTTCCCTCAGCTCCTTTTTTGGTTAAATATCATTGTATTTTAAGTTCTTTTAAGCGTGGTCCCAAAATACGTTTGTAGGTTTCTACCCCCGGTTGATCAAAAGCATCTACGTCGGCCAATTCCCCCTCATAAGCAACAGATAAGGCCAAGAGGTACAGAAGCTCTCCCAAATGGTAGGCGTTGAGCCGGGGCAAGACTATTGTGGCATTAAAACGTTGATCGCTTGTGAGTGCCGCCGCATTTGCCTCCCGCGCCGCATCGAGCGCCTGACTCAACCGGATGGAGGATATCTCCGCCAGCTTGGCGGCACCGGGAAAGACATTCGGGATCACCGGGTCATCATCCCATTCAGCCACTTTGATAAATTGCACCACTTTATCTTTCTTCCCGTCCTGATGCTGCTGGGTCTGGGCATGCATGTCCGTTGTGCCTACAGCTGCGATAGGAGTCCGGCCGTAAAACACCTCCCGGCCGGACCGGTCGGTTCTTTTTCCCAGGGACTCCGCCAGCAGTTGAATATACCATTCCGCGAGGGATTTTAAATAGTCGGCGTAGGGCATGAATACTTCAATATCCCGGCCATATTTTTCCGCAGCCAGATACTTGAGCGCGGCATTCAGCATGGCAGGGTTGTGCCGGATGTTATCTGTCAGGCAGGCTTCGTCCATGGCCCTGGCGCCGGCCAAAAATTTTTCGATATCAAGGCCGATACAGGCGGCAGTGATAAGTCCGACTTCGGAGAACACGCTGAACCGCCCGCCAACGCCGTCAGGAACGCTAAACATCGGCCAGCCTTGCCCGGCAGCCAGCTTGTGCAGCAATGTTTCCCCGCTCCCCGCCGCCGGATCCGTAACGGCGACGACTTCCACTATAATATGCGGCCCGATCTTTTTTAACTTGTCATAAGCCACCATGAAGGTCGACATGGTATCAAGGGTGGAACCGGACTTAGAGATGACAACAAGCATGACTTTATAGGCGGTATTAGGAGAATGCAGCGTTTTAATGCGCGCTTCCGTCTCAATATGCCCGATCAGCTCGGTTGTCCGGCGGGGATCCATGTTGTTGCCGCTGAAGTAAAGCTTGGGATAGCCGTTGCGGGCTTCCGCCGTCTTGCTGTTCCAGAACTCGCCGCAATGGACATCGAATAAAACCTTGTTTCCCAGGAAAGACCCGCCGATGCCAAAGGATATTACAGCGTCAATGTTATTGCGGATGGAACGGCTAAAGGCCTGCAACCGTTCCAGGGAGGAAGGACTGTTAAGGTTGCCTTCCCGCACATACGGCAGCTGGGTAAACAATACTTTTTCCGGCAAGCCGTCCTTGGAAAGATGGCCCCGCACCTCGCCGGTGGCCCGCATGTGCTCTATCGCCCGGTGAGCAGCCGTTAAGCGGCTTTCAATCGCGGCAATATCTTTTTCGGTTACCTTATCGTCGCCATACAAATTAGTGTAGTCAAAGGTAAAACCCGATGCCAATGTCAGAGTTTGCTTGTTGTTCTGATTCAAGATAAACACGCCCCCATTTAAAAGTATTCATAACTACTCTGGTATTCAGAATTCAGGAGTCAGAATTCAAAATATGCCGCAAGCAGTTCGAACCTTAACTGTTCCTCTTTCTGACTTCTGAATTCTGACTCCCGTAACTACTCAGGTACCTGAGTAGTTACAAGTACTATGCCTTTTTCTCCGGCTGGTGCTCGGCAGTGGTGGCGGGCTCTTCTTCCGTTACCAGCGAACCGGTCTGTTTGATCAGATATTTTAGGAAACGCTCCCGTAAGTCGGGACGCTTTAAGGCGTATTCAATGGTCGCCTCCAGGTAGCCCTGCTTATCACCGATATCATACCGGCGGCCCTGGAAATTAAAAGCGTACACCGGCTTTTCGCGCAAACGGCGCAGGGCGTCAGTCAGCTGTATTTCACCGCCGCGCCCGGGAGTGGTGTTCTCCAGAATGGCAAAAATTTCAGGTTCGATAATGTACCTGCCTAAGACAGCCAACTGAGACGGCGCTTCCTCCATGGAAGGTTTCTCCACCAAATCCACTGCTTCCCAGAGGTTCTCCTTAACAGGCTGGGGTCTTACGATCCCATAGCTGGAAACGGCGGTCCGGGGAACCTCCTGGACCCCTAAGATAGTGCCCGGACAATCCTGGTATACGTCCATAAGCTGCCGCAGGCAAGGCACCGCGGCGTCGATAATGTCGTCGCCGAGCAGCACGGCAAAGGGCTCATTGCCGACAAACTGTCTGGCGCACAAAACGGCATGCCCCAGTCCTTTGGCCTCTTTTTGCCGGACATAATGAATAGTCACTTCCGACAATTCTTCAACCAGTCCCAAAAGGTCGTATTTCCCCTGGGCTTTCAAGGTAAGCTCCAACTCCACCGCCCGGTCAAAATGGTCTTCGATCGCCCGCTTGTTGCGTCCCGTGATAATCAGGATTTCCTCTATCCCCGACTGAATAGCTTCCTCAACGATGAACTGAATGGCAGGTTTATCAACGATCGGCAGCATTTCTTTCGGCTGCGCCTTGGTCGCAGGCAAAAAACGCGTGCCCAGCCCGGCAGCCGGTATTACGGCTTTACGAATTATTCGTCCCTTTTTAATACTAACACCTCCCAGTAATTATATTAATCTTCCAGCCTTTTCCTCATCCGGTCCAGCCATTTTTCTAATAATGGACCGTACTCTTTAACGCGGGCATAAATCTCAGCCGCCAGCGGCTCGTTATAGGTATAGGCAGTCAAATTTCGATCATCCGCCATATGGAGCGCCATTATGGTTTCATCATCATTCAACAAACCCACTTCCCGGCAATAGCGGATCACTCCTTTGGGCGAAGCGGCATCCAACCCTTCGTGTCCGGTCAAAAACGCTTGGGCAGCTTTCCATACAGCCTCAAAGGAAAACTCGAATCTCTGAATGCCTGCATCCCGCTCTAATAATGTAGGGTGTACCAGTGCCATTGCTTCCTGCAGTCTGGCCAAAGCTTTTTTCGCGGCATCTAACCTTTCGTGTAGTCGCGCCAAATAATTCCCTCCCGTTTTACCCTGCCGGCGAAATCGCAACCAGCCTTAACCAGATCGACAACATCAACCCGATAAGGAATAGCGGCAGACTCTTCCAATAATTCCCGAATTTTTACCATAATGGCCGGCGGTACCCCATTCTTATATTCAACCGCAATATCAATATCAGAGCCCCTGCGCTGCTCGCCTCTGGCCCACGATCCAAAAAGATACACTCTCGCATCTAAAGAACCCAAACCCGCCAGCACCAACTCTTTAACTCGATCCAATACCGCCGCGTGATCAGCCATCATGGCCTCCCTCATACCTTTTTTTTATAATATTATACCAATTATATTATACCAAAATTTCCATTAATAAACAGCCCAGGCATTTTGCCCGCGCTGTCGACCCTCAACCATTACCGCCACAAATGGAGCACCAGCTTATTCCACACCAAATCGTCCGCAAATTTCCGCTGCAACTGAATCAAACTTAGGGATATTTTAGACATAACAACGTCTCACATATTGGCACGTTTGGCATCGAAATGCCTCTTCGCTTCTTTTACGATTTCCTCCATGTTCGAAAAGCGGCCTTCTCCGCTATTGATTCCTTCATTCCAAAGGCGGCGCAATTCATCAATTTGCTGCTGCTGAAGGGTTCTCTTGACTTTCCAATCACGCAATGCATCGCGGATAACTTCGCTACTAGAAGCATATTCCCCGTTCTCAACGGCCTGACGTACAAGAACTGCCAATTCTTGCGTTAAGGCAATGGTGATTTTTTCAACTGAAGACATATTACTTCACCCCTTATTATAGTATGATTAATTCATACCATAATCACTCCCAAATTGCAAGGCATAATAAAGAATATGCGAGCCATTTTAAGAGGAAAATCCATCCGGAATGAGCTGCTTTTGCTAGCAACCGCTAAACTGTTCAATCACAGCCAATATTTCACTCGATTTTTCTTCCATTAATTTCCTGTTGCCCCGGCTCTCAACATTCAGGCGCAGCAGCGGCTCGGTATTGGACATACGGAGGTTAAACCGCCAGTCAGTATATTCCACACTCAGCCCGTCGGTGCGGTCGATTATTGCGCCGGCGGTGACATACTTCTCTTCAATTGCCTTCAGAACTGCTTGCCCGTCGACTACTTTGCGGTTGATTTCACCGCTGACCGGGTATTTTTCCATTCTCTCCGCAACCATCTCCGAAAGGGTCTTACCGGTATGGCACAGATTCTCCACCACAATCAGCCAGGGAATCATGCCGCTGTCGCAATAGAAAAACTCTCGAAAATAATGGTGGGCGGACATTTCTCCGCCGTACACGGCATCTTCCCGGCGCATGCGCTCTTTAATAAAAGCATGGCCGGTTTTGCTTTGCACCGGCAGCCCCCCGGCGGCCTGCACCACCTCAATCGTATTCCAGGTAAGACGCGGGTCGTGAATAATCCTGGCGCCGGGGAACCGCCGGAGAAAGGCCGCCCCCAACAAGCCGACAATGTAGTAACCTTCGATAAAGCCGCCTTTTTCGTCGAACAAAAAGCATCGGTCAAAATCTCCATCCCAGGCCACGCCTAAGTCGGCGCCGGTTTCCCGTACAACCTTGGCGGTGGCTTCCCGGTTTTCCACCAGTAGCGGGTTGGGAATGCCGTTGGGAAAAGTTCCGTCCGGCTGATGGTTTACCTTGATAAACTCGAAAGGAAGAAGTTTTTCCAGGGCGTCAATGACAGGACCGGCACAGCCGTTGCCGGCATTCACCACGATCTTAAGGGGTTTTAAAGCTGCCGGATTAACGTAGGTCATCAGATGCTTGACATACTCAGCCATAATATCGACGTTTGCTGCTTTTCCCCGGGAAACTTCACAGCCCGCCGCCAGATCGCCGGCTACAACCAGTTCCTCCATTTCCCGCAATCCGGTATCGCCGCTGATGGGCTTAGACTGCTCCCGCACCAGCTTCAGACCATTATAATCCATTGGATTGTGGCTGGCTGTCACCATGATGCCGCCGTCTGCCCCAAGATGGGAAGCAGCGAAGTACACCATCTCGGTACCGCACAAACCGATATCCAGCACATCGCAGCCCATGTCGTTCAAGCCCTTGACGACAGCTTGAGCCAGCGGCTCGCTGGACAGGCGCACGTCCCGGCCCACAACCACTTTTTTGGCGCCCAGCAGTTTCACAAAGGCCATACCGATTCTGGCAGCCATTGCTTCATTTAATTCATCCGGCACACGTCCCCGGATGTCATAAGCTTTAAATGCGTCGCGCTTGAACTTGTCTATCGACATTGATCTTTCTCCCCTTAACTCCGGCCATAGATATCTTCAAATCGTACAATGTCGTCCTCTTCAAGATAGCTGCCGTTCTGCACCTCGATAATTTCCAGAGAGATTCTCCCCGGGTTTTCCAAGCGGTGTCTGGTAGATTGGGGTACAAACACGCTCTCGTTTTCATGCACCATTTGCTCATTGTCGCCGATGGTAGCTTTCGCCGTACCGCCGATTACAATCCAGTGCTCACTGCGGTGATAGTGCAGCTGCAAGCTTAGCTGCTGGCCGGGATTGACAACAATCTTTTTCATCTTGTAGCCGGGGCCTTCGCCAAGCACCGTGTAGCTTCCCCACGGGCGGTACATGGTGGTGTGTTCATCCACTTCCTTGCGGCCGCAGCGTTTGAGTTCAGTCACCACATCCTTGACCTTCTGGGATTCTCCCCGTTTGGCAACCACAATTACGTCGTCGGTTTCCACTACCAGCAGGTTTTCCAGTCCGATGCCGGCGATCAACCGGCTGCGGCCCATCATCAGCGTGTTATTGCAATCAATGGGAATGCAATCGCCTTTGATGGCATTGCCCTCAGTATCCTTGGGCAAAACATCATAAATGGCATCCCAGGAGCCGATGTCATTCCACTCGGCGGCAAGGGGCACGGTGAGAACCCGCGCTGATTTTTCCGCGACCGCATAGTCGATGGATATACTGGGCATCGCGGCAAAATTATTTTTTACTTCGGCAAATGGTTTTGAAACCAGGGTGAAGATTTCCGGTTGATACCGTTCCAGCTCTTCCAGCATACAACCGGCGGTAAAAGCAAACATGCCTGAATTCCAATAATAATTGCCGGCGGCAAGATAAGCCTCGGCCGTCTTCCTGTCAGGCTTCTCGCGGAAACTTTGTACTTTATAACCGGCTTGGAACGGCTCGCCGGCCTGAATATAGCCGTACCCGGTCTCCGGTTTTGTCGGTTTCACGCCAAAGGTGACCAGCTGGCCCTGCCCGGCCAGTTCCACTGCCCGCCGCACACTTTGTATGAATACGTCTACCGGTTCGATAATATGATCGGCAGGGGAAACAAACAACACCTCGTCATTGGTTACTCCTAATTCGTCCAGACAAAAGCGCACTGCCAAAGCTATGGCGGGCGCAGTATTTTTGGCTTCCGGCTCAAGTAAAATGTGGGCTTCGCGAGTGCCGCAAGCCGCCAGTTCCGCTTTAACATGGTGCAGGTAGTCCTGGTTGGTCACAATCACGATATCCGTTGCCTTAACCAGGGGCAGAAAACGTTTCACTGTCTGCGCCAACAGCGAATGGTCGTCGCCCAATTTTAAAAATTGTTTGGGCATGCAGGTGCGGGACAGCGGAAACAGACGAGTTCCCCCGCCGCCGGCGAGAATAATAATTTTCATTATCATTACCCTTTCTGCTTTATATTGTAAAGGGATAGTCACGACAATATTTTACTCATTCTATTCTAGCATAGCGGGATGTCTATGTCTATTTTACGCTAAGGCCCATCATATAGACCACTAAATTCTTTTTCCCTTATTTTTCGCAAGCAATTAAAAAAAGTTGCATAAAGGCATTTTTCGTTGTACAATATATTGTACAGGAGGTGTTTATTTCATGTTGGCTGTAAACTATTCAAGTGTAAGGGAAAATTTTAAAACCTATTGCGATAAAGCGAATAATGATTTTGAAACAATTGTTATTACCCGCAAGCAAGGCGGTAACGTTGTTTTGCTTTCAGAAGCTGAATACAACAATATTATGGAAAATCTGTTTATCCGCAGCAATAAGAAAACTTACGACAGGCTTTTAGAATCAATGGAACAATTGAAGTCAGGCAAAGCCCAAACCAGAAAAATTATCGAAGATGAATAAAGTTTTTACCGATATTGCCTGGGAAGACTATCTATATTGGCAAACCACGGATAAAAAAGTATTAAAGAAGATCCATGAGTTAATTAAGGATATTGAACGGCACGGAAATGAAGGGCTAGGCAAACCTGAACCTCTTAAATACGAATTAGAAGGCTTATGGAGCAGGAGAATCACTCCGGAACATAGGCTTATTTACAAATTTGACGATGAAAATATTTATATCCTGCAATGTCGTGGTCACTATGATTGAAGTATGTAAAAATACCCTTTTCTGCGCTTAATGGCAGAAGGGTATTTTTACATACTGCCTGATTCTCATTGATGAAATTCGGCTCTTTATAAAAAGTTCTTGGAATATTTATTTCCGCCCAATAGAATAATACTCGACTCCCGCATCCTTCATTGCTTTAATTTCATATATATTCCTGCCGTCATAAACCAAGGGGGTTCTCATAAGCTGCTTATAAGCTTCCGGTTTTACAGCTTTTATTTCGCCCCATTCGGTAAAGATAAGGCAAACATTCGCGCCTTCTAAAGCTTCCGCCACCTTATCAGCATATTGTATGCTTCCCCTGCCGTTTTTTCCCGCTGGATACTTTCTTTTAAAATTATCCATACCAACAGGGTCATAGGCATAAATATCTGCTCCCTGGGCCAATAATAAAGGTATATTTTCAAGCGACGGCGCTTCCCGCAGATCATCAGTCCCCGGTTTAAATGTGAGCCCAAGAACAGCTACCTTCAGGCCATTAAACGTAATGAGTCTTTTGCTTGCTTTAGTATATAATATAGTCTTCTGGTCAGTATTCACATCAATGGCGGCTTTTATTGTTCTTAGCTCGTAACCATTCTGTTTTGCCAGATATTCCAGTGCTTTCGTATCTTTAGGAAAGCATGAGCCGCCATAACCAATACCAGCATTGAGAAATTTACTGCCAATACGTTGATCAAAGCTCATGCCCCGAGCCACATCCTGAATATCAGCGCCTATCAGTTCACAGAGGTTGGCGATGTCATTCATATATGAAATCTTAAGAGCGAGGAAATCATTAGAAGCGTATTTTATCATCTCCGCCGATCTTCTGCTTACGGATACTATGGGCAGATTAAACGGTTCATATATCTTCATAAGCATTTCTTCAGCCCATTTACTTTCCGTTCCGATGATGATTCTTGCCGCTTGCAGCGTATCGCGCACTGCAGTTCCTTGTGCCAGGAACTCCGGGTTGGAAGCTACTTCTACTTTTACGTCATTAACCAAGAAATCCTTAATAAACTGTTCCACTTTGTCATTTGTCCCGACAGGAACCGTAGATTTTACCACAACCAGGCAGTCTTTTTCTATATTTTCCGCAATTTGTCTTGCTACTGATGCTATATAGGAAAGATTGGCAGAACCGTCCGGCTGTTCAGGAGTTCCCACGCCAATGAAGACAGCGTCCGGATTTTTGTAGGCTGCAGCGTAATCAGTGGTATAGTCTAATCTGCCGGCTGCATAATTTTTTCGCATCAACGCTTCGAGATCAGCCTCATAAATGGGAGAAATACCTTGTTTCATCATATCTACTTTCTTCTCGTCAATATCAACACAGGTTACTTGATGGCCAACTTCGGCGAAACAGACGCCTGCAACCAAGCCGACGTAACCTGTTCCTGCTACCACTATTTTATACATATGGATACTTCCTTTGCTTTGTATTATAAACAGTATCTTCTAATAATCTCTTGCGGAATTGCAGCCCCAGCATCGGCTTACCAAGGATAGGCATCAAAACCTTTCCGGGCAACCGCGAAAATATCATACGGGCTTGAATAATTCCTAATAGTTTATTGTATAATAGCATATAAATAAGATTGCGACAATGTCGAACCGACTTTGTCGCAATCTTATTATATTTACGTCGTACGTATAATATGCTAAGCTGGTCTTGTATTGAAATTCAAATACTTGTATTGAAATTCAAGTCTAGCGGTAGGCTGAAGATAATGGCAGTAAAGAAAGGAGCATGGATTAAGGTGACAAATGAAGAATTCCAAAAACTAGTTCTTGAAAAACTGGTTAGCCTAGAATCTAGCATCAAAGACTTGGAGCAAGGCCAGAATTCTCTTGTACAAAGCCAGAATTCTCTTGTACAAGGCCAGAGTTCTCTTGTACAAGGCCAGAATTCTCTTGTACAAGGCCAAACAGAAATCTTAGCCGAAATCAAAAACCTTAAGGAAGCTGACGCCGCCCTTCTTGATCTGGTTGAAAAGACTTACCATGAAACCGAAAAAATCTCCCGGCTAGAGGCCAAACTTGATGCTCTAAATGACCGTACCTTTGAACACGAAGCCGACATTCGGTTATTAAAGAAAGCAAAATAAAAACGGGGGACAAAAAGGGGCGCTCAGTGATAAAAAGGGAACGTCCCCAGGTGTCCTATTAGTCTAATGACTACCTGCTCCAGAAGAATATTATCGGAGAAAATCATGCATCGCAACCTTAAGATCCTTGGCGACTAGCTGCTCATTGGCAAAAATAACTATCCCCGGCTCCAGTTCCATCGGCAAATCCGTATCCGGATTAATTATGGTCATGTTTTCAGAAGGAATTCGCAGCTCCAGACGAAATAGCATGTCCTTTATTAATCCGGTACCTTTCAGCAAATAATACTTATCGTCCATCCCAAGATAAGCCAAGGGAATCAAATGCCTGTTTAGTTCCACCTGATCCTCCTCAGTCGCCTCCGACTGCCAAACGATGTCCTCAGGTTTTTCAACAATAATGAACTGGTTATTCTGGCCGCGCACAAAGAAATTGTAGAACCGCACATAAGGTATAACCGTACTCGGCTCTAGTTTAAATTCCTCAGTCACAAGTCCCTTGATAGATTCTGTCGTCCAATTCATCAGCCGCGCATCTCCTGGTTTGTACAGATAATAATAGACATACGCTGGTTCAAAGGTTTTATCAATGTATTGGTAAAGCTTGCGACGACGGAAAAACGGCAGTGCTGCCGCCTGCACCACAGATATGTTCGACAAGTCCGGGGCGTAAATATCCTCTAAAAATCGTTTGGCTTCCTGTTCACTCACTGGCGCTAGTCCGAAATCAACTTGCGTTCTGTAATACTTCTCCGCCTCAGAACCGTGACAAACATCCTCTCTGGCTTTATTAGCGGCCAGTTTCCGCGCTTTAACCGAGTCCGGCGGCGGCTGGAGAGGCACCTGTTGCTCTTCACACAACAATTCCTCGTTGGCAAGCAACAATTCCCCTTTTTTCATTTCTATTTCTTCATTGGTATCGGGGTCAATCAGCTTGATGTCCTCACGCGCTATGATAATGTCAGACCTAAATAAAGCATCTTTGAAGATGATGGTACAACTCAACACGTAGCGATTTTTTTCATCAATCCCCTTATAGGTCACCGGCATCAATAGGTTTTCCACCGCTGCTTTCTCTTCCTCCATTGCCTCCGGCAACCACACTAGATCCTGCGGCTTCTCAACGATTATGAACATGCCAAGATCCCCCCGGACAAAGTAAAAGAAAAACTTGGCGTAGTCGATTACGGTTTCTATCGTCAGTTTGAACGCTCCGTCCTCATTCAGAAGATAGATAGGAGCATTGGTCCAGTTAAGTAACCGAGCATCCCCGGGTTTATATAGATAGTAGTACACGGCGGCCGGTTCGACCGTCTTGTCGGTGTACTGGTACAGACGGTACTCCTCGTAAAACGGTAACTTCGCCACCTTTATCTCTGACTGTTCTGGCGACTCCGGAGCATAAATATCCTCGAGAAACTGTCCCGCTTCCTTTTCGCTCACCGACTTCAAGCCGAGATTCAATGGTATTCGATAACGTTGCTCGTCGTTCAAGTCGTGGGATGCCACATTAGCACGCAAGTTCTTGGTTATTGTTTCAAAAAACTTTTCAGATCCTGGAGGCAGTGCAACCTTCATATCTCTATAAATGTATTTTTCATTAACCGGTACGACAAAACCGTTGGGGATATCTACCATTTGTCCATTAATGCCATTTTTGATAGATATTGGCTTTTTGGGAATAACGATATCAACATTTACCAAAACATCCTTCATAAGCATCATCCCGTTAAGCCAGAAGGCTTCATCATCTTCCTCGATAAAGGCCAGCGGCCTAAGGTGTTGGTTAATCTTGAAACGGTCTTGCTCCGAAGCTTCCGGACGCCAGACAATATCTTCAGAACTTTCGACAAAAATGAAGTTGCCAAACTCTACCCGCACGAAATAAGCGAAAAACCGTACATATGGAATTATTGTTTCTTGCTTCAAAACCAATGCGCCATTAGCGATCATTTCCTGCAGGGGTGCGAATGTCCAATTAAGCAAGCGAGCATCCCCAGGTTTATACAGGTAGTAATACACGGCAGCCGACCCGGTCGACCTGTCAGTGTACTGATAAAGCCGATACTCTTCGCTAAATGGCAGAACCGTTGCCAGTACCGCAGACAGTTCTGGCGACTCTGTTGCGCAAATGTCCGCCAAGAACCGCTGCGCTTGTTCCTCATCCACCGGTGCCAGACCTAAGTCCAGTGGCTTGCGGAAGTGCTGCTCATCTATTAGGTAGATCTGTGCCAAGGCGTCACGCGCCGCCTTAGCCGCCAGTTTTTCCGCCAGCACAGTCCCCTTAATCTGCTCGAAAATCCACTGGATATTTCTATTCGCACTTTCATTGCCCGGATTTAGCCGCAACACTATCCCATAGCTGTCAATGGCTCCACTATAGGCTATTTCCGCCTCGCCGGAACGCCCCACAGCTTTCAGAATACGCCCGCATTCCAGCAAAGCCCACCCTTTATATAAATTGGCCTCAATATCATTAGGATTGAGCCACAGTGCTTTGTCGAAACATTCCGCCGACTGCACTACACTATCCAGCGCAGTCTCAGAAAAAACGTTCTGTAATTCAGCAAAATCCAGCAGCGATATCCCTGCACTGAAATAAGCATAGAAATTTTTCGGATCAATTTGGGAGGCTTGACCATAGCTTGCCACCGCCTGCAGCAGCTGTTCCAATGCTAATGGACCTGAACCCAGCTTACTCAAAAGATGCAGGCTGTCACCTTTATTAATATGGGCAGATGCAAATTGAGGAGTTAGATTGACTGCCTTGTCACAACAGCGGTAGGCTTCTTGAAAACTTTCCAGAGCCATTTCCCCATCTCCGCCCTCATTCTGAACCATCCCCAGATCTCGCAGGCATGTTCCCTTTATATTCCACAGCCAGGCTTCGTTTGGCGCTATCTTCAGAGCATTGTCAATGCTTTGGACAGCCGACTGGTAAAAGACCATGGCTTCTGCCAGCCTTTTTTCCAAAGCCCGCAAATTGGCGATACGCTGTAATGCCGTGGCTTGTTGGCAGTGAACCCAAGCGCTTTGAGGTGCGATGATCAATGCATCCCGGTAGCAATCAATCCCTTGATTCAAGAATAACTCCGCCTCTTTTTTTGTCTGCCCTTCGGTTAACAGTTCGGCAATATTGCAGAAAATAATCCCTTTCTCAAAAATGGCCTGTTCGTTTTTTGGGGCGATGGCAAGTGACTGATCAATCCATTTCCCGGCCTCCTCATAAGCGGCTTTAGCCTTGGCGATTTTCCCTGCAGCTTGATAGTGATTCCCAATGGCAGCCAGCACCATCCCCTTCAATCTATATAAATCAGCTTTGTCCGGCTGCAATCGCAAGGCTTCTTCTACACAATTCAACGCTGATGAAATCGCCTCTGCGGCTTCATCACCGCGGCCATTATTCCCTTGGAACTCGCTCAGCCGCCGCAGCGCCCGTGCCTTGTTCTTATGGCCGTCCACACATGTCTGGTCAAGCAAAAGAGCCTGATCGCAGGCCTCGACAGCCGCAATATACATTTTTTCAGCCGCAACCATGTCCGATAGGCGCTCCTGGGCATAACCATAAATGCATAGCACTTCGCCTTTACCACTATAGAACTCCGCTTCACTGCCAAGCCTTTGCAACGCTTCCTGGTAGGCCGACAGCGCCATCTGAAAGTATTCTGCGGCCTGTTTATGTTCACTCAAATAAGACAGCATATCTACCATATTATTGAGAATAGCACAGCGTTGTGCTAACAAACCGGCATCAATCTGGTCCCCATCCGACTGTGCATCAATATGGCTAAGTGCGCTCAAATATTTGATTTTAGCATCGGTATAGAATGATATACGTTGATAATACTGGCCCATCAGTTGCATTGCCTCGGCCAATCCGGTCGAGGTGACAAAAGTTAATTCCTGGCTCAATTCGCTGAGCTTTCCGCATAATTCCCATTGGCACCGCTCCAGTCGGTCACGAAAAGTTACCAACCATTCATCTACCCCGCGTCCGGGGTCTAACTGGTTGGCATAGTAAATCGCCTCCACGCAGGCTACTTCGTCACCGTTCTGAGCAAGCGCCAGAAAGTAATGTTCTAACACCTCCCGATTAGCCCTGATTTCTCCGTCATGTTCCGTGACCTCTTCGATCAGCTTTCTTACCAGTTGGTGAATCTGGTAGTACCCGCCTGACAGCTTCTTGACAAACGAATACTTGGTCAGCACCTGCTCAAACACTGGCCGGTCGCCGCTTGACCCCAGGCTCTTCTGGGCCAGTTCGCGAAAGATAGCGTAATTGAAACTGCGGCAGACACTCAGGGCGATAATGGCGGGTTGCAGTGTGCCGGCAACATCGCTCAACAGACGCAGCAGTACTTCTTCCCCCAGCTTCTCCGGCGAAACGACCGTCTTGAAATCGTCGGGCGAAATCGCTATGCCCTTTTCGAGCCTGGCATGCACTGCATCGGCACAAATGCCGAGATACATGGGGTGAACCTCACCCTGCTCGACTTCTGTATAGCGAACAATTGCCTCCCGAAGAGCAACATCATATATACCTCTTTTCTCCAGACTCTCTCGGGCGTCAGCTAAGGGAATCAGCCCGACCGGATGAGCAATAATCCGATCAGCCGGGATAGCGTTCTTATGGGCCTCGCTCCACCTGGGGGGCTCTCGCCCTGCCACCACCGTCACGATACGACCGCTGGTCTGCAGGACATTGAGCATGATGCGCAGCCATGCATCTTTTCTGAAATACTCGACAGGTGAAAGATCTCTTTGGGTCAGCCAGAGCTTTTCGTGAGTGTCAAAAAACAGCACTAGGCGAGGCGGCGAGTCTGCTGAACGCATAGAAGCCACCAGGTCAAGAGCAAACAGGTAGGGCATCCGCTTCTCTAATTCGCTGTTCGACTTGATGTTGCGCAGTTGAGTGAGGAACTGCTCATCGACCTTTCTTTGCTTAAAATATAGAAACATCTTGTCGCTAATGGCCCGTTGCAGCAGCTTCAGTACTATACTTGAGCCGGGGAGCAGCTCCGACGACGCCTTGGCAAACTCCAGAATCTCGTCGATGGCGCCGTCACAAATGACGCTTTTGACCAATCCTTCATTTAATTTGCCGATCCGCGTCAAATACAGCACATACGCATAGTCGAACAATACAAACCTTAAATTTTTTCCGGCCAACATCTTACGCATATAACAAGTGGCAGAAAAGGGATTTTGCGGCTGAACTTCGTTGGTGAGTTCGCCGAAATCAATCAGCACCGACGGTACGGACTCGCACTTTGTTTTATTTGAGTCCAACAGCTTCCACGCCGGAAACTGACGGCTTAACAGACCAGAACCTGTGAGTGCCGTTACAGGTGTTGTCAGCAGCCTGTCTCTTAGCGCCTCGTCGTCAAGGTCCTTTATGATTATCCATGTGGCATTATCCACCCGTTTACAGAAATTTTTGTGCAGATAAGCTAGCAGAAGAGATTTACCATTACCGCCATTTCCGTGAAAATAAATAGTTTTTCCCGAATAGTCATCCTTGTGTAGCGCTTCGATAAAAATCCGTATAGGCACCACTCGATTAGAGAAACTATTTAGCTTTCTATCCTCGTCCTCATCCTCAAAGTCAACCTCAATATTTTCAGAAAAGTCCATGCTCTGCTCCCCTTTTTCCGTCCATTATTTATCATCCATTTAGCAAAGACTGTACCTCTGCAGCTTCGATACAATCGTAATCCGTTTGCGCGACAACCAAATCAATGACTTGAAGACCATCGCCCAAAAAAAAAGGCCTCCCGTATCAAACCATGGTCAGGTCTTGGATAGCCGAAAAAATCCGCGAGGAATTAGGCAGGGAAGCGCCGATTAAAACACTGCCGTCACCTAAATAATTTTACTGTCAACCGGTCCTCGTCGGCTGTAAATTCCGGTCCCTTGCCGTTGTGCGCCAGCATGCCCTGAATAATTTTATTCCGGACCCCCATGCCCATATGCTCCACATACCCATAGTCCCGCAGGGTTTGGACCCAAAAAGTATTCTATGCGCAAATTCAAATTCCTACCAGATCTTCGTCAATCAGCTGACGCCAGTGATATTATAGCCAATATCGGCGAAAATAGCTTTATCTAATGCTGATGGCAATACCCTTGTACCGGAATACAAGGTAGGCTCCATTAGGGAAGTGGTCCGGGACGAGGAAGCGATATGAGACCCGCTGTCAAAATTTAATGGAACCGCACCGCCGTATACGGCGACGGCATGAGGCCCGTTGAAATACGGCTGGCCGTTACTGTATGTCACATACTGGGATCCGGCTTTTTGCGGCCCGAAACCCAGGGCATGGCCTAATTCATGCAGCACAATATGCAAAAAATCATACTTATCCTCCGGAACCGTGTCATCATATGGATCATTGGGCGTAGGATCAAAATACAACAGATTCGCGTTGTCCGTATTTATTGAGATAGATCCCACCCACGGCTCAATGTCGTCATATCCGTTATACCTATTGTCCAGCCGCGAATTTCCCAGGTTGGAAACACTCAGAGCCGCAGATACGCCCAGAGTGGAACCCCCCATGGAAGAAGACCCGGCATAAAACTTGAAATCGTCAATTTCCTGGTCCAGATAGATGGTATCCGTCGTCAACGTATTGGGATTGACAACCTGAATCACTGTACCGGTTCTTACATTTTCAAACTCATCATTAATCAGGGACTCCCATATCCGGCAAGCTTCCTCGACTACCGCCTGCCGCTCCGGATGGCCGGCGAAAAAACCGTCTTGGTCATAACGGGAATAATCAACCTCAATCTGAAACCCCCCGGAATCATCGCCAATAGTCTGCCAGGAATTATTAACAATTTGTTTTACCGAACCATCAGCAAAAATAAAGCGGTTCACCCGGTTAGCAGCCGAAGAATACCAGTTTTGCAGCGTAATGCTGTTTCCGCCGGAAAAACTTAACACCAGGTCGCTGCCTGACTGGGTCAAAGCCAGCCCGTCACTGTTTTGAATATTGTAGAACCGGATGGTGTCGCCGCTATTGCCTGATCCGTCGGCGATCAGATCCTGTCCGTCGCCGGCGCCATACCAATATGTATCCCAGCCGTCGCCGCCGGCCAAAGTATCAGCGCCGCCGGCACCGCCCCACAACTGGTCATCGCCGGCACCGCCGGAAATATCATCGTTGCGGGACCCGCCCCGCAGCGTGCTGGCGCCGCCGTCCACGCCTTTTAAACGGCTGATGCCGTTGGCTTCATATATACTGTCGTACAAGTTGACTTCCGCTCCGGCGTCATTATTCCAAGCATAGGCGCAACCATCAGAAAAGACAAAACTTTGCACTCTTTGCCGGGCGGAAGCGGCATACCACCCTTGCAAATCCACTGTGTCGCCATTCCCCAGGGACAGGTACAAATCATTCCCGGCCCGGTAAGATGAATGTTCTCCTACGTTAACATTATATAGAACCAACATATCTTCCCCATTGGCGGCGTCAACCGCCACCGTATCGGCGCCGTCGCCCCGGCCCCACCAATAGGCATCGTTGCCATTGCCGCCCTGCAAGACATCGCTGCCGGAACCGCCCCACAACTGATCATCGCCGGCCCCGCCGGAAAGCATATTGTTCAGACGGTTGCCCCGCAGGACATCGCCGCCTTGTCCGCCATACACATTGGTAACATTCTCATAACCAGGCTCATACAAATTAATCTCTTCCCCGGAGTCTCCTCCGTACACAGTGTTGCCTTGTTGCAGCGACATGCTTCCAACCTCACTTAAACTTTTTTCTTTCTTCCAAAAATGGGGCAATAATAAACCCAACTATATAAAGCTATATACAATTATATACAACTATATATTACGGATTTTTCCGATAAATGTCAATCAGTGGATCGCCGAGGTCAGGGTCTTGCAGCTTGCAGCACAGGTTGCTCAGCCACCTTAACCATGGTTTAGCACGCTAGCCAATAACATACATTTTCCCCATATTTTCTTTCCAAGCATTTTGTGATAAAATAATAGTATTTTAGTATTATAAATACAAATATCTGCAAGCCAAGGAGAAAAAATGCAACGTTCGTTTCAAAACACCTTACAGCAGGCAAAAGATTGTCTCAATAGGGGCCAGACAGCGAAAGCCGAACAATTAGTAACCAAAGTCATTCACAAGTCCCCTAATAATTGTCAGGCTTTATTTCTGCTGGGCATTATTGCCGGACAAACCGGCGACTTAAATAAATCCGTAAAATCATTTGAAAAACTGCTTGCCTTGCAGCCTGCCACGCCGGAAATATATTACAACCTGGCCACTACCCTGATGAAGCAGGAAAAATATTCCGCGGCGGAGCCCTTGCTGCGCAAAACCCTGGAACTTAAAGAGGATTTTATCGAAGCCTATATAAATTTAGGCCATGTACTACATAAATTGAATAATCACCGGAAGGCGGAAGCATGTTTTCGCCAGGCTGTCGAACGGGCGCCGGCAGACCCCATTGCCAACTATAACCTGGGCACGGCCCTGCTGCACCGGAAGCAATTGGCTGAGGCCGCCAATTGCTTCCAAGCGGCCCTGGACATCAATCCCGCCTATGTGGAGGCTTTGTTGTCCTTATGCCAAACATATAAGGAGTCAGGCCGGCCGGATGAAGCGGTCCGCTGCCTGCGTAAAGCAGCCGCCCGGCAACCGGACAATGCCGCTGTCTTCTATCATCTCGGCGAAGAACTCCGCCGGCAGGAAAACTACGAAGAAGCCTGCACCACCTATCAAAAAACGATTGAATTAAATTCCCGGATGAAAGCCGCCTATATCAACTGGGGTGTTTGCCTGCAAGCTCTAAAAAAACCGCTGGCGGCGATTGGCGCCTACAACCAGGCATTAGCCATAGAGCCGAGCCCCGAAATATGCGGCAACCGGGCTCAGGCTATTCTCCAGAGCGGCAACCTTGAACTGGGCTTTAAGGAATATGAATGGCGGACAAAAGTCACCGAACACCGTCCCCTGTTCGAATGGTGCTGCCATAAACCCCGCTGGCAGGGGGAACTGTTTTCCGGCAAGCGGCTCCTGGTCCACCATGAACAGGGGCTGGGCGACACCCTCCAGTTTGTCCGCTATCTTCCCCTGGTAAAAGCCCGGGGCGGAATCGTCATTTTTTCTACCAAACAAGCTCTATTGCGTCTTTTGAAAAATTTCCCGGGCATCGACCAGCTGGTGGAACACGCGGAAGAACCCATAACCAATCTGAACTACGACCTGGCAATTCCGCAGATGAGCCTGCCGGCCGTCTTTGGTTCCACCCTTGCCACCATTCCGGCCAAAGTTCCCTATATCCAGGCAAATCCCGCCCTCAGCCGCAAATGGGCAAAAAATATGATTGCCAACGGCAAACTAAAAGTAGGATTGGTGTGGGCCGGCAATCCCAATCATGTCGAAGGTCTCATCCGCACCTGCGGTCTTGCCGCCCTGAAGCCCCTGGCCGCAGTGGCGGCGGCAGTGGATTTTTACAGTCTGCAAGTTGGCGGAGCCGCCAAGGAATTAAAAAATCCCCCTGACGGTCTGGCCGTCATCGACCTGACCCGGAGAATCAAAGACTTTGCCGACACTGCCGCCTTGGTCGACAACCTGGACTTAGTCATATCTGTCGATACGGCGGTAGCTCACCTGGCCGGCGCCATGGGCAAACCGGTCTGGAACCTGCTGCCTTTTGCCAGCGAGTGGCGGTGGCTGGCTGCCGGCAACAACAGCCCCTGGTACCCGACCATGCGGCTGTTCCGGCAGCCTAAGCCCCAAGACTGGCCCGCCGTCCTGCATGAAGTGACAGCGGCTTTGCAGAGCATGGCAACTAGCCATTCCCGGCCAGCCACCGCGTCCACATGAGCCGGTAGGCATTTTCCAATTGGGCGGTAAACCGCGCCCCGTCCATTACCGGCGACGCTCGCAGCCTATCCCGCAAAGTGCGCTTTAGCTGCTGTAACAATGGCGCATTCCGGGCCAAATCTCTGGCAATACGTACATATTGTTCGTCAGTCGCCGCTATCAGCCCCCCCAGTCCCGCGTGAACCAGCAAACTGGAAGAGACCCGGGATACATGCATTTCCCCGGCCAGCGTAACTACCGGAACCCCCATCCATAAAGCCTCACAAGTAGAAGTCGTTCCGCTGTAGCGCAATGGGTCCAACACAATATCGACTTCATTGAACATCGCCAAGTGCCGGGCATGGGAAACAAGATATTCCATAAAAATCACCCGCTCCGCTTCAACCCCGTATTCCGTAAAAATAGCGGAAATCCGCCGCCGAACATCCGCTTCATCCAAATAAATACTTTTCATCAACAACCGGGAACCAGGCGTCGCCTGCAGCACTTTCGCCCACAAGGCAATCGCTGCAGGCGTAATTTTTTTTAACTTGTTAAAACTGCCAAAAGTAATATAGTCATTACGACCAACCGGCGGCTCCGCCAGCGGCGCATCATTAATAGGCGAATAGCAAAGAAAGGGACCAGGCAAGCGAAACAGTTCTTCCGTATAGTACCGATCGGTTATACCCACCGGGTCGGCAACCCCATCGGTAATCCGGTAATCCATTCGCGACAGTCCTGTAGTATTGGGATAACCTAACCAAGTGACCTGCACCGGCGCCGGTTTCCGGGCAAACACACAAAGCCGGTTATCCTCCGTATGACCCGCCAAATCAACCAAAATATCTATTTCATCCTCAACAATCATAGAAAATAGATCATTATCCGGCAAGCCCCTAAAATCCCGCCATATATCCACATGGGATTTCAGCGCCTCAGTAATTTGGTCCGGCTGTTTCGCATTGGAGTAACCGTAAATCTGATACTCCCGCTTATTATGATTCTTCCATACCGCAGCAATAAAACAAGCTACCGGATGGGCGCAAAAATCAGCCGATACATAGCCAATTCTCAGCTTGGTATGTTGTTTGCGTCCCATTAGGGAATGAGTCGCAGGCAAGACAGCTTCCTCAACGGTTCGGGCCCAGCGCAAATGCTCTCTAAATAGATAATCCGGACTGATTGCCGGGTTATAGTGCATAGAGAGTAATCTAGGCTGCCAGTACCGCACATCCAGTTGGCGCTGAATAATCATGTCATTGCAGCGTTGGGCGGCCGGAAAATCCATACGGTTATTATATTCATCCGCTAAAGCTATGAACGCCTCATAGGCATAATTATATTCAGAATCAATACGCAAAGCTTCTTCATATTGCAACTGCGCGGCAGCCACATTGCCCAGGCGCGCCAGCGACTGTCCTAAACAGATGCGCGCCGGCGCGTCTTCCGGGCTTATAGCTAAAAACCTTTCCAACATAGCTGCGGCCCCGGCAAAGTCGCCCAGCTTGCTGCATGCCTGCCCGGCGTTGTATAAAGAGTCCTGATGACAGGAGTCAAGTTGTAAAATGGCCTGATACAGAGCTAACGCTTCTGTATATCTCTGCTCCCTCACATACCGGTTTGCTTTTTCAAACATAGCATGAACTTTGTTTTTCACTGCCATTTCACCATTCCCTGCCTATCTCACGCCCGCCGGTCAACAAGAGCCTGAACCAATTCCCTCTGTTTGGGAAAAAGTACATCCAAACTGTACTTTTCCAAAATTGTATTACGGGCATTCCGGCGAATCAGCTGGCAGGCGCCCGGATCATTTAACGCCCCGTCGATCTTATCGGCAAGCTCACGGGGAGAAAAAAAATCCACCAGCAAGCCATTGCCCCCGTCTTCGATTACTTCCGCAACCGGCGGCGTATTGGAACCGATGACTAAACACCCGCAAGCCATTGCCTCCAGCAGGGACCAGGATAAAATATACGGATACGTCAAATAAACGTGGACTGTGGACGCCTGTATCACCTCGCGATACTCAAGCAGATTCAGCCTGCCTGTAAAATGGATGCGCGTCAGGTCATACTCATACTGTTCCAGCATCCACTGTTTATATGTCTTTCCATTAGCTAACGGATTGGAATACTCAACCCTGTCTTCACCAACTACAACAACATGACAGCGGGGACGCCTTTTTTGCAGCAAAGAAACGGCTTCCATAAACTGCGGAAAACCCCGCATGGGTTCCATGCCGGTTGCAACATAGGTGACTATTTCTTCCGCTTCGGATAAATCCAGGCCAATACGCGGTATGACCAGCTTAGCCTCTGGGGCCGGGCAAAATAAAGCGGTATTTACCCCATCATGAATAACTTGTATCTTATTGTGAAATTCCGGCGGAAATTGTTGTTTTTGCCACCGGGTCGGGCTTAACCCCAGCGTTGAATGGCACAAATCCAGCATAATGGCCATATTTTTTGTTCTGATCTCCGCTTTGTTATCCTCCGATACCGGTGTCGCCGGATCAAAACCATGAGTAGAGCCGTGAGAACGGTAAAACCATTCAAAATAGCAAAGCAGCGGAACATCAGGATATACATCCTGCACATACAGCGTAGGCCCCCAGCCGGAATGGCCTATAATCAAATCGGGAATAAAACCCTGTTCCCGCAATTGGATGGCGGCGCGGCATGCCGACTGGCCGTACAATACAGCGTCCTCAAATCCCCGCAAGTATATATGGGTCGTCGGGCGGGACGACCCTTCCGGCCTGTATATTACCTTATGAACGCCGGGTATGTCTTCATGAACCGCGGTAGCCAGAAATACCACCGTATTCCCGGAGTTGCCGGCGTAATAGGACGCCATATAACGGAATTGGCCGGGAAAATTGCGGTGCAAGAATAGAAGTTTCATGTCTCTACGCTCCTGTCGTCACGGTCCCGTTTTTTTGAATATTTGACTATCAGTGAATAGTTTTAGTTTTTCGGGAAACACCCGGGCCGTATCGTACCTTTCCAGAATACATTCCCGGGCCCGCACGGCCAGCACTTCCCGGCGCCCGGGATGATCAAGCAATTCTTCTATTTTGTTGGCAATATCTTGCGGTGATTGCATATCGGCCAGCAGTCCATTCACGCCATCCAACAGCATTTCCTTCACCGGCGGCGTATTGGAAGCCACCAGGGCGCAGCCGCAGGACATAGCCTCCAGCAGGGAGAAAGACAAAAAAAACGGCTCCGTTAAATACACATGCACAGTGGAAGCCTGGAAAATTTGACTGTACCATGGCGCCGGCAGATCGTCAAGAAAATGAATTCTGTTTATATCCAAAGAACAGGAATCGATGATATGCTGCTTATATGTCTTGCCGTCAGCCATCTTCCGTTCCAGATTGCGCACCCCGGCGCCGCAGACCAAAATATGGCACTTAGGCCGCCGCTGTATAATCGACGCGGCTTCCATAAACTGCCGGTACCCGGAATAATGTTCCTGCCCATTGACTACATAGGTAACCAATTCGGCAACCTGGGAACAGTCCAGTTTTCCTTCAGGCAATACCAGTTTATAGCCGCGTTTGGGCCGATACAGCTGAGTATTCACCCCGTCATGCAAGACTTTTATTTTTTCAGCATACTCGGGCGGAAATTTGCTTTTTTGATAATAAGTGGGAGTAATGCCCAAATCACAACTATACAAATCAATGACGATACGGGCGTTCTGGGTGCGAATCCGGCAGGCTTTATCAATTGTCGGGTCTTGACCGGGAAAAAAGAAAGCAAGATTATCCGTATGAGTAAACCACTCAAAATTGCATATTAAAGGTATGCCGGGAAACAAGTCCTTCATATACAGCGTCGGTCCCCAACCGGCATAGCCGTAAATAACATCCGGAATAAAGCCCTGGGATTTCAACTCCCCAGCCGCCGCCCGATAAGCCGCCTGCCCCTGCAATACCGCATCTTCCGCCGGCGTTACATAGGGATGTCCCTGGGGTGAAGGCTGCCGCGAAGGTCTATAGGTTACAACCCGCACGCCCGGCAGTTGCAGTCCTTGCCTGCCAGTCAAAAGAACAATTTCATGCAAATAAGTTTTTCGTAAAAAATCACAAAAGTCGGCTAACTGTACCGTACAAGCGGGATGAATCAACAATATGCGCATCGTCTTTTTCCTTTTTACCTATTTACCGATATTCACTCTCAGCCATTTGCTGCAGAAACGCCAGCTGCCGGGGTAAAAGCTTATTGAAATCATACCGTTCCACAATTGTTTCCCGGGCGCGGGCCCGGATTTTTTTCATGTCTTGCGGATGGTCCAGCGCCTCCCCGACCTTGTCGGCAATCTGTCCCGGCGAGAAAAAATCCACCAGCAGCCCGTTTTGTCCGTCCTCAATGACTTCCCGCACAGGCGGCGTATCGGAAGCAACCAAAAGGCACCCCGCCGACATGGCCTCCAGCATCGACCAGGACAGCACAAAGGGATAGGTCAAATACACATGCACGGAAGAAGCCTGCAGCACCTGCAAATATTGATAACGGGGCAAAAGGCCGGTAAAATGCACCCGCGATAAATCCAAAGCCAGCTTCTCCAGCATCCATTCCTTGTATGTCTTGCCGTCAGGCGCCTTCTTGCCGCCATAAGCCATGCGGTCGGCGCCCACTATGACCACATGAGTCCGGGGCCGCCGCCGCAACAACAAGTCCATGGCTTCCATAAACTGCGGAAAACCGCGGTAAGGCTCCATACCCCGGCCCACATAGGTGACGATCTCCTTCGCTGCCGACAAATCCAGCCCGATTTCCGGCAACACCAGTTTGGCGTCCGGCTTGGGGATGTAGGAAGCGGTCCGTATCCCATCGTGCATAACCCGAATCTTCTCCCGGTATTCCGGCGGGAATTGGCTATGCTGCCAGTGCGTCGGCGTCACACCGGCGTCACAGGCGTAAAGGTCGAATAAAAACGGCGCATTCCCTGTGCGCAACCGAAGCTGCTCATTGGCGTCAGGCTGTTCATGGGGATGGAAATCCCTGTCTGAGCCAAAAGCCCGGTTAAACCATTCAAAATAACCAACTAAAGCCGCCCGGGGAAACAAGTCTTTCATAAACAGCGTCGAACCCCAGCCGGAGTGACCGAAAATGACATCAGGCGCAAAGCCTTCCTCTTTTAACCCGGCGGCGGTCCGGTATACCGACTGGCCTTGCAGTACGGCGCTCTCGAGGGAATGAATATAATAATGCGTATTCTTGCTGCAGGGCCGGGAAGGGCCGAACAATACTTTTCGCACTCCCGGAATTTCATCCTTTTCTCTGGCTGTTATAAACACCACGTTATGCTGCGGGTCAGCCCCCATTGTTGAAGCCAGGTTAAGAAACTGAGCCGGAAAGTTGGGATGTAAAAACAAAATATTCATAGTGCTTCACCTGTCTTATTTATTAAACAGCCATTCCAAATAACGCGGCAGCGTCCTGCGGACATCATAGCGGTCGAGAATGGTCTCCCGGGCCCGGCTGCCAATTCCCTCCCGCCAGCGGCGGTGAGAAAGCGCCTCCTCAATCCGGCCGGCAATTTGCCCCGGTGAGAAAAAATCAGCCAACAGGCCGTTGACGCCGTCATTAATGACTTCCATTACCGGCTGGGTATTGGAGGCCACTATGCAACAGCCGCAAGCCATCGCTTCCAGCATGGACCAGGACAGTACAAACGGCATGGTTAGATATACATGGACTTTGGATGCCTGCAGCACTTGCATATACTGATCCTTGGGCAGGTATCCGGTAAAGTGCACTCTGGCTGTGTCAAGATCGGGAAGCTCTTCCAGCATGGCTTCTTTATATGTTTTGCCATCTTTCAATTTAGAACCGTAACATACCCGGTCTTCGCCAACAATTACCACATGACAATGGGGCCGGCGCTTTAACAAAATACGAATGGCCGCCATAAACTGGGGGAAACCCCGGTAGGGCTCAAAGCCGCGTCCCACATAAGTCACAATTTCATCCACCTGGGACAAATCCAGGTTTTTGTCCGGCAGCACCAGTTTGGCGCCGGGCTGCGGCCGGCAAAACCCGGTATCCACGCCGTCATGAATGACTTTAATTTTCGTTGCATACTCAGCGGGGAACTGACTATGCTGCCAATAGGTCGGGCTGATGCCCCGGTCGCAGCTATATAAATCGATCAAAATCGGCGCATTTTTCATCCGGATCCGCGTCTCCGCTTCGGCGGTCACCACTGCGCCGCCAAAATCGCAGTCTGAGCCATGGGCCCGGTAAAACCACTCAAAATAGCAAACCAGAGGCACATCCGGAAATACATCCTTCATATACATGGTGCATCCCCACCCGGAATGGCCGATAATGACATCAGGCCGGAAGCCCTGGGCTTTTAACTGGAAAGCCAGGTCGGCCACCGCCTGGCCTTGAAGAACGGCTTCTTCCATGGATGTCAGATAATGATGGGTATCCGGCGAAGGTTCTCTGGCTGGTTTGAAGAGGACCTTATGGACATTCTGCATACTATTTTCTTCATTGGCAGTGATAAATACTACCTGATTGTCCGGCATTTGACGAAGGTAGTGGGCCAAATACAAAAATTGAGCCGGAAAATTAGGGTGCATCACAAGAAGCCGCATAATAAACCTGCCTTTACTTTACAATAAGTGATTCTGCCTGCAAACTCCCCTGCCCGGCCTAAGCCTTGTAAGCAACCGCTTCCATGCCATACGGGCTGTCCCGGCGGAGTTTCACGTCCTTAAAGCCGATTGAAACCAGTTTCATTCCCAGAGTCTGAGGCGTAAACGCTGTTTTATGAGCCATAAAATAATTACCGGCGGCGACGGAAGGGCGGAACCCGTATAATATGTCAATCGCCGCAATCTGACCCGCCGGCGCGGTATAGAGCAAGCCCTCCAAATTTCCTTTGGCAACTTCTTCGGCTACCTCTTGGATATTGGGTACTCGAATAATTGCATAACCGCCGCTTTTGAGAACCCGGAAAAACTCGGCCAGGGCAAGGGGCACCTGATGAGCATACAGGTGCTCCAGATTGTGGGACGAAAACAAGGCGTCGTATTCCGCCGCGGCTACCGCCGCCATATCAGTAATATCGCCGACTATATCCGGTTTTACATTCGCGTCAATATCCAGCCGTACTTCTTCCCACTCCGCCGGCGGAAAAATATCCGCCGTCCTTTTCGGATTATGCGGACCACAGCCCACATGAAGAAACTTTTTCATCCCGCTTTTATCCTGCCTTTCACCCATTTTCGCAATTCCAGAGCCGCCAGCCCCATCACGTCATTCCAATCGCCTGCCGCTTTTTGGCGAAAAATCCGCATGCCGGGATACCAGGGGCTGTCATCCCGATTCAAAAGCCAGCGCCATTCGTGGTCATGGGGCAGCAGCACCCACGCCGGTTTACCCAGAGCCCCGGCTAAATGCACCACCGAGGTATCAATCGAAATAACTAAATCAAGATTCTCAATCAGGGCCCCGGTATCGGCAAAATCCCCGATGTCCGCCGTCAGATCCGCCACCTGCAAACCGGCGGGCGGATTTTGCAATTCGCCGGCGGCTTCGCCCTTTTGCAAACTGTAATAGGATACGCCTTTCACAGCGGCCAGTTTTGCCATCGCCTGCAAGCCGCAGGTCCGCTGGATTGCCAGTTTGTTCTCGGCGCTTCCCGCCCAAACCAGACCTACCCGCGGCAAATCTCCGGTTATCTTCCGCCGCCAGGCTTCAATAAGATTTCCGTCTACCCGCAAATAAGGAACAGCAGCCGGTATTGTATTCAACGTCGTTCCAAAAATAAGAGGCAGACTCATGAGCGGAACCTCCAAATCAAAGCGCCGGCTGCGCAAGTCTTCTTCGGCATGAAGAACCAACTCATCCACCCCCTCCAGGGAATGAAACAGCCGCAGCAGTTCACCGGCTGCCGCCAAGGCGACATATCCGCCTCTGGCCTTTACCTGGGGCAAATAACGGGCAAATTGCAAGCAGTCGCCAAACCCTTGCTCCGACCGCACCAATAATTTTTTACCGGAAAAGAATTCGCCGCGCCAGCGGGGAATCGACCCAAAATACCGGACATCCCAGTCACCGGCATTTTTCTTTTCGCCGAAAAACCGGGATTCATATAATTTAAAGCCTTCTTCAAGCTGACCTTGCACCAGCAAAATACAGCCTTGAAAAAAGCGGGTCTCCTCCAATTCGGGATTTATGGCCAGCGCCTTGCCGCAACATTCCAGGGCTTGCTCATATAATCCCATTTTATAATACACCCCGGACAAATTGCGGTAGGCGTCGGCATATTGCGGTTGAAGGGAAATCGCTGTCTGAAAACAAGCAACGGCCGCAGGATAATTATTCTTCTTAATGAGAACAACTCCCAGATTGTTATGCACATCCGCCCGCCGCGGCTCCAGCGCCAATGCCCGGCGATAGTACATTTCGGCTTTGTCGGAATCGTCGTTTTCCCAGCATGCGTTTGCCAGGGCAAATACCACCATAAACTTATCCGGCGCAAGCTCATGGGCTATTGCCAGATGTTTTATGGCACCGGCAAATTCATGCCGCATTTGGTAAATAGTGCCCAAATTATAATAAGCCGGCGCTGACCGGCTGTCTATGGCAACCGCCCGCTGAAAACAGTCCTCGGCTTCCCCGTAACGCTGCTGATCTTTATATATAGCGCCCAAATTGTTTAAGGCATTCACATGGTCCGGTTCAACCGCCAGCAAAGCGCGGTATTGCTGTTCCGCCTGCTGCCGATGACCTTTTCTGTGATTTCCCGCCGCTTGTTCAAACAGGGACTCGATTTCTTTGTTTTGCCGTTGCATACAAAATACCCTTTCTACCGTTCCTGTTGCTGATACATCCGGTAATAGTAGCCTTGCCGCTGCATAAGCTCCTCATGCGTTCCCTGCTCCACTATTTTGCCCCGTTCCAGGACCACAATCTTGTCACAATTCCGCACCGTGGAAAGCCGGTGGGCAATCAAAACCATGGTGCGGCCTTCGGCAATCCGGTCCAGATTTTCCATAATAATCCGCTCTGATTCATAGTCCAGGGCGCTGGTGGCTTCGTCAAAAATCAGGATTTTCGGATTGGTCAGCAAGGCCCGGGCAATGGCGATCCGCTGCCGCTGACCGCCGGACAACAACGAGCCCCGCTCCCCCACCGGCATGTCGTACCCGGCCGGGTGCCTGGCAATAAACTCCCGGGCGCCGGCTATCTCCGCCGCCCGCATAATGGCTTCCGGCGATGCCGACTGATCGGCCTGGGCAATGTTGTCCCCCACACTGCCGCTAAACAGGTAGTTCTCCTGCAGCACCACCCCGATTTGCCGCCGCAGCCAGGCCGGTTCCACCTGAAACAAGTCGACCCCGTCAATCAGCACCCGGCCGGACTCCGGCACATACAAGCGCTGGACCAGTTTGGTCAACGTGCTTTTGCCCGACCCGGAGCGGCCCACAATGCCCACCCGCATGCCCGGCTTGATATGCAGGCTCACCTGGTGCAATACTTCGCTGGTATCCTGGCGGTAGCGGAAAGTTACCCGGTCCAGGACAATCTCCCCCCGGATAGCCGGCAATGTGGTGCGGCTGGGATTAAAAGCCGGCTCCGCCGTTTCATTCATGATATCGCCGACCCGGTCCACGGAAACCATGGTCTGCTGAAAATACTGCCACATGTTGACCAGCCGCATAACCGGCGCCGTCACCTGGCCGGCCAGCATCTGAAAAGCAATAAGCTGACCCACGGACATTTTGCCGTCCATCACGGTATGGGCGCCGACCCACAAAATCGCCAAATTAAAAAATTGCTGGATAAAGGTGCCGATATTGCCGGCCACATTGGCCAGATTGGTAGAAGAAAAAACAGCCTTGACATAACGGGCCAGGATTTGTTCATACTTTTGCACCAATTGGGGTTCCACCGCCATCGCCTTGACAGTCTGCATCCCGGTCACTGTCTCAATCAGGAAGGACTGATTCTCCGCCCCGATTAAAAAGCGTTCATTCAACAACCGGCGGAACAGGGGAGAAACGATCAGGTTCAAAATAATAAACACTGGTAAAGCCAATAGCGCAATTATGCTTAGCAAACTGCTGTAGGTAAACATCACCGCCACATACACGACAGCAAAAATTATGTCCAGCACCAGGGTCAGGGAGGAACCGGTAATAAACTGGCGGATATGGTCCAGCTCCCGGACCCGGGACACCACGTCCCCCACCTGCCAGGTCTCGAAGTATTTCAACGGCAAGGCCATAATATGGCGGAAAAGCTGGCTGCTCAGCACCACGTCGATTTTATTGGTGGTATGAGTGAACAAATAAGCGCGCAGGCCGGTCATCCATGCCTGAAACACGGCCATAACACTCATCCCCAGCACCAGTACGTCCAGAGTGCCCAGGCCCCGGTGAACCAGGACCTTGTCGATAATAATCTGGGTGAACAAAGGACTGACCAGGCCAAATAACTGCAAAATAAAAGACAAAAACAGGACTTGAATAAAAAATTTCCGGTACTGGATCACAATCGGCAAAAACCAGCTGATGCCGAATTTCTTCGCCTTTGCCGGCAGGGAAAAACGGCGGGTCAAAAAAATCATTTCCCCTTCCCAGACCCGGAAGAAATTCTCGGCCGGAATGGCAAAGGGCTGAGGCCGGCAAGGGTCAATCACCAGCACATTGCTGCCGTCGGTGCGGACGACAACGGCGTAATTGCCGTTGTTCAAGCGGACAATGGCCGGAAAAGGCAGACGGAAAAAAATGTCCTGGGGCGGTCTGGCCTGGCGGGCCTTTAAACTTAGGTCTTTAGCCGCCCGCAGCATGGTAAGGGTGTCCATGCCGCCGCTGCCGGTAACATAAGCCCGGCGCATTTGTTCCTGGTCGGCGGGAATCCCTAAAATCCGGGCCGCCGTCACCAGGCACGCCAGGCCGGTATCCGGCTTGCCCCGCCTTGCCTGATTCTGCCCGGACTCCAAGGGCTGTTGCGAAGTATCTGTCATCTGTTTTACCTCTCCCTAAGCGCCTCGCTTTGATATTGGCGGAACGGGTCAAGGAAGTATTCTATGATCCGTTTCCGGCGAATTTTGATTTCCGCAACAGCCGACATACCCGGGCTGAGAGGCACTTTGCGGTCATTGACCAGCATGTCGTTCTTGTCCAGCTTCAGCATCACCCGGTACTTCATGGTCTTGTCCTTGTCCTGGCTGTCTTCCACCGCATCCGGGCTGATCTCCGCCACTTCCGCGTCAATGGTGCCAAATTTTTGGAAGTTAAAGGTTTCCACCTTTACTTCCGCTTTTTGCCCCACCTGGAGAAAGCCGATATCCTTGTTGGCCGCCCAGGCTTCCACTTCCAGCGTCACATCATAGGGGACAATCATCATTAAAGACTGCACTTCCTTAACCACGCCCCCCAGTGTATGTACTTGCAGCTGGTTCACCCGCCCGTCCACCGGCGATATAATTTTGGCCAAACGGTTCTTTTCGTCGGCTTTTTTCAATTCTTCGCTATAGGCCGCCAGTTCTTTCCGGTCATCAGTCAGCTTGGTATCAATGTCCTTGTTCCAGGCCGCCGTAACATTGGACAGAGCCTCCTGGCTGGCGGCCAGCGCCGCGTCGGTACGGGCGATTTCCGCTTCCTGGGCCGCCAGATTTTGCTCCAGTTCCATCCGCTTGGATTGATAATCCATGAATTGAAACAAGGCTACGGCATTTTCCTCCACCAGTCCGGCCATCCGTTCCTCCCGTTCCCGGGCTATAACCAGCAGTTTGGCAAACTTTTCCCTGTTGGCCGCAGCGCTGTCCTGGGCTGCCAGATTCTGCCGGACTCCCGCCTCGGCATTAGCCTTCTTCGTTTCATATTCAGCCAGTCTGCTCCGGTATAGACTCAACTGGGCCTCCAAGTCCTTGGGATCCAAATCCGGCGAAGGCTGGGGGGCAAAAGCCTGTCCGGTCCGCTCCGCCAGCAGCCGGTCAATTTCCACGGTATAATAAGCAACCTGCTTTCTCAGCCGGGCCACATCGGCGGCGGACATGGTCTGGTCCAGCTCCATCAAAAGCTCGCCTTTCTTAACTTCCTGGCCTTCCTTGACGTAGATGGCTTTCACCACTCCCTTATCCTCGGACTGCAGCACCTTGACCTGGCCGACCGGGATAATTTTCCCATTGGCCACCGCCACCTCGTCAATATGGCCGAAAATCGTCCATCCCAGACCAACCACCAGTAAAATAATAATCGTCCAGAGCACCAGGCGGCCTACCGGCGACGGCGGCGTTTCCGTCACCTCCAGGACCGCCGGCAAGAATTCCGTTTCCTGGCCGCTTAACTCACCCGGTTTGCGCTTTCGAAACATGTCTAACAGCTTATTGATCATATTACCTCTCTTGTTGTGCATACAATTTTTGATACAGCCCCTGCGCCGCCATCAGTTCCTCGTGACTGCCCTGTTCAACAATCCGGCCTTCTTCAATCACGATGATGCTGTCGCAGCGGCGGACCGTCGACAGCCGGTGGGCAATCATCAGCATCGTGCGGCCGGCGGCAATCTGCTCCAGATTCTCCATAATGATCCGTTCCGACTCATAGTCCAGGGCACTGGTCGCCTCATCAAAAATGAGAATTTTCGGGTTGGTCAGCAAAGCCCGGGCAATGGCGATCCGCTGGCATTGGCCGCCGGACAGGGAGGCCCCCCGTTCCCCCACCTTGGTATCATAACCTTCCGGCAATTCCAGGATAAAGTCGTGAGCCCCGGCAGTCCGGGCGGCCCGAATCACTTCCTCCATGCTGGCGCCGGGCCGGGCGACAGCGATGTTATCCCGGACACTGCCGTTGAATAAATAGTTTTCCTGCATGACTACGCCGATTTGCCGCCGCAGCCAAGGCGGTTCCACCTCTGTGATGTTCACCCCGTCAACGGTAATCCGGCCGGTCTCCGGCGCATACAAGCGCTGAACCAGCTTGGTCAGGGTGCTTTTGCCGGAACCCGACCGGCCCACGATTCCCACCCGGCTGCCCGCCGGTATGCGGAGCTGGATATCCTTCAACACCAGCTCAAAATCCATCCGGTAGCGAAAATTAACATTTTCCAGCACGATTTCCCCTTTGACCGGCGGCAGCTGGCTGTTAACCGGGGCGAGCACCGGCTCCGGCCGGTTGTTCAAAATATCCCCCAGCCGTTCCATGGACAGCCCGGCCTGCTGCAGCGACTGCCACATGGCCACCAGGTGCATGATGGGCGCAGTCGCCTGGCCGGCCAGCATCTGAAAGGCAATCAGCTGGCCCAGAGTCATCCGGCCTTCCATCACCAGATGACCGCCGAACCATAGTATGCTGAACCCGGACAGCATTTGGATCAAAGTGCTGGCATTGCTGATGCCGATGCCGAATGTCGCCTGGTCAAAAGTCGTCCGGACGTACCGGGCCAGCAGCTGTTCCCAGCGGTGGTTGAACTGCGGCTCCAGCGCCAAAGATTTGATGGTATGCATGCCGGTCACCGCCTCCACCAAAAAGGCGTTATTTTCCGCCCCGGTTTCCCAGGTGGCTTCCAGTCTTTGTTTGTATACCGGCGTGGCATAGTAATTCATGGCCAAAAACACCGGCAAAGTCAAAAGCGCCAATAACGTCAGCGGCACACTGTAGTACAGCATTACCAAAATAAAAATTACCGCAAAAAAAGCATCCAGCAAATAGGTGATGGATTGTCCCGTCAGGAAATCCCGCACGCTGGCCAAGGCGCCGATCCGCATCATCGTATCCCCTACGCGGCGGTTCTCGAAATAAGGCAACGGCAAGGCCACCAACTGGCGAAACAGGCGGACGCCTAATATAACATCCAGTTTATTGGTGGTATGAGTCAGTAAATAAGTGCGCAATACGCCGATAGCCGACTGAAACAGATATAAAAATACCAAGGCGCCGGCTAAAATATCCAAAGTGGCCACGGCCCGGTTGCCCAGCACCTTATCAACCACCACTTGTGTAAACAGGGGTGTGAGCAGTCCAAAAAGCTGCAAAAAAAAGCTGGCGGCGATCACCTCGGCAAAATACTTTTTGTAATGCATGATTACCGAGGTGAACCATTGCAGGTTATACTTGCGGCTGAAATTGCTCCAGGAAAACATCGGGGTGAATACGATCAGCTCCCCGCTCCACTTTTGGACAAACTCCTCATAAGCGACAACTACATTCTGCCCCTGGGGCAAAAACAAAAATACCCTGCCCCGGTCATTCCGGCCCAGCAAGACATAAGACCCGTCCTTCAGCCGCGCGATGCTCGGCGACGGCAGCGGCGAAGACTCCTGGGGCTTTGGCTTTTCCACCGCCGCCTTTAAGCGCAGCGACCGGGCGGCTTTTATTATGGCAGCATTGGTCATGCCGCCGCCGCTGAGTTTTGCCGGCTCCCGGAGGCTGTCCCGCTGGACGGGAATATGAAAAACGCCGGCGATCATCAACAGACATTCCAGACCGCTGTCAAAGCCTGCCTCACCGTCAGCTTTCCCTGATCCATTATTTTTCCTTATTGTCATTCTATACCCCTTGTCCCTAGATAGTTGATAGTTGACGCCGCCGGTCCCGTTAACGGGAATGGAATAAAAGACCCCGGCGGCTCTGATACAGGATATTTTATTTCGACACAAATAGATAATATCCTTTAATATCCTTTAATATCCTTCCGAAAAGAACGAATTAAACGCGGGACCAAGCGTATCTTGACCTGTATTAGCGGACATGTTAATCTTATTTTAATTGAATCATTAGCAGACATCAAGAGTTGCTTTGGGAGAAACAAATGGCCGCTAATGTTTATTAGCGGTCATTTGTTAAAATGGTTATTATATCTCATTTCTCATTTTTATCTTTCCAAATTTCGTACGCAGTGAATATAAAGAAGGACGCAGCTAAATCGCGAATTCCCCATACGATATTTTTCAGAAAAGGATCGTATGGGCTGGGAGCATAGTGATCTACAATGGTCAATAGGTACAACACCAAAGCTGCCATACCTGCCAGCCATACTGGAATTGAAGTTTTCCACTTTTTCATAACGTGTATTCCTCCAATTTTTTAATTCAGGTGCGCACCTTATGTTTTTATTCTATATGAAAAAGTGTCTATTAGATTTTTAAGTAGACAGTGTTGACAAATTGACATATATTGAGGTGGACATTTTGCAGAATTATACCTGAAATGAATTTATTCGAAGCCTTATTCTTGATATTTGTGAAATTCCCAGAAGTTCCAGGTATTATTTCGGGCAGAGTTATGAATCTGTACGCCGACAACTGAAAAGTAACGAAAAAATACCGGAAAACGAATTTTCACCAGTTATTGCGGCTATTTGGCGGGGAGTAGAAAAAAAGCTTAAGGAAGAAAAACCTAATAAAAAAGAAGTGATGGATTCTGAAATTAGGGATTTATGTAAAAATATAGGTATTGAAAAAACAAGAGACGAAAAAATTGAGGATATTATAAAAGCCGCGCTTGTAAAAGCATTCCAAAACTCATGCGCATTGCGCGAAGACAATCGCGGAGATGAAGATAATAAAAACAATAATAATATTGAAAGCGATAAAAAAATTCATATTGCATATAAAGAAGAAGGAAAAAACAGCCCATCCGGCGATTTTGATCCTTCTTTCAAAAATTCATATTTAACTGAAATTTGTGAAAGACATCAAAAAAAGAAATCGTTTTATATCAGAACGAATGTAGAAAATCAAAGCCCATCTGCTGAAGATGAATCTCCATTTAATTTTAAAATTGATATAAAAGAAATGAATGACCAGCCGAGTAATAAAGAGAAGAAGATTATCGAAGCTGTTGAAGGAATAAGAAAATATGCCGACCAACATGTACTGCTGGTCGGCAAACCGGGTTCAGGCAAATCGACGGCATTAAAACAGCTTCTTTATGAAGAAGCTGCTAAGCATAAGGAGAAAGCTTCTCCAATTATACCAATTTATATTGAGTTAAGGCATATGCCGGCGAAACAACCGGAATTCAGACAAGATAAAAATGAACAAGATTTGGTGCTTTTAATTAAAAAATGGCTTATAAGCAACGGAAATCCGTTGCCGGACAATAATATTGTTTCCTGTTTGAAAAAAGGGGAATTTTTAATACTTTTCGACGGAATTAATGAATTGCCGAGTGAGTATGCAAGAAATAGCCTAAAAAACTTTAAAGACACTTATAACAAATGTCCAATGGTATTTACTACCAGAATGATCAGCTCTTTCGAATATAGACTCGGTATTGTTAATAAATTTGAAATACAATTGCTCACACCTGAACAAATCGAAAAATATGTAACCCATTATTTTCCCAAGAATAGTCAAATAATTATTGCTTATATTTATAAAAAGTTTAAAGAGCTGTGCCAAACGCCGCTATTCCTGGAAATGGTTTGCGCCGTTGTGTATGATAACCAAAACAAGCTGCCGGAAAACACCGGCCAGTTATTTCGCAGGTTCATAGAAACCTACGAAACAGGACATAAAGATTTTATATACTGGAATATTTTCCCGTCTCCAGGTGATTTATTGCAAGAACTATCCTTTCATATGATGACTACGGGAGACAGCAGCAAGGATATTCGCCTTACCATACCACCGGACGAGGTGGAAATAATATGGGAGAAGTATTTAGTTGAAGAAAAAATTGCGACAGAAGGACAAATTCCAATAAAGGTTGCACGAAGAAATATTGAAAGCTCGTTAAATATTATCTATTGCAAACTACTTCCACTGATGAATTGGAATTTCCCCATCAATTGTTTCAAGAGTATTATAGCGCTGAATACCTGTATAGAAATTTTTTGAAACAAAATGATATAAAGACCGAAGAATTAAAAGCAGCATATTTAAATTACACCAAATGGACAGAACCGTTTGTAATCCTACTGAACTTATTGGAAAGAAAACAATTAACGCTGGATATCGTTGAAGCCGCATTAGAAGTTGATATATTTCTTGGCGCCAGATTGGCGGGAGCTGTTAATAAAAGGTTCCGGAAAGATGCATTACAACTTATCATGAACCAAGAACTACCGCTGATTGTTAAAATATGTCTTTTAGGAGAAACAGAAAGCGAACAGGCAATTTCCTTACTTGAAACGATCTACTATAGCGATCATAGTAGAGTAGTCCATGAATATATAGTTGATGCCCTGAAAAAGATCGGCAGCGAAAAAGCCGTTGGGCCTTTGATTGTTGCCCTAAAAGACCAGAACCTGGATTCTTATATTCGTAGGGCTGTCGTTTATGTGCTGGGGGACACCGGCAGCGAAAAGGCCGTGAAACCTTTGATTGATGCCCTAAAAGACCAGAGCCTGCATTCTGCCATTCGTAGGGCTGTCGCTAAGGCACTGAAAAAGATCGGCAGCGAAAAAGCCGTGGAGCCTTTGCTGGCTGCCCTAAAAGACCAGAGTCTGATTCCTCCATACGATCGTAGGGCTGTCGCTGAAGCCCTGGGAGCGATCGGCAGCGAAAAAACCGTGGAACCTTTGCTGGTTGCCCTAAAAGACCAGAGCCTGCATTCTTACATTCGTGCTTCTGTCGCTGAAGCGCTGGGAGCGATCGGCAGCGAAAAAGCTGTGGAACCTTTGCTGGTTGCTCTAAAAGACCAGAGCCTGCATTCTTCTATTCGTGCTTCTGCCGCTAAAACGCTGGGAGCGATCGGCAGCGAAAAAGCCGTGGCGCCTTTGATTGTTGCCCTAAAAGACCAACTCCTAAATTCTGAAACTCGTGCTTCTGTCGCTAAAGCGCTGGGAGCGATTGGCAGCGAAAAAACCGTGGAGCCTTTGCTGGCTGCCTTAAAAGACCAGAGCCTGCATTCTTACATTCGTAAGGCTGTCGTTTATGCGCTGGGAGACATCAGCGGGAAAAAGGCCGTGGAACCTTTGCTGGTTGCCCTAAAAGACCAGAGCCTGCATTCTGACACTCGTGCTTCTGTCGCTGAAACGCTGGGAGCGATCGGCAGCGAAAAAGCCGTAGAGCCTTTGCTGGTTGCCCTAAAAGACCAGAGCCTGCATTCTTGCATTCGTGCTTCTGTCGCTGAAGCACTGGGAGCGATCGGCAGTGAAAAAGCCGTGGAGCCTTTGATTGTTGCCCTAAAAGACCAGAGCCTGCATTCTTCTATTCGTGCTTCTGCCGCTAAAACGCTGGGAGCGATCGGCAGCGAAAAGGCCGTGGAGCCTTTGCTGGCTGCCTTAAAAGACCAACACCTGGATTCTGACACTCGTGCTTCTATCGCTGAAACGCTGGGAGCGACCGGCAGCGAAAAAGCCGTGGAGCCTTTGTTGGCTGCCCTAAAAGACAAAAGCCTGCATTCTGACACTCGTGCTTCTGTCGCTAAAACGCTGGGAGCGATCGGCAGCGAAAAAGCCGTGGAGCCTTTGTTGGCTGCCCTAAAAGACCAGAGCCTGCATTCTTCCATTCGTGTTTCTGTCGCTGAAGCGCTGGGAGCGATCGGCAGCGAAAAGGCCGTGAAGCCTTTGCTGGAGGCACTAAAAGACGAACTCCTGGATTTTTACATTCGTTGGGCTGTCGCTGAAGCGCTGGGAGTGATCGGCAGCGAAGCCGTAGAGCCTTTGATTGTTGCCCTAAAAGACCAGAGCCTGCATTTTTACATTCGTGCTTCTGTCGCTGAAGCGCTGGGAGCGATCGGCAGCGAAAAAGCCGTAGCGCCTTTGATTGTTGCCCTAAAAGACCAGAGCCTGCATTCTTCCATTCGTGCTTCTGCCGCTAAAACGCTGGGAGCAATCGGCAGCGAAAAAGCCGTGGAGCCTTTGATTGTTGCCCTAAAAGACCAGAGCCTGCATCCTGACATTCGTGCTTCTATCGCTAAAACGCTGGGAGCGATCGGCAGCGAAAAGGCCGTGGAACCTTTGATTGATGCCCTAAAAGACCAGAGCCTGCATTCTTACACTCGTGCTTCTGTCGCTAAAACGCTGGGAGCGATCGGCAGCGAAAAAGCCGTGGAGCCTTTGATTGTTGCCCTAAAAGACCAGAGCCTGCATCCTGACATTCGTGCTTCTATCGCTAAAACGCTGGGAGCGATCGGCAGCGAAAAGGCCGTGGAACCTTTGATTGATGCCCTAAAAGACCAGAGCCTGCATTCTTACACTCGTGCTTCTGTCGCTAAAACGCTGGGAGCGATCGGCAGCGAAAAAGCCGTGGAGCCTTTGCTGGAGGCCCTAAAAGACCAAAGCCTGGATTCTTCCATTCGTGTTTCTGTCGCTAAAGCGCTGGGAGCGATCGGCAGCGAAAAAGCCGTGGAGCCTTTGCTGGAGGCCCTAAAAGACCAGAGCCTGGATTTTTACATTCGCAGGGCTGTCGCTGAAGCGCTGGGAGTGATCGGCAGCGAAAAAGCCGTCATATATTTAAGAAATCTTTTATATGATGAAAAATGTATTTTTTCTAATAATTATGAATTAATCGGATTAGGGCTGAATATTCTCATTAAAGTGCAAAATAAACTTAAGTTATATAATCCGAAGCTTCAGCAAAAGGGTAAAACCCATTGACCAGGCCCTGCCGGCATCAGCCGCCCGCGCTTATGGGTGCAAAAAAAGAAACACAACGCTAACGCGTTGTGTTTCTTTTTTAAATCAATTTTCCAGAAATTCCAGAAAGAACAAATTAAACGCGGGCCCAAGCATTAGCTGCAGTCGGATCAGTAATCTGCCAGGTAAATTCATTGCCTTCGAATCGGAAACGATTTGCACTGCCGCCAGGAGTCCACCCTGCGATAGTAAGCGCTGCTCCGCCGGTGAAGTGAAGAACTAAGTCAGCACCTTCTATGCCCATGCTGGTGATTTGCGCATGGGCGTCGGATACGTCGTAAAGGAAGATATAGTCACTGGCATCAGCGCCAGCCGCTGTAATCGTATCGTTTCCATCGGTAGTTCCAAACCAGTAAGTATCAGAAGCTCCGGCAGTTCCAGTCAGTGTATCGTTACCGGCGCCGCCCCAGAGATTGTCGGCACCGCCACCACCAGTAAGGCTATCAGCAAGGCTAGTGCCGCGAAGGGTATCGGCATGAGTACTGCCGGTCACTTTCTCAATACCGCTGTATTTGGTGTCATACAGGTTAATTTCCACGCCGTCAGCAGAAGTAGCTGCAGTCAGTACGTCAAGAGTGGATGAACCGCCGATATATCTGGCGGTATCGGCATAATAAGCAAATGTGTTGCCGGCGTCGCCGCCGACCACAGTATCGGCACCGCCGCCGCCGTCAAGAAGAGGTACACCACCAGCACCGACGAAATCGCGGACATACTCAACTGCGGTAGTACCTGTAGGTATAGGCCCAGCACTGCTAGCAAGCAGTCTAAAAGTAAGGTCGCTGGTTTGGAATATTTTAGCGCCGTTAGTGGCGGCATTATTATAAGCTTGAATATTAAGTGCGTCATAATTGGTTACAGGGCCAACAGTAACCACCAAGTCTGCGCCGTTATAAGCAAAGCTCAAATCTGAGAAGGTAGAATCGTAAAAATTATATACGTCAGCATCAGTAGCACCATCAGCGCCGCCGCCGCCGATTGCCACTATGCTGTCCAAGCCGTCGCCGGTGCCAAACCAGTATGTATCATTACCCGCGCCGCCGGTCAACGAATCGTTGCCGGCGCCGCCCCAAAGGATATCGCCGCCGTTGCCGCCATCCAAAGTTTCAGCGAGACTGGAACCACGCAAGGTATCACGGCCGCCACCGCCAACAACATTTTCCACGCCGGTGTATTTAGTGTCATACAAATTGATTTCCACAGCGGTATTGTTCGCAGTCGTGCCGTCAGAACTTAGAACAGCAGCGGAAAGGGTGTCGTTGGCGCCAAGTGCGTTGACTTTCGCCAAATCGCTGCGATAAACATAAACATCACCAGCGCTGCCAGCTTGACCTTGCAAAGTATCCGCACCGGCTGTGCCGCCAATCAATGTTGAACCACCGCCGATACCGCCCAAAACAAAATCGGCAAGGCTGGACCCACCAACAACGCCGGGGGCACCGTCATTATCTAAATAAAGTTTGAAGGTTTTATCGCTAGTGATAACTTTCATATTACCATTATTAGCAGTAGCATCATTTGTAATCCGAATAGACGCGCCGCCGGTCATAGTGATATTCTGAGCAGCACCCGCAGTAAGAGCGTTAAAACTAATATTGCTCAGCGCTATATTGGTAAATTGCAAGATGTCTACATCAGTCGCAACGCCGAAATCAGCGATACTATCATTGCCATCACCGTAACTGTACCGGAAAGTATCGTCGTCAGCGCCACCAGTCAGCGTATCGTTGCCAGTGCCGCCGACAATCAAGTCGTCGCCATTGCCGCCAACAAGCGTATCGGCGCCCGCTAAACCGTATAAGGTATCAGCAAACGCACTGCCGGTAATATTTTCACCGCCAGTGTTGCCATAGATGACCCAGGAGTCTGTCGAAGCAGCCTTGGTAATCACTTCGGCTACTGTAAGCGTAGTAGTGGATAAAGCCATTATTTTGCCTCCTTTAAATAAATAAAAAATAAACAAATTTTATATTAAATTATGAAAACCCATACAGAAAAATGACCAACAATCACCTCCGCACAAGGAAAACATTCATCAGAAAACCATGCCGCAAAAGGAAAAAGGATGGGTTTTTCATAACGAGTCCCCCTTCTATTATATACACATTTTTTCCAAAAAAGAAAGGGGGTTATGAACTTTTTTTTTGTTGTCCGGCCTGAATTCACACTATGCATTTGCATCCAACCTTGCCGACAGCCCGTTTTCCCTTAACAATTGCATATATTCGCCATTACAGCCAGATTCCCTGCTAATAATTATACAAAGTTCATACTTTTTACAGTTATTTTTACATAAAATCTGTTTTTTGTTAAATTCATTCCTAAGATTCTACAATTATCGCAATGCTTACCCCGAAAACAGTTGTTTAAAATATCCTCAATATGTCACTTTTGAGGGTCAGATAATGTTTTTATAAAGTGTTCTCGTTGTGCTCTTGCCCATTTCCGGCTATTATTTATTATTTCGTCACATTGTAATTCTTTTGATCGTTTATTAAGGTAATCCCAATCTATTTTGTCGTAATGTCCAGCCATCATATATTTGACCCATTCATCGGAATCATTCCAATGTTTTACGCCAGATGCACGGTCAACCAATATGTCTTCAATACTGATAACCTTTACGGAAGTTCCATCTGGACCAGATACAATTTGGACACGGTCCCAACTTCCATCAAGAGGGCCTTTAGGAAATTCCACCACAACATCATTAGGAGAGTCGGCCAGATACCATGTTCCCCCATCATTACTAAAACCTAGTTCAGTCATTACTTCTTTGATACTATCAGGTCTCGCGGCAACAAAATCAATATCCCGCGTCAAATAGTTGGCTACAGTATAAAACTCTACTGCTGATCCGCCAACCATTACAATATTAGTACCTTTTTTACTTAATTCAGTGGATATTATTGCCGCAATATGCATTTGCCTTTTTAAAGGGTTTTCATTTTTTGCAGCATCTATTATTTTTTCGCGGCTGTCCATTGCATCTTATACCCCCCCGGTACTTTTGTAATGTAGCCGTCTTCCTCGGCTTTTTTTACAGAAAAGTAAACTGCCCTGGCCAGCGCCCTGGCTTCTTCCGGTGTACGTGAATTTACTGAACGATAACCTTTTTGGGGCCGAATGGAAGGAGGTAATTTTCTAAACAATTTTCGAGTTTGCTCAATTACCATATCCAGATTATCTAGATCGCCGGGTTCATTTGGCATTTCTACTCCCTTCTTTCCCGGGTTTATCCGATTTCGAAGACACCCACTTCTATAAGTGGGTGTTACCACTTACCACAGAGACACAGAGGACACGGAGGGCCACAGAGAAAGAATAACGAAGAGGAAGCAAATAATAAAATCATAAAACCGTCCGCGTTCCTCTGTGCTCTCTGCGCCTCTGCGGTTAAACGTTCTCCATTTTCATCCCTTGTGCTGCCCAATATATTGGCATGGAGGTCTGCTTTTGCAAAGATTGGTCCCGGTGTTGGGCAGGATTTATAGCTGCTCCTGCCGCCGGAACCAGTCGCAGTACCGCCTGACCCCGTCCGCCAAACCGACGGCGGGGGTAAAACCCATTGACCGGGCCCTGGCGGTATCAGCCTGCCAGCAGAGGGGTTCCCCCCGGCGGACCGCGCCGGTATAGCCAATGGCTTTATCACTGCCCAGATATTCCCTGACCATGGCGGCCAGGTCGCCGATGGCGGTCTGGCAGCCGGAAGCAATATTGTATACTCCCCCGGCGCCGGCGGCGACTATACAGCCTACGGCGGCGGCCACATCCTCCCCATGGATAAAATCCCGTGTTTCCCTGCCTGTACCGTATAGGGTCACGGAACGGGACCCGGGTTGGGAAAACTTGCGGCAAAGGTCAAATACCACCTGCCGCCGCAGACCTTCCCCATAGGCGGAAAATATTCTCAGCACGGCGGCGGGTAATCCGTACACGGCAGCATACTCTTCCACCAGCAGTTCGCAGATGGCTTTATGATACCCGTAAGGCGACAAAGGCCGGCGGGGAGCGGTCTCCGCCACCGGCAGGGAGGAAGGGTTGCCGTAAATCGAAGCGCTGGACAAAAGGATAAATTGGCAGGCCGGCGCCTGTTGGCGCAGCGTTTCCAGCGTAAAAGCGCAGATGCCGGCGGAAGCGCCGAAATCTTCGTAAGGGCTGGCTACCGAGCCGACCACCGAGGCGGCGCCGGCGCAATGAACCAGAACGTCGGGGCGAAAGTCCGCCACCAGACCGGCAAAGCGGGGATCAGGCAGGGTTGTGGACCAGTAGGCGGCCATTTCCCTTTCCCGGCCGCCCAAATCCAGGGATTTTCCCCGGCCCGCCCCGGCCACCGTCCATCCCTGCCGCAGAAAATAGCGGCAAATATAGCGGCCTAAAAAACCGCCGGCGCCGGTTACAAGGACTCGTTTTTTCATGCATGTCCGCCTTTCACCGGTAAAGGGCGGAATGGACCTTTGCCGGCGTATTTTGCTTTTTTATCACTCAAATGAGTCGGCGACAGCGTAACCATGCTGCTTGCAGAGAATATCCCGCTCCGCCCGTTTGCAATCTTCCCTCACCATCATGGCAACAAGCTCTTTAAAGGATACTTTCGGGCTCCAGCCCAATTGAGCCTTGGCCTTGGCCGGGTCCCCCAGCAAAAGATCCACTTCGGTGGGCCGGTAGTAGCGCGGGTCAATCCGCACCAGTACCTTGCCGGCAGCATCCCGGCCGGTTTCGTCAATGCCGTTCCCCTCCCACTTTATGTCGATGCCCGCCGCTTTAAAGGCCAGTTCAACAAACTCCCGCACTGCATGCGTCTCGCCGGTGGCAATCACATAATCATCCGGCCGGTCTTGCTGGAGGATCAGCCACATGGCCCGCACGTAATCGCCGGCGTAGCCCCAGTCCCGTTTGGCGTTAAGATTGCCAAGATAGAGGGTGTCCTGGAGGCCCAGCTTGATGCGGGCCACCGCCCGGGTAATTTTCCGGGTGACAAAGGTTTCGCCGCGAATGGGCGATTCATGATTGAACAGTATGCCGTTGCAGGCGTATATCCCATAAGCCTCCCGGTAATTGACGGTAATCCAGTAACCGTACAGCTTGGCCACCGCATAAGGGCTGCGGGGGTAGAACGGCGTTGTTTCCTTCTGGGGCGTCTCCCGGACCTTGCCGTACAATTCGCTGGTGGAAGCCTGGTAAATGCGGGTTTTATCCGTCAATCCCAGAATGCGCAAGGCTTCCAGCAGGCGCAAGGTGCCTAACGCGTCGGCATTAGCCGTATATTCCGGTTCCTCAAACGAGACCTGCACATGGCTTTGAGCCGCCAGATTGTATATCTCGTCCGGCTGTACCTCCTGAATAATCCTGATCAGATTGGTTGAGTCGGTCAAATCGCCGTGATGCAAAAAAAACCGTACATCCGTCTCGTGCGGGTCCCGGTACAAATGATCGATGCGCTCCGTGTTGAACAGGGAACTGCGGCGCTTGACGCCATGAACGATATAGCCTTTCTTCAGCAGGAATTCGGCCAGAAAAGCGCCGTCCTGCCCGGTTACTCCCGTAATTAACGCAACTTTTTCCATATTCGTTATCCACCATCCACTTATTGGGTTCTTGCGCTACTACATATTAGAATATAGTATATCATGATTTGTCCAGCTTTTCTATTGGGTTGGCGCTGCCGCGCGGACATACCAGGACGGCATATCCATCACTTGGCGGTAGCAGTCCAGCACCTTGGCGGCGGCCGCTTCCCAGGAAAACAAGCGAGCCCGCTCCCGGCTCCGGGCCTGAAGCCGTCGGCGCAAATCCTCCCTGCCGGCCAGTTCGGTCATGGCTTGGAAGAGGCTTTCCACCGAGCAGGGATCGATCAGCAGCCCGGCGTCGCCGGCCACTTCCGGCATGCTGGTGGTTTGGCTGGTAATGACGGCGGCGCCGCAAGACATGGCTTCCACCAGGGGCAGGCCGAAGCCTTCATATAAACTGGGGTATACAAAGGCAAAGCAGGCTGTATACAGCACCGACAGTTCTTCGTCGGTGACATAACCCAAAAAGCGGACTTTATCTTCTAAGCCGTTGGCTTTTACGAATTCACCGATATCCGATTCCAGCCAGCCCTTGCCTCCGGCTATGCACAAAAGGCGCTCCTCGCCATACTGCTTCACTCTTTCGCCATAGGCGCGGACCAGGAGGCGGTAGTTCTTGCGGGGTTCCACGGTGCCTACCCCCAGCCAGAAGCCGTCGGCTTGCAGATTTAATTTGTCCAAAAGGCGGCGGCAATACTCCGGCGTCTGCGGCTGGATCGAGTTCCGGGTCCCTTCATGAACCACAGCCATCCTGGCGGCGGGATAATGGGGGAAATGCCGCTGATACACCTGCCGGGTCGACTCGGAGACCATAATCAGAAAATCGGCGTAAAGGGAGGATTCAAAAACACCCTGGAAACAGACCAGCCGGTTGGCTTCGGTGGTAAGATCCGGCAGTTCCATAAAGGCAAGATCATGAATGGTCATGACGGTTTTACAATCCACATCCCGGGGACAGGAAAAATTGTTGGAATGGATAATATCCGGATTGCCCAGCCGCCGGCTGCGGGGCTGAGGCGTATCCCACCAGCGGTTGATCTCCCAGCCGGCGGTGTCGGTCAGCAGCATTTTGACATTGGGATTGCCCCGGGGAAAGGCAGCCTGGCGAAAATCGGGGTGGCGGTAGCCGTAGAAAGTAGGATAAAGCAAATATTGATTTTCCCGGTCAATTTTCGTAAGGGCCGTAATAAGCTGGTCGGCGTAGAAACCGCACCCGGCCTTGTTCTCAGCGGTCTGGCTTACGTCAAAGCCAATCTTCATGAAAATTTCTCCCTCTCCCTGCGCCACCGGCCATAGGTATTTTTGAGCCAGCCGCCAATGGTCCGCATTTCCCGCCAGGGAAGCCCGCCGGTCAAGCGCCAGTGTTCCCGGATGAATACTTTGCCTACCTCCAGGATAAAACGCATTTCCTGGGCGGCGGTGTGGCGGACCAGTCCCTTGTCTTCGGCGATCACATGTCCCAGGTTGTACAGCCACCGGATAGGCGGCCTCCCGGTCTTGCGATAAATCATAACCACCATTTCCTCATGACATTTCCGGCGCATTCCCAGCGTCTTGGTCCGGGAGTGAAGGCGGGAACCCGCCAGCCTTTCCGGCAGGTAGTCCATGGGCTGTTCGGCGCCTACCCGCAGCCAGTATTCATAGTCCATGCAGTACTGCAAATTTTCATCAAACAACCCATACGCCGCCATTAAGCTGCGCCGCCAGAAAACGGCCGGCTGGCAGAGAAAACAGACATCCAAAAGGCGCTGATAGTCCCAGGGTTCGGTGTAGTAGGGTTCGATCACATTGTCATTTTCATCGATGTGGTCGGCGTCCCCGTATAAGATCATTGCTGCCGGATGAGCCGCAAAGTAGTCCCGGACTTTGGCCAGGGCGCCGGGATAATATATATCATCAGAGTTAAGGTAGGCGATGATGTCGCCGGTAGACAGGCGAATGCCCTTATTAATGGCGTCGGTCTGTCCCTTGTCCGGCTCCGACAGCCAGCGAAGCCGGTTTTCGTAGCGGCGCAGTATGTCTACAGTCTGATCCCGGCTGCCGCCGTCGGTTACGATGTATTCCAGGTCGTCAATTCCCTGATTAAGGACGCTGCAAATGGTCCTTTCGATAAATTCTCCCTGGTTGTAAGATGGCGTTATGATGGAAAATTTCATAATAAATACTCCTATATACAATCTATTAAAGATTTACAAAGAACAACACAACCTATCAATGACCTTTAAAGGCATTTGATTGATTTGAGCGACAAACCTTTGAATCCTTTGGCGAATTTCATTGGTTGAGTGATAAAAAACGTTGTAGATACAAGAATGCTTGAGCCAGCCCCAGAATTCTTCAATTAGATTAAGATTGGGACTGTAAGGCGGCAAAAAAACAAGGGTAAGACGATCCTTGTTACTCTTTAAGAATGGCTGTAAGAGATTGGCATGATGAATTCTGGCATTATCGAGAATGATTACAATTCTTTCCCCTGGATACTTCAAAAGGATCTGCTGTAGAAAGGACAAAAAGACCTCGGCATCATAACGGTCACTTTCGATTACAAAGATTTCGCCGCTTTCATAGTCAAGCGTGCCTAAAAGTTTAATACCTTGATGCTTACCGTAAGTTGGGATAATGCGTTGCTGCCCTTTTGGAAACCAAGTACGGGCGATAGCCTGATAATCCCGAATCATAGATTCATCCTGAAACAAAATACGATCAACTTTGTCATGCAAAAGATCGGCTCTCAGGGTTTCCCATTTTTTTTGAATTCTTCTTGTTGAATTGGGTCAGCATGAGCAAGAGTATAGGTTGGACGAGTACAGGTAAAGCCCAGTTCGTGCAATAATACATTGGTTCCACTTCGAGAATATTCTACATTAAAGGTGCGAATTATCCATTCTCTAAGGATGGGTCCTGTCCAGTTCATCTCTGCCGGAAAACCTACATCCTCGGGTCTTTTATGGATCAGGACATCAAGAATTTCTTGTTTTTGTTCCTTGGTAAGAAAAGAGGGTCTGCCAGGAGAGAAGTTCATTGCAAGGGCCTTAAGGCCACCGGTCTGATAGGCGTTGAGAAAATTGTAGACTGTTTTCAAACAACGACCGGTGATTTTGGCGATCTGAGGAACATCATAACCTTCCAAGTAAAGTTTTATGGTTTGGTAGCGCTCAAACAGGCGTCGGTTTTTACAATTCTTCATTGCATGATTTACTGCAATTAGACGATTATCTAAGGATTCCATGTGTAACCCTGCTCCTTTGGTTAAAGAATAAGTATATTTTAAAAATACCACATTTAACCAAAAGAAAATAGTCCCTAATGTAAATCTTTTTTAGATTTTATATAGATAAATACTTTGATAAATACTTTTAGCCGCAGGATGCCGCCGGAGCGGTCTGTTTCAGCACTTGCTGAAAGGCTTGCATATACTGCCCGGCCATATTGTCCAAAGAAAAAAGGGAAGCCCGCTCACGCCCCTTAGCCGACAATTTTTCCCGGGTCAACGAATCCGTTAAGAGGCTGAAGATGGCGTCTTCCATTTGCTGCGGTATTCTGGGGTCAAAATAAAGGGCTGCATCGCCGGCGACTTCCGGCAGGCTGGTGGTGTTGGCGCACAGCACCGGCTTGCCAAAGTTCATGGCTTCCACCAAGGGAATGCCAAAGCCCTCGAACAGACTGGGAAAAATCAAACCGGCGCAGTGATGCATAATGACGGCAATTTCTTCGTCGGCAAGATAGCCGAGAAAACGGGTTTTATCCGTCAGTCCCATTTGTTCCACAGCGTCTTTGATAATGGCATTTTCCTCCTGCAGAGCGCCGGTAAAGACCAGGTTTATTTCGATTTCCGGATGCTTGCGGCAAAAGGCGGAAAAGGCGGTCAGCAGCATAAGATGGTTTTTATGCCGCCAAAAGTTAGCCGGGTAAAAAAGATATGGATCGCCGCCTACTCCTTTTGCCGCCAATATGGCTTGCTGCTGTTCCGGCGACGGCAGCCGCAGCCGCTCCTGCACCCCGTTATAAGCTACATACATGCGTTCGGAGGGAAAACCATATTTTTCTTTAAAAGTAGCTTTAGTATATTTTGAAACACAAATTACGGCGCTGGCCTTGGCGCAAATTTCCTGATAAAAAGCCCGCCGGTGAGACAATTCTTGGGGATCGAAAAACTGGGGATAATATTCATGCTGGATATCATGGATGGTACTGACGGCAGGTATTCCGTCCTCATAAAAGGTAACGGCGCTCATGGGACAAAAGAGCAAGTCAACCCCCAGCCGGCGGAGCAGCCCTTTGCGGACCGGACGGCGCCGCAAACGCTGAATCAAACGCCGCATTTTGTCCCGAATGCCGCCGGCCGCCGCAAGATTATCCGCCGGCGCAACGATAACCCGGTCCACGGTTGTCCGGGAAAAAATATCGGCGAAAGCCTGGTCATTCCATGCCGCCGTCAGCAGCACAATCTTCACGGCATTATCATTATCATTCATTTGCGCCAGTTTTTTGATCAGTTCAATGGTTACGTGCATAGCGCCGCCGACCTGGCCGTCTGTGCGTATGGGCACAACATCTATGGCAATTTTCAAATCCGGCCCGCCTCCCTTATGATTTATGGTTCAAAAATCCGCCGCAGCGAAGGAATTTTCAGCAATGGCCTTATCAGCCAGTGTCTGCTGATTTTATTCAATTTGGCCTGCAGTTTGGCAATGGTTTCATTCTGTTCGTTAATCACGACTAGCTGTTCGTTAATCACGACTAGCCTGGCCGCCCGGTCAGCCTCGCTTTCCTGCAGCTGCCGGCCCACCCGTTCTATGATTTTGAGCCGCTCACCCCGGTCAAATTCGCTTTCGGCGAATCGCTCCCGGAGTTCGGCCAGTTGGGAGGCTTGCAGCCTTCTTTGGGCCAGCGACTCAGCCATAACCTGTAAAAGGGCGCCGGTTTCCGTCATCAGCAGCCGGTCTTTTATTTGTTCGGCACTAACTGGTTCCAAAGGACGGCGGGCGGCAAAAACCAATTTTCTCCCTGGTTCCGGCCCTGCTTCGATCCGGCGGGAGGAAAAGCCATACTCCACCAGTGCGCCCTCCAGCTTTGGCAACTGGTCCCCGGCGGCGAACAACACCAATAGGCCGTCAGCCTTTAAGTTCTGTTGGATAACGTCAGTCAGCTCCTGCCGGCCGGTCAGGTCCTGACCGGGCCGAAGATTGATAACCAGTGCGTCCAGGGCATTGGCGCCAGCCTGGCGCCAGGAGGCGAAAGACGGGTAAACCGGCTGGGAAAAAATCACCCGGCTCATGTCATATGCCTGGGGTTCAGGCTCCACTCCCGCCGCCTGGTATCCGGCCAGATTCAGCACATGGACCCCCTCGCCCAAGCCGCACTGCCACTGGACAATGACCGCCGGCGGGAAAATATATTGATACAATATTTGCAGAAACTGAATGCATTCATTGCCGATATGGGACAGCATTTGGTTCAAAGCCTGGGGAACATCGAATTCTATAGGATATTGGACTTGGCTTGCCGCGGTTGGACCGGAAATATTTATAGAAGGAGCCGTTTGCCGGGAAGGATTCCATTGCGGGATTGCGGCAATTTCGCCAAACCGCTTTGCATAGTCCCGCACGAGACCGGCAGCGGCTTCTTCGGCCTCCTTTTCCCGGCAGAGATCGGGGCCCGGCTGGTTCTGTTCCCAAAGGTCAGTCATTTTCCCGGCCAAGTCTTCGCTGTCATTTGGCGAAAAGAAGGAGCTATAGGGGGGATTCTGCTCCCGGTGCACCGCAATATCCGACAGCAGCATTGGTTTTCCCAAAACCCGCGAGTCTTCCACTACCGTACTCCAGCCTTCCGATAAAGACGGCTGGACCACGGCCAGACTGCGGCGGATCAACTGGATTTGATCTTCCCGGGGAATAAAGCCCAAAACACGGATGTTGTCTTCAATCCTCAACCGGGCAAGATACCGGCGCAAATAAGAATAATAATCGGCAAAACGATAATCCCGGGTTGAGCCGGTGCATACCAATTGAATGTCCTGGCCGCGGCCGCGGCAGGCGGCCACAGCGGCAAACAGGCGATGATGATTTTTATGCAGCCAGAATTGATTGCAGCAAAGAATAAACTTGTCCGGCAAATCATATTTGGTCTGAATAGCCGCCGGCTCTCCCTGATACCATTCCGGTTGAGGATAGGAATAAAAAGGCAGCACACGGCAGTCAGCCTGCGACCGGGGATAATATTTTTTGAAATCATTGCCAACGGTATTGCTGGAAAAGACAACCAGCTTAGCCTGGGCCGCAATTTTATCTATTTTTTCGTCCCGCAGGCGGCGCTCCTGGTCGGTGAACAGCCAGGGCAGGTTGCGATGCTGGAAATCGGGTATCCAGGCGGCGCAATTTTCTCCTGGGATCACATCCAATACACAGGGAAAGTAAAAGTCAATAAAAGAGAACAGTTGGCCGGTATCGGGAAACTGCCGGTAAGGACGGTCGATGGCGTCATCCACGGCGGCGGACTGCTCCCCGACATAGAGAATGCCGTCATAGTAAGCCGCCAACGGCTGATAAAGGGGATATTCCGCCAGCGTCTCCTCTGTCACTATCATATATAAGTGGGGACGCTCAGATTCCGTTAATCCCCGGACTGCCTTGACCAGCAGCTCAATATAGGAAACGCCGCCCATCCAGGCGCGGCCCCCGACCAAAGGTATCCCTACTTTAAGGTTATCGCTCATCCCTTCCATCCTCCTTGACGGCTATACAAAACAAATGCTGTTGCCGGTCTACCGGTCTTCGGGGCTAAGCCGCTTGATTAATCTGGCCGGATTGCCCGCCACCACCGTCCAGGGCTCCACATCTGTGACAACAACGGATTTTGCCCCGACAATGGCGCCTTCGCCGATAGTTACGCCTTTGAGTATTGTTGCTTCAAAACCAATCCACGCTTTATCTTGAATCATTATCGGTTTAGCCTTTACCGTGGACCAGTCTTTATTGATAATCCCGCATTGGTGCCGCCTAAAGTCCTGGGAAAACTGTTCAATATCCTGCCGGCGATCTTGCCAGTGCAGCGAATGGGAATTATGATCATAAACATAGCAGCCCCAGGCAATAATTACATCATTGCCAATGGAAATGCCAACCCGGGATATTAAGTTAACGCCGCCGCCGATATAGGTTCTCTCGCCTACAGAGATCTTTCCCGCCGCCGATTCAAAAATAAAGTTGCCGCCAATAACGCACTTTTCGCCAATGGAAATATATTGACGGTTGTCGGGAGTTGGCACGTCAAAACGAAACTGGGCGGATTCCAGCAATAAGGTGTCGTCCCCCACCGCAATCCGGGCGCCCAGCCGGCGCGCAGCCTGACAGGGCGAGCCGGGGGAAGCCGGGGGAAAAAGAAATGTCCGCAGCTCCTGACGAATTCTATTTTTAATATTATCAAACAACGCAGACAACTTAAACAATTATGGCCACCTCCCGGGCTTGCGCGCAAAAAAGGAAAATAAGTCATTGCCGGTGCTGCGGGCTTGGGCTTTTTCCCTGTCAAAGACTGCATTGGGCTGGCAAGGACCGGGATAAGTGTTAATTACACTGCTCACCGGATCGAGAACTTTTTCCATTACAAAGCCGGCGGCGGCAAAAGCTTGTAAGTAATCCTGCAAGTAATAGCAGCCTTCGTCTTTGGTTATGGGATAAAAGGGATGGGTGGCAAAGAAGTCGCGGCGTTGTTCCTCGTTCCAAATCACGTGTTCCCGGAAGCAGCAGACAATGCCGTCATCTTTCAGGACTCTGGCTGTCTCGGCGAGAAAACCGCTTAAATCATGAATATGATGCAGCACTTCCCGCATCCAGACAATATGGAAAGACCGGTCGGGAAATGCCAGTTTTTCTGTTTGCGAATGCTGGAGTGAAAATTGGACTTGGTCCAGGCCCTGCAATTGGGCCGCGGCCAAAAGACCGGCAATTTCCCCCTGGGAGGAGTCGATGCCGGTCACCGTATATCCGGCCCGGGCTAATGCGTAGGAGGCAATCCCGTTGCCGCAGCCGAAATCCAGGACATGAATCGCCGGGGCAGGAGCTTTCTTTAAGTCAGTCAGGAAAGCAATCGCCGCTTGAAATTCGGCCGACTGGTAATAACGGCGGGCATTGTCGGCAAAATCAGGAGTTTTGTAGCACAAATGGACCAATTCCCGCAAGGCCGGGGTTTCCCAGCCCCAGCGATAAGCTATGTCATACAAGTCCTCCTGGGTATTGGCCGTTTCCGGGTAGACAAGGGCGGCACCGTCCCCCGCCGCCGGCAGCGCTGTCAGCCGGCAGTTTCCCGGCAGGTCGCAAATCCCGTGGTGGGTTAGTTCCACCGGTTTCCGCCCGGTTTTGATGCTGACGGCAAACACGCCGGCATTGCCGACAACGCAGCTGCGGGAAACAGCATTGCCCAGCTGCACGGAGGACATGGCGGACCGGCGGGCATAGTCTGCGGTCCTCATTGAACAGAATCCAATCTCGAGAGTATATTCTCCCGCCGCTAAACAAAGCTGCAGTTCATGATGAAATCGCACTCTTTGCCCTTGAGCTATATTGGCGGGAACCGGCGTATCATATTGCAGCGTATTTTTGCCATGGACGATAATATTTTTATCATTGCGGATAGTAATGCCGGCAACCGGTATTTCCAGGCCGGCGAGGGCTTTAAATTCATAAAATATGTGGGCGGTCTGGCCCTGGGTAAAAAGACGGCAGGCCCGGCCAAACTCGTCGCAAATGGCGATAGCGGTACATTCCGCTTCACCATTGGTAATAATGCCGCTAACCTGGCTCATATCCAAAAAACCGTTTTCCGGCCAGGCTATGGCGGCCGGCTCCATTGGCCGGGTATTTAAAGCCTGATGGATCTCATGGCCTTCGCCCCCGGCGGCCGCCAGGCTGTCGTCAGCCGTATCCGCCGCTCCTTCCCCTTCTGCCGCCAGCAAATAATAACGATTTACAGCTTCCAGCGTCTCCCCTAAAAACTCCTGTTTACTATAGTGCAGCAGCAAAGTACGCCGGCAGAATTCCTGCACTTCCGTCATGGCATGGGATACCAGAATAACCGCCATCCCCCGGCGGCGGAGTTCTTCCAGCCGGCGATAGCATTTCTGGCGGAAAAATACGTCGCCGACCGCCAAAGCCTCGTCCACCAGCAGCAAATCGGCGTCAATGGAAGTGGCCACGGCAAAGGCGAGCCGGACAAACATGCCGCTGGAATAAAATTTCACCGGCTGGTCAATAAAATGGCCAATATCGGCGAAACTAACAATATCGTCCATTCTTGCCGCCATTTGCCGCCGGGACATATTGAGCAGGGCGCCGTTCAGAAAAATGTTCTCTCTGCCAGTAAATTCCGGATTAAAGCCGCTGCCTAATTCCAGCAAAGCGGCAACTTTTCCCCTGACCCGGATTTGTCCCTCAGTGGGCTTTATGATACCGGCAATAAGCTGCAGCAATGTACTTTTACCGCTGCCGTTGCGTCCGATTATACCCAGAGTTTCCCCCCGGCCAACCTGCAGCGATACATCCCGCAAAGCCCAGAACTCCCGGCCATAACTTTTCCAACTTTTCCCCAGAGAAGAAAAAAGTAAATCTTTCAGCCGGTCCCGGGGATTGTCATACAGACTGTACCGTTTGCCTACCGAGTCCAGCACCAGAACACTTTGTTGGTTGTTCATATATTCACACCTTTACATGACTACATAACATCAGCGAAACCTTCCCTGATTTTCTGAAACCACATATAACCGAGCAATAACACCAGCAAACCGGCGCCGCATTCCAGGCCCCATATTCCCCAGTTGGGCGGATTGCCCCAAAGCAGCACATTGCGGGCATCTTCCACAGCGTAGGTCACGGGATTCAGGAAAAACAGCCATTGCAGCTTCCGGGGGATGGATTCCAGGGGGTAAAAAACCGGACTCATGAACATCAAACCGGTGAGGGCGAAGCCCACTATATTTTCAATATCCCGCAAATAAACCGCCAGACTGGATATCAGCCAGCAAAATCCCATTGTCAGCAAAATAAAAGGGAGCAGTACCGCCGGCAGAAAGACGGCGGTCCAGGGGATAAAGCCCTGAAGCAGAAACTGAGCCGCCAGCAATACGCCAAAACCGAATAAACTATTGAATACGGCGCAGCCAACTATGCTCACCGGCAGCAGTTCCAGGGGAAAGATTATTTTCTTTACATAATTTGCATTGCCCGTAATCAGCCCGGGCGACCGGGCAATCACATCGGAAAAAATAGTAAAAACCGTAAGGCCGCAAAAAAGTACCAAAGCAAAGGAAGAAGAAGCCTGGCTATGGTTCACTGCCCAGCGGGGCGTGAATACAAAAGAAAATACGAAGGTATAAATGGCCAGCATCAGCAACGGCGTCAGCAGCGACCACAGAACACCGGCGTAAGATCCTTTGTACCGCTTGACAATTTCATTCTTGGTCAACTGGAATATCATTTCCCGGAAATTCCAACAGGTTTTAATCATTTGCCGCAAAGCATTCCCAACCATCATCGATGTTTCCTTCCCCGGCATGCCTTTTCACAGACACGTCCACAATCCTTTCATATTCTTGCCGGAACCTGCCCCGGGAAAATCGCAGGGCATTTTGGCTGCAGGCCTGCGGACTAAATTCCCCGCTGCGCGCCTCAAATTGCTGTACGGCTTTTTTCAGGCTGTCGATCCGCTGCTCGCTGAAAAAAACGCCTGTTGGCCGGCCGGCGCCGCCATCCCCGATAATGCTTTCCGTAACGCCGCCGCGGCCATAAGCAATAACCGGCGCGCCGCAAGCCTGAGCTTCAACGGGAGTGATGCCAAAATCCTCTTCCGCGGCAAAAACCAAGGCTCTGGCCCGCTGTAAACAGCTAATTAATTTCTCTTTCGGCTGATAGCCGAGAAAGGTTATATTTTTACTGAGTTTGCGGCGTATTTTCCCTTCGTCGGGACCGCCGCCGATGACAACCAGCCGCTTGTCCGGCATCTCGCCAAAGGCTTCCACAATCAGGTCCATCCGCTTATAGGGAACAAGCCGGCTGGCGGCAATGTAATAATCATCTTTGTCTTCGCAGAGAGAAAAGCTTTCCGTGTCTACGGGCGGATATATGACGACGGCCTTACGCCGGTAGATTTTCCATATCCGCCGGGCGATAAAGCGGGAATTGGCAATAAAAAGATCCACCCCGTTAGCTGTCCGCACATCCCACAGGCGCAGGCGGTGAAGCAGCCATTTGGTCAGCCAGGCCTTAATTCCCGAGGTAAGTCCGGCCTGTTGAAGGTATTGGTGCTGCAAATCCCAGGCATAGCGCATGGGAGAATGGACATAGGATATATGGAGTTGACCGGGACCTGTCAACACTCCTTTGGCTACGGCGTGAGAACTGGACAGAACCAATTCATAGCCGGAAAGGTCAAATTGTTCGACGGCTAAAGGCATTAACGGCAAGTAGTTGCGATAATATTTTTTTGCTGCCGGCAATGCCTGGATACAGGATGTTGATACGGTGCGGCCCTGTAAAAAAGACCGGGCTTCCGCCGGCAGAAAATCAACCAGAGTAAATATATCAGCCCCCGGATAAATTTTTAACATTTCCGCCAACACGGCTTCCGCTCCGGCGTAATTAACCAGCCAATCATGAATAATCGCGGTCTTCACGGCAAGTAACCTCTTTCACCTAAACTGCGCCTTTTGGCGTAAACCAAGGCAAATTCCACCACTAAAGCCAATTTTTCCATAATATTAGGCCGACCATGTTTCTTTTCTTTTTTTTCTTTCCATTGCCATACGACTTCTTCCAATATCCAATTAGCGGGAACTTGACCGCAGTGCCGGTGCAGCAGTTTCTGGGCTTCCCGGACATTGGCAAGTTGAGCCGTACGCGTCTTGGTCGTTGCATAATCCCGGGAGCAAGCGGTATATTCCGCCAGGTACTCCAGCGTTCCCTGCGCCAATAACCGCCACCATAAATCATAATCCATGCACATATGAAATTCAACATCCAGTCCCCCGACCGCATCCCAGGCGGTTTTTCGGATTAGCGTCGCCGGCTGGCAGATAAAACAATTTTTTGCAAACCGGGCTTTATTAAAGACCTGGGTAGGATAATCAGCCTGTTTGCGGCCGTCCTCGTCAATTATCAGTCCTTGGGCGTAAACTGCGCCGGCTTGCGGCCGGTCAGCCAATAGTTTGGCCATTTTCCGCAAGGCGTCAGGCAAAAGTATATCATCGGAATTGAGCCAGCCCACATAATCGCAAGCCCCTAAAGCGGCGATGCCTTCATTAATGGCAGCGGCCTGTCCATTGTCAGGCCGGGAACGCCAATAAGCCAGCCGTGGACTGTATTCCGCAATAATCTTCCGGGTTTCATCCGTAGAGCCGCCGTCCATTAAGGCTATTTTAAACCGTACGCCCTGCTGGGCAAGAATGCTGTCCAGACAGGAGCGCAAAAACTTGCCTTGGTTTAGGCTGGGTACGGCCAAAGCAATCGCGGGGCAAGTTTCTTCCTTCATAAGCCTCAGTACCTCTTGTTTTTTTAGCAATACTTATCAATACTACGTTATGTCCAATAACTCTTTTATGACATCGACGGTCCTTGCCGCCGACTTGTCCCAGGAAAATTGACCTGCTCTTTTCCTGCCGGCCCCTTGCAGCAATTGCCGCCTTCTTTCATCGTTCAACAGCTCTTTGATTTTACAGGCCAGTTCCGCCGGCGCGAAAGGATTAAAATATATAGCGCTTTGACCGCATACTTCCGGCAAGGAAGCGGCTTGCGAGGCAATAACCGGGCAGCCGCAGGCCATGGCTTCCAGCGGCGGCAAGCCAAAGCCTTCATATAAAGACGGAAAAACCAGCATAGCGGCATGCAAATAATATTGCTTTAAGGTTTCCTGATCAATTTCGCCGGTGAATACAATCCGGCCGCCGTAGCCGGCGGCAAAGTTCAGGACTTTCTGATCTTCCGCTATAAATCCTTCTTTTTTGCCGACGACCACTAAATTATGAGGTATTTCTCCCATCAGCGAGACAAAGGCTTGCAGCAATGTGGGCAAGTTTTTGTGGGGCTTTACATTGCCGACATACAAAATATAAGGATAATGAACCGGAGGAGATTGCATGGCCGTGGCGGAAGCGAGGAAAAATTCGTCCACGCCGTTATGAACCGTATAAATCCGCTGATGAGGCACTTTTACGTATTTGTTGAACTCTTCCTTGGTGAAGGTCGATACGCAGATAATGGCGTCAGCCTGTTTGGCGACTTGCGTCAACATCCGCCGGGCATAATAACGCCTGTGGAAGCCGGGGACAAACTGTTTCAGCGCCAGGTGACACATATCATGGACAGTTACTAATCTTTTCCCGCCAAAAAACAACGGGAAATTATAATGAGGCGACCAAAATCCATCCAGGCAGCGGGGCAGGCGCCGCCGCAATTCCCATTGTTCCCGCAGGCCGTATATAGGAGAAGAAAAGTTTACCAGGGAAACATTTTCTCTGTCCAATTGCCCGCCAAGGGCTAGCGCCCCGGCGTCGCCCATGATCACAAACCATACTTCCGGCAGCTTGTTTACCACTCGCGGCAACAAGTTCCGCAAATAAACGCCAATTCCCGAGTGCCGCCACATTCTGGCGTCTATGCCTAAACTCTTCATAATTGTCATACCTTTTGGATTCTTTATCTTTGCCGAAAGACCTTGTGAAATACGTCCAAAGTCTTCGCGGCAGTGTTTTCCCAGGAGAATTTTTTGATCTGCTGCCGGCCTTTAGCCTGATATTTTTGCCGCAGGGCCTCATTGCCAAGCAATTCTTGCAAGAAGGAGTATAACTGAACATGGTCGCCGGGATTAATGTACAGCGCTCCTTCACCGCCTACTTCCGGCAAAGAGGATGAATTCGTGGTAATGACGGGTACGCCGGCGGTCATGGCTTCCAGCACCGGCAAACCGAATCCTTCGTATAAAGAAGGATAGACGAAAATTTTGGCGCCCCGATAGAGAGCGGCGAGATCATCATCAGGCACGTAACGAAGGAAAGTAACCTGCCGCCTGATTTGGAGCCGTTCCACCAAATCAATGATGGGCTTGGATTTCCAGCCAATATTCCCCGCCAATACCAGGCAGGGAAGCTCACTGCCTGATTCCCGAAACAGAGAAAGAGCACGGAAAAGTGTGTCCAGCCCTTTGCGCGGCTCAATAGTCCCCACGTATAACACATAACCCGGCTGAATCCCATACTTGGCCATAACCGCCTGGGTTTGCGCCGGAAGTCGCGGCGGAGCGGATGAATGATCAGCGGCTAAAGGGGTTACAGTAATCTTCTCGGCCGGATAATTATAATATGTCAAAAGATCGTTGCAGGTATGCCGGGAATTCACAATAACATGATCGGCGCAGGACAAGTACAAAGGCATCAGAGTTCGCAGATGCAACGCCTGTTTCCAGGGCAAGGTGCCCGGCATAATCCGATACACCAGATCATGGACGGTAACCACTCGCAAACAATGGCCGGAACGTTCAAAAGGGATGCGAAAACCCACACCCCAAAACAAATCAATTTTATCTTTTTTCAGCAGTCCCGGCAGCGTCCATTGCATCCACCAGTTATTATAGCGAACATCGGCAATCGAATATTGAAACCGGCTATTGTCCGCCTGCCAGCCGATCGGCCGATTGGAATACAGCACATATTCATTGGCGGCGTCTATTTTGGCAAGTTGCGCCAATACGTTTTCCACATAGTGTCCCACACCCGTCTTGCCGTAAGACAAAACAGTAGCATCTACACCAATACGCAAAATATCACCTTTTCTTAGTCCGGAAGTGTCGAAGGGTCAATGTATATATCTTACAGATTTATGATTATTTCTACAATCTCAAGAAAAATCCTGCATTAGGGAGTTATTTTGCCCCAGGTTGATTATTACAATTGCAGCAATTTATCCCCTTACTGAATCTCAGTCAGCATAATTCCCAGCCGCCTGGTATCCTCATTAATTCCCAAATCTTTCGGAATAAATGTTTTGTCAACAACAAAGCGCAGTTCCACCAGCCTGTCTTTCCCCGCCAGCTTGTCTGTAGGAACAAGAACCTTATACTTGCCGGCTTTCGTATAGGTTTCATGGGCGATAAGGTCGTTCCCGGCAAAAATGCTTAATTTTTGCGGTACTGTGGCCTGGGGAACCTCTACAGCAAATTCCACAACCGGCTTCCCCTCCCGCGGCATGATAGCGGCTGTCGCCTCGCCGGCGATCCAGCCATCTTCAGACCGGCCCCGCCACTGGGTCATGTGTTTAACATCGCCCACCTGGTACAGGCGATAACCACGGTAAACAGAATCAACCGCCACAAAAGGAATTTGGTTTCGTAATATAAGACATTTTGCTGAAATTTGGTTAGCTGCTTTTAGGGTAGCGTTCATTTTATTTTTTTCCACCCGGGATTGTTCATCCTGAAACGGCGCTATGCCCCGAATGGACCAGTAGGCGGGATTTCTTCCCGGCATAAACAGAATATAGTCGCCTTCGCGCGGGGTTAACGTATAACGATCAATTTTTTCCTGGCCCAGATAGGTCTTTGCCTGTTCCGCCGTCGGGACTGCGCCGGTAAAATAGGTAAGAATGCCGTGAACACCGGCTTGCTTGCCCCAAAGCTGCTGCATCAGGGCCTGAGACTCTTGCGGCGGTTCTTCAAAGAAGCTCCATTGTTCCATAAGCAGCCGCTCTCCAGGCTTGGCCATTG